>NZJX01000017.1 GCA_002692065.1 Flavobacteriales bacterium | reverse complement strand
TCTTCACAAAAAAGATAATTTAAATATTGATAATATTTTTTTGGTAAAACAATTAAATAATAATATAAAAGTTGTTAGTGTATCAGATAATCCTAATTCTGAATCAAAATTAAAGAAAATGGGTTCAGACGAAGTAATGAATTTGAGTATCATAGGTGCAAATTATATTTCTTCATTATTTTAAATATTATCCAATGAAAAAAATCAAATATATTTTATTATTCATTCATAATTTTACGTTTGCAGAAAATAATTTATCCAGATCTATTAACTCAGTTTTTGAGCCAATTGTCGAAATAATGTCAAAAACAATATTTTGGGAACCTTTTTCGATGGGAATTCCAATTGTAGTAATATGGTTAATAAGTGGTGCAGTTTTTTTTACTTTAAAAATGAAATTCGTAAATATTTTTTATTTTAAACATGCAATAGATTTAGTTAGAGGCAAGTATGATAGTCCAAATGAAGATGGTGAAGTATCTCATTTTCAAGCACTGACAACGGCTTTATCTGCGACAGTTGGACTAGGAAATATAGCAGGTGTTGCAGTAGCAATTTCTGTTGGTGGACCGGGTGCAACATTTTGGATGATAATTGCAGGGTTTCTGGGAATGTCCTCTAAATTTGTTGAATGTACCCTAGGAGTAAAGTATAGAAAAATAAATGATAAAGGTGAAGTTTCAGGGGGGCCTATGTATTATTTAAGTGAGACATTTAAATCAAGGAATTTTGAAAAATTTGGTAAGTTTATAGGAGCTTTATTTGCTGTATTATGTGTAGGTGGATCATTCGGTGGAGGATGTATGTTTCAAGCCAACCAAGCTTATGCTCAAATTGAAGGTCAATTTCAAATAATGCCTGGAAATGGCTTTTATTTTGGTTTGATACTTTCTTTATTTGTAGGCCTAGTTATTATAGGCGGGATAAAGTCAATAGCTAAGATAACTGAAAAAATTGTACCATTTATGGCTTTTTTATATGTAGGAGCATCATTATTTATAATAATATTAAATTATAACAAAATCTTTGATGTTTTACATTTAATAGTAACCTCTGCTTTTTCAAATGATGCAACAAAAGGGGGTATTATTGGAGTTTTAATTCAAGGATTTAAAAGATCAGCTTTTTCAAATGAGGCTGGAATAGGTTCTGCTGCCATAGCTCACTCAGCAGTAAAAACTGATGAACCAGTAAAAGAGGGAATTGTTGCTCTCTTGGAACCATTTATCGATACAGTTGTAATTTGTACCATGACTGCCTTTGTTATTATTATTACAGACAGACATTTAGGACTTGATTTAGAAGGAGCTCAATTGACTTCTTCAGCTTTTGAATCAGTTATTTCGTGGTTTCCGTTATTATTAGTTGTAGCTATTTTTTTATTCGCTTTTTCATCAATGATATCTTGGTCATATTATGGGTTAAAATCATGGACATATTTATTTGGAAACTCAAAATTTGTAGATATTTCCTATAAATTGTTATTTTTATTATTTGTAGTTATTGGATCTTCAGTTAGTTTAGGTTCTGTAATTGATTTTTCTGATATGATGATTTTAGCAATGGCTTTCCCAAATATTCTAGGTTTATATTTTTTAAGCAATGAAGTTAAAGAAGATTTAGAAATGTATTCAGAGAAATTAAATTCTGGTAAAGTGAAAAAAGTAAAATAAATGATACAATATTCTGATACTCAAAAAAGTATTCAAAGGTCAGTAAAGGATCTTGTTAAAAAACATATTTTACCATTTTATAAAGAATGGGATGATAAACAATATTTTCCTGTAGATTTATTTAAAATCCTAGGAAAAATGGGTATAATGGGAGTGTTAATTCCTGAAAAATATGGTGGATCGGGATTAACTTATAAAGAATATGTTAAAATAATTGAAGAGATCTCTAAAATTGATCCTTCTATAGGGTTGTCTGTTGCAGCTCATAATTCACTTTGTCTAGCACATATTTATAAGTTTGGAAATGAATATCAGAAAAAAAAATGGCTTCCTAAACTATGTTCAGGAAAACAAATAGGTGCTTGGGCTTTAACTGAACAAAATACTGGGTCCGATTCTGGTAATATGAAAACTAAAGCAGTTAAAGTTGGTAATGAGTGGATTTTAAATGGTTCAAAAAATTTTATAACTCATGGTATTTCTGCTTCAATTACAGTTGTAGTAGTTAGAACGGGTAACAAAAATAACTCAAGTGACATGTCTGCTTTTGTTGTTGAGAGAGGTACTAAAGGTTTTTTTTCGGGGAAAAAAGAGGATAAACTAGGAATGAGAGCATCAGAGACTTCCGAAATAATTTTTGATAATTGTAGAATACCTCAAGAAAATTTACTTGGAGAAATTGGAGAGGGCTTTATTCAATCTATGAAAATTTTAGATGGAGGAAGAATTTCAATTGCTGCCTTGGCACTTGGCATATCTAAAGGTGCTTATCAAAATTCTCTAAAGTATTCTAAGGAAAGAATCCAATTTAAAATACCTATATCCAATCATCAATCTATAGCATTTATTTTAGCAGATATGTACAGTAAAATTATGGCATCTGAATTACTAATTTATAAAGCAGTAGATAAGATTGATAGATTTTTAAAGGTTACTAAAGAAAGTTCAATGGCAAAGTATTATTCATCTGAGATTTCGGTAGATATATCAAATCTTGCAGTACAAATTTTTGGAGGTTATGGATATATTAAAGATTTTCCTGTTGAAAAATTTTACAGAGATTCTAAGTTAACAACTATTGGTGAGGGTACTTCTCAGATTCAGTTGTTAGTAATTTCTAAGGAAATATTAAAATAAATTTAAGTTGTTTTAAATATTGTTATTTTTATTATATTTGCAAAACTAATTTTTAATGAAATGATTATAATCCCTGTTAAAGATGGAGAAGCAATTGAAAGAGCTCTCAAAAGATTTAAGCGTAAGTTTGATAAAACTGGTGCTATGAAAGATTTAAGAGCAAGAAAAGAATTTATAAAACCATCAATTAGAAGAAGACAGCAGCTCATCAAAGCAGCATATGTTCAACAACTCAAGCAAGCTGAGTAAATTTCACATCCTTCTCTAATATAAGAATGAATCACATTTCCAAATTTATTGAATATATTGATTCAGTAAAAAGATATTCTTCACTAACTGTTAAATCCTATGTTTCAGATTTAAATCAGTTTGAAAAATTTTTATTACTTAATTTAGATTTAACATTAAAAGATGTAAAAACTCAAAATATTAAAGCTTGGATTTCTCATCTAGTTTCTAAAGGCTACGATAAAAACTCAGTTAATAGAAAACTTTCTGTTTTAAGAAGATACTACAGATTTCAAAATAACAATAATTTTTTTAAAGGTAATCCTACCAAAAATATTATTTCCTTGAAGACAAAAAAAAAGATTCCAGAATTTGCCAGTAAAGAGGATCTAAATAAACTTTTTGATAATAATTTTTTTCTTGAAGGTTATATTGGGGAAAGAGATAAAACTATATTACAAATGTTTTACTATACTGGAATGAGGTTATCAGAGCTAATTAACTTAGAAGTTAATGATATAAGTTTTTATCAAAAATATATTAAAGTTACTGGAAAAAGAGATAAACAAAGGTTAATTCCATTATTAGATAGTCACTTAAATGATTTAAAAAAATTTATCAGTGTAAGAAATGATAATTTTAAAAATAATTCTCAATATTTATTTTTAAATCATAATGGCAAAAAATTATACCCTAAATTGGTCTACAGAATTGTAAAATTATACATTAGCAAAGTTTCTACTATAACAAAAAAAAGTCCTCACACTCTTAGACATGCATTCGCCACTCACCTGCTCAATGAAGGAGCTGATCTTATGGCAATAAAAGAAATATTAGGACACTCCAGTCTCAATTCAACTCAAATTTATACTCATACATCCTATGAAAATTTAAAGAAAGTTTATAACTTATCTCATCCTCGTGGTTCAGAATAATTCTCTAATTTTAACAAATTATATCCAATAATTTAAATTAACTTTTTTATTTTTTTTCTTACAATGAAATAAATCATTTAAAAAAAAATTGAATATTATTTTTTCATGTTCATTAGTTTTATAAATTTGCAGTCTCTTTTTCTGAAGGTTTTGTTGGTTAAGAGAGAGATGACATTGCCGATGTAGCTCAGCTGGCTAGAGCAGCTGATTTGTAATCAGCAGGTCGTGGGTTCGAGCCCCTCCATCGGCTCTGTTGTTCTTTATTTTGTGAAAAATTGTTGGGGTGGGATACTCAAGCGGTCAACGAGGGCAGACTGTAAATCTGCTGGCCTAGCCTTCGAAGGTTCGAATCCTTCTCCCACCACTTAAAATATAAAAGCGAGAGTAGCTCAATTGGTAGAGCGTCAGCCTTCCAAGCTGAGGGTTGCGAGTTCGATTCTCGTCTCTCGCTCAAGTATCTGATTTTCAGATATATATTAATTTAGTATTTAATTTAAATTAAAAATTATGGCAAAAGAAACTTTTCAAAGAGGTAAACCCCACCTAAATATAGGTACTATTGGTCATGTTGATCATGGAAAAACTACACTAACTGCTGCAATTACAACTGTACTTGCTACTGATGGATTGGCAGCAAAAAAAGACTTTGATGCAATAGATAATGCACCTGAAGAAAAAGAGAGAGGTATTACAATTAATACCTCACATGTTGAATATGAGACTCAAAACCGTCATTACGCACATGTCGATTGTCCTGGTCACGCAGATTATGTCAAAAATATGGTAACTGGTGCGGCACAAATGGATGGAGCTATACTAGTAGTTGCTGCCACGGACGGCCCAATGCCACAGACTCGAGAACATATACTTTTGGCAAGACAGGTTGGCGTTCCTAGAATTGTTGTTTTCATGAATAAAGTTGATATGGTAGATGATGAAGAATTACTCGAACTAGTCGATATGGAAATTAGAGACCTGCTATCCTTCTATGAGTTTGATGGAGACAATACTCCTGTCGTTCAAGGTTCAGCACTAGGGGCTTTAAACGGTGAAGGTAAATGGGTTGATACCGTTAAAGAGCTTATGAAAAATGTTGACGAGTGGATCGAGATGCCAGTTAGAGATGTAGAAAAGGATTTTCTGATGCCGGTTGAAGATGTATTTTCAATCACTGGTAGAGGAACTGTTGCTACTGGTAGAATTGAATTAGGAGTTGCAAATAGTGGAGATACTGTAGATATTCTTGGAATGGGAGCTGAAAATTTATCCTCAACAATAACTGGTGTAGAAATGTTTAGAAAAATTCTTGATAGAGGTGAAGCTGGAGATAATGTTGGTTTATTACTCCGTGGTATAGAAAAAACAGATATCAAAAGAGGTATGGTTATATGTAAACCTAGCTCAGTTACTCCTCACGATAAATTTAAGGCTGAGGTATACGTGTTAAAAAAAGAGGAAGGAGGAAGACATACTCCTTTTCACAATAAATACAGACCTCAATTTTATATAAGAACAACTGATGTGACTGGTGAAATAGTATTACCAGAGGGAACTGAAATGGTAATGCCTGGTGATAACTTAACAATAACAGTTAACTTGATAAATACTGTTGCTTTGAATAAAGGTTTAAGATTTGCAATAAGAGAAGGAGGAAGAACAGTTGGTGCAGGACAAGTAACAGAGATTTTATAAGATTATTTGAAATTTCCCACACGGGTATGGTGCAATGGTAGCATTCCGGTCTCCAAAACCGTCGATGGGAGTTCGAATCTCTCTACCCGTGCAAAAAATAATAGTATATGAAGAAATATATTTTAGATTCATATAATGAATTAATTACTAAAGTAACCTGGCCTAGTCTTTCCCAATTACAATCCAGTACCTTATTAGTTGCAATATCATCAATAATTATCGCTCTAATAATTAGTTTAATGGATTTAGGATTTGACAAAATATTGGGTGAATTTTATAACTTATTTTAACTAACCATATTTTATGAAAGTTGAAGCAAAAAAAAAATGGTATGTTGTGAGGGCAATATCAGGAAAAGAATCTAAGGTCAAGACATACATTGAAAGAGAAATGGAAGAGCTTAGAATGGAGAATTATGTTTCTCAAGTACTAGTTCCAACTGAGAAAGTTTACAAGATTAAGAATGGGAAAAAAGTCACAAAAGAAAGAAATTTTTTTCCAGGATACATAATGATTGAAGCAGACTTAATAGGTGAAGTTGTCCATGCTATAAAGTCAATTACTGGAGTAATTGGATTTCTTGGCGCTACCAAAGGGGGAGATCCGCTACCTTTAAGACTTTCTGAGGTTAATAGAATGTTAGGTAAAGTAGATGAGTTGTCTGAGGCCGATGAATTAATGAGTATGCCCTATGTTACCGGTGAACCGGTAAAAGTTATAGATGGTCCCTTTAATGGGTTTAGTGGTTTAATAGAAGAAATTAATGAAGAAAAGAGGAAATTACTTGTTATGGTAAAAATATTTGGTAGAAAAACTCCTTTAGAGTTAAATTTTTTACAAGTTGAAAAAGAATAAAACAGTTAACTAATTTTAAGATGGCAAAAGAAATAGTAGGTTTAATTAAATTACAAGTTCGTGGAGGATCAGCAAACCCTTCACCACCTGTTGGCCCAGCTTTAGGTGCAAAAGGTGTTAATATTATGGAATTTTGCAAACAATTTAATGCTAGAACCCAAGATAAACAAGGTAAAGTCCTTCCTGTATCTATTACAGTTTATGTAGATAAATCCTTTGATTTTGTAATTAAGACCCCACCTGCTGCAGTACAGCTCTTGGAATTAACTAAAATTAAGAAAGGATCACCTGAATCAAACAGAAAAAAAGTTGGCAAAGTAACTTGGGATCAAATTAAAACAATTGCTGAGGACAAAATGGTAGATTTAAACTGCTTTACTATAAACTCTGCTATGAAAATGGTAGCTGGAACTGCAAGAAGTATGGGTATAACTGTTACTGGGGACTTTCCTAAATCATAAACTTAGAATTATATGACCAAATTAACTAAAAAACAAACAGAAAAAAGAAACAAACTTGATTTAGATAAATTTTACAACTTATCTGAGGCATCTAGTTTGATAAAAAAGAATTCTAATTCTAAATTTGATGAGAGTATAGATATTGCAATTAGACTTGGTGTTGATCCTAGAAAAGCTAATCAAATGGTAAGAGGAGTTGTTACTTTACCAAATGGCACAGGAAAAAAAATTAAAGTGTTAACAATTTGTACTCCAGATAAAGAAAAGGAAGCTACAGAAGCTGGATCAGATTTTGTAGGATTAGATGAATATATTCAAAAAATTAAATCTGGTTGGACGGAAGTTGATGTTATTATTACTATGCCAAGTTGTATGGGGAAACTAGGTCCTTTAGGTAAAATTTTAGGTCCTAGAGGTTTGATGCCAAATCCAAAAACTGGAACTGTTACAATGGATGTAGCAAAAGCAGTCAAAGATGTTAAAGCTGGAAAAATAGACTTTAAAGTTGATAAATATGGTATAATTCACGCAGCAATAGCTAAAGTTTCATTTGATCACGAAAAAATCGCTGAAAATGCATCTGAACTTATACAATCAGTTATCAAACTCAAACCATCATCTGCAAAAGGAACATATGTGAAAAGTATAACTATGTCTAGCACCATGGGTAACGGATTTAAAATTGATTCAAAATCTTTATAGATTTTAATTTTTAACTTATGACAAAAAACGAAAAAAAAATAGCTATAGATAAACTAAAAGACATGCTTAATGATAGTAAAAATGTTTATCTGACTGACATTTCTGGTATGAATTCAGAAGATACTTCTAAACTCAGAAAACTTTGCTTCAGTAAGGGTGTTACTCTTCAGGTTGTTAAGAATACTTTGCTAAAACAAGCAATGGAATCTTGTGAAAAGGACTTCGATGATATTTCATCTGTCTTGAAGGGAAATACCTCAGTTATGATATCTGATACATCTAATGCTCCTGCTAAAGTGATTAAGGAATTTTTAAGTAAAAATAAATCCTCAGAAAAACCCTCATTTAAAGGTGCTCAGATTGATGAATCATACTATGACCAGAATCAATTAGCTATTTTAGAAAATCTTAAGTCTAAAGAAGAACTTATAGGTGATATAGTTTTAATACTCCAATCACCAATGAAAAATATAGTATCAAGTATTAATTCTGCTTCAAATAAACTAGCAGGTATTTTAAAAACCCTTGAAAATAAAAAAGAATAAAAATTGTACGCACTCACTTTCAAATAAATTAAACAACAATAAAAATAAAAACTATGGCAGATTTAAAAGATTTCGCTGAAAAATTAGTGAATTTAACAGTTAAAGAAGTTAATGAGTTAGCTTCGATATTAAAAGATGAATATGGAATTGAACCAGCTGCAGCTCAAGTTGCTGTTTCAGGTAATGCTACTCCAGGAGGAGACGCCGGAGGTAGTGAAGAAAAAACAGAATTTGATGTTATTTTAAAAGCTCCAGGTGGTTCAAAATTAGCAGTTGTAAAATTGGTTAAAGAGTTAACTGGTAAAGGATTAAAAGAAGCAAAAGAACTTGTTGATAGTGCACCTGCTACTCTTAAAGAATCTATTGCAAAAGATGAAGCTGAAGCACTAAAATCTCAATTAGAGGGAGCTGGAGCAGAAGTTGAGCTTAAATAATTATTCTCAATAATATATTACATGCACTGAATAAAATTTTATTCAGTGCTTTTTGTTAATTCTTTTTTTTAAATTTTATTCAGTTGGCTATAAATAAACAAATTACAAGACTAAGTTTTAAATCTATTAAATCAAAATTTGACTACCCCGATTTCTTAGATATTCAACTTAAATCATTTAAAGATTTTTTTCAGTTAGAAACTAAATCTGAAGACAGAGAAAATGAAGGCTTATTTAAAGTCTTTAGCGAAAATTTTCCTATTTCTGATACAAGAAATAATTTTGTTTTGGAATTTTTAGACTATTTTGTTGATCCTCCTAGATATAGTGTTGATGAATGTATTGAAAGAGGCTTGACTTTTAGTGTTCCTTTGAAAGCAAGATTAAAACTTTATTGTACTGATCCTGAACATGAGGACTTTGAAACTATTATTCAAGATGTTTATTTAGGAACAATTCCATACATGACTAAAAGAGGTACCTTCATTATTAATGGCGCTGAAAGAGTATGTGTTTCTCAGCTTCATAGATCTCCAGGTGTATTTTTTGGACAGAGTTATCATGCAAATGGAACAAAATTATATTCTGCAAGAGTTATTCCATTTAAAGGCTCTTGGATTGAATTTGCGACTGATATCAATTCTGTAATGTATGCATATATTGATAGAAAAAAGAAGCTACCTGTGACCACTTTACTGAGGGCTATTGGATATGAAAGTGACAAAGATATACTTGAAATTTTTGATCTCGCAGACGAAGTTAGAGTGAGTAAGGCTGGCTTAAAAAGAGTTTTAGGAAGAAGATTAGTAGCTAGAGTATTAAAAACATGGTTTGAAGATTTTGTCGATGAAGACACGGGTGAAGTTGTTTCTATTGAAAGAAATGAAGTTTTACTCGATAGAGATGTAATTATTGAAAAAAATCATATTGATACTATAATGCAGGCAGGAGTAAAGAGTATATTACTCCATAAGGAAACAAACGAATCTTCAGAATATAAAATTATTCATAATACATTACAAAAAGATCCAACCAATTCAGAAAAAGAAGCAGTTGAACATATATATAGACAATTAAGAAATGCTGATCCACCAGATGAAGAAACTGCAAGAGGGATAATTGATAAGCTATTTTTTTCAGAGACTAGATATAGCCTAGGCGAAGTTGGAAGATACAGAATAAATAAAAAATTAGATCTAGATATAGGTTTAGATCAAGCTACTTTGACAAAAGTTGATATTATTCTGATTATTAAATATTTAATTGAGCTAGTAAATTCAAAAGCTGAAGTTGACGATATAGATCACTTAAGTAACAGAAGAGTAAGAACGGTTGGAGAACAATTAAATAATCAATTTGGAATTGGTCTATCAAGAATGGCAAGAACTATTAGAGAAAGAATGAATGTCAGAGACAATGAGGTTTTTACTCCAATTGATTTAATTAATGCTAAAACATTATCATCAGTAATTAATACATTCTTTGGTACTAATCAACTATCTCAATTCATGGATCAAACTAATCCACTTGCTGAAATTACTCACAAGAGAAGATTATCAGCATTGGGACCTGGAGGTCTTTCAAGAGAAAGAGCAGGCTTTGAGGTTAGAGATGTACATTACACTCATTATGGTAGATTGTGTCCAATTGAAACTCCAGAAGGACCAAATATTGGATTAATTTCATCACTCTGTGTTTTTGCAAAAGTTAATAAAATGGGATTTATTGAAACCCCATATCGTCATGTTAAAAAAGGAAAAGTTAGTTTAGATGATCCACCAGTTTATTTAAGTGCCGAAGAGGAACAGGAAAAAGTTATTGCTCAAGCAAACGCTCCTGTGGATGAAAGTGGTAAGTTTACATCAAACTTAATTAAAGCAAGAGATAATGGAGACTTTCCTGTTATTGAACCTGAAAAAGTAAATTATATGGATGTAGCTCCTAATCAAATTTCATCTATTTCTGCATCATTAATTCCTTTTCTTGAACACGATGATGCAAACAGAGCCTTAATGGGATCTAATATGATGCGCCAAGCCGTTCCATTGATGAATCCAGAATCTCCAATTGTAGGTACAGGATTAGAGTCCTCCGTAGCCTCTGATTCAAGAGTTTTAGTGAATGCTCATGGAAAAGGTACAGTTGAGTATGTTGATTCAAAGAAAATTATAATTAACTATGATAGAACTGACAATGAGCGTATTGTTTCATTCGAAGAAGATTCTGTTACTTATAATCTAACAAAGTTTCAAAAAACTAATCAAGGAACGTGTCTAAATATTAGACCTATAGTTAAGGTTGGTGATAAGGTCATCAAAGGCCAAGTTTTAACAGAGGGCTATGCTACTCAAAATGGAGAGTTAGCTTTAGGTAAAAATTTGAGAGTTGCATTTATGCCTTGGAAAGGTTACAATTTTGAGGATGCGATAGTTATATCACAAAAAGTTGTCCGAGACGATGTATTTACTTCAATTCATATTGACGAATATTCGCTGGATGTTAGAGAAACAAAATTGGGTTCAGAAGAACTAACTCCAGATATTCCTAATGTATCTGAAGAAGCAACAAAAGATTTAGATGAAAATGGAATTATTAGAGTTGGAGCTCATGTTAACCCTGGTGATATTCTAATTGGAAAAATTACACCCAAGGGTGAATCAGATCCATCTCCAGAAGAAAAATTGTTAAGAGCAATTTTTGGAGATAAAGCTGGAGATGTCAAGGATGCATCTCTTAAAGCTTCCCCATCTCTCAATGGAGTTGTTTTAGATAAAAAACTTTTTGCTAAGGCTATTAAAGATAAAAAAACAAGATTAGCAGATAAGAAGTTAATCTCAAGTTTAGAGGCTGATTACAAAAAAAAGTATTCAGATCTTAAATCAAAACTTATTGATAAGTTATTCAGTTTAGTTTCTGGGAAAACATCACAAGGAGTTGAAAATGATATTGGTGAAATACTGATTTCAAAAGGGAAAAAATTTACTCAAAAACTTTTAACATCAATCGATGATTTTTCCTCATTGAAAACTATTAATTGGACAACTGACAATAAATTAAATCAACTTGTTAACGATTTAATTCACAATTATAATATTAAATTAAATGACCTTAAAGGTTCATCAAGAAGAGAAAAGTTTATGCTTTCAGTTGGTGATGAATTACCTGCAGGAATATTAAAATTAGCAAAAGTCTACATCATAAAGAAAAGAAAACTTAAAGTTGGGGACAAAATGGCTGGTCGACATGGGAATAAAGGAATTGTTGCCAGAATTGTTAGAGATGAAGATATGCCATTTATGGAAGATGGATCAACTGTTGATATTGTTTTGAACCCTCTTGGTGTACCGTCAAGAATGAATATAGGTCAAATTTACGAAACTGTACTTGGCTGGGTAGGAAGCAAGCTTGGAAAAAAGTTTGCTACTCCAATTTTTGATGGTGCAAGTCTAGAAGAAATTACTGAACTTACCAAAAAAGCTAAAATACCAGAATATGGCCATACTTATTTATTTGATGGTGGAACTGGAGAAAAGTTTGATCAGCCAGCTTCAGTAGGTGTTATTTATATGCTTAAATTAGGTCATATGGTAGATGATAAAATGCATTCGAGATCCATAGGTCCTTATTCATTAATAACTCAGCAGCCTCTTGGCGGAAAGGCTCAATTTGGTGGTCAAAGATTTGGTGAAATGGAAGTTTGGGCTCTTGAAGCATATGGGGCATCAAATATTTTGAGAGAGGTTTTAACTGTAAAATCAGATGATGTCAATGGAAGAGCTAAAACCTATGAATCAATTGTTAAAGGTAAAGAGATGTTAGAACCAGGTATTCCTGAGTCTTTTAATGTATTACTTCATGAATTAAAAGGTCTTGGACTTAAGTTAAGTTTGAAATAAACTATTTTTTAAAAAATCATTCAATTTTGAATCAAAATCACTATGAGAAATAAAGATAATAAATCGCAACAAAAAAGTTTTGAAACCATAAGCATAGGTTTAGCTTCCCCTGAATATGTCCTTGAAGAATCAAGTGGAGAAGTATTAAAACCAGAAACAATAAATTACAGAACTTTTAAACCTGAAAGGGAAGGCTTATTTTGTGAAAGAATATTTGGACCAGTTAAAGATTATGAATGCCACTGTGGAAAATATAAAAGAATTAGATATAGAGGAATAGTCTGCGATAGATGCGGAGTAGAAGTTATTGAAAAAAAAGTGAGAAGGGAGAGAATGGGGCATATTAATCTTGTAGTTCCTGTAGCTCATATATGGTATTTTAGATCTTTACCTAATAAGATAGGTTATTTGTTGGGACTTCCAACAAAAAAATTAGATATGATAATTTATTATGAAAGGTATATTGTAGTTCAACCCGCATCAGCAGTTGATAATGAGGGGAATCCTTTAGAATATCTTCAATTTTTAACTGAGGAAGAATATATGGATGCTCTAGAGAGATTACCTAGAGAAAATCAAATCTTAGATGATAATGATCCAAACAAATTTATTGCTAAAATGGGAGCTGATGCCCTCGAGTCCCTTTTGTCCAGACTGAATTTAGATGATTTATCTTATAATTTAAGACATACTGCTAATGTAGAAACTTCACAACAAAGAAAAACTGAAGCCCTGAAAAGATTAGCTGTTGTAGAAGCATTTAGAGATGCAAATACTAGAATGGAAAATAAACCCGAATGGATGATACTTAAAGTTATACCTGTAATTCCACCAGAACTAAGACCTCTAGTACCTCTTGATGGAGGCAGATTTGCAACATCTGATTTAAATGACCTATATAGAAGAGTAATAATAAGAAATAATAGGTTGAAGAGACTAATTGAAATTAAAGCTCCAGAAGTTATCTTAAGAAATGAAAAAAGAATGCTTCAAGAGTCAGTTGATTCTTTATTAGATAATACTAGAAAAGCTTCAGCTGTGAAAACTGAATCTAACAGAGCACTTAAATCTCTCTCTGATTCATTAAAAGGTAAACAAGGTAGATTTCGTCAAAATTTACTTGGGAAAAGAGTAGATTATTCTGCAAGATCTGTAATTGTTGTAGGTCCCAATCTTAAACTTCATGAATGTGGTTTACCTAAAAATATGGCAGCTGAATTATATAAACCATTTATATTCAGAAAATTGATTGAAAGAGGTATTGTTAAAACAGTTAAATCTGCCAAAAAAATAATTGATAAAAAAGATCCGGTAATATGGGATATACTTGAAAATGTTATTAAAGGCCACCCAGTTTTATTAAATAGAGCTCCTACTCTTCATAGATTAGGAATTCAAGCTTTTCAACCTAAGTTTATTGAAGGTAAAGCAATTCAATTACATCCTTTATCATGTACCGCTTTTAATGCAGATTTTGATGGTGATCAAATGGCAGTCCATTTACCATTAACACCTGCAGCTATCCTTGAAGCTCAACTTTTGATGCTAGGCTCACATAATATATTGAATCCTGCAAATGGAGCTCCAATTACAGTTCCATCTCAGGATATGGTTCTTGGTTTATATTATATGACTAAACCAAGAAAAAGTACAAAAAAATTTCCTGTTAAAGGTGAAAATTTAGTTTTTTATTCTCCTGATGAAGTGAGAATTGCATACAATGAGAAAAAAGCTTCAATTAATGCAATAATCAAAGTTAAAACAAAAGTTAAAGAGAATAATCTACTCGTAAATAAAATTATAGAGACTACTATTGGAAGAGTCTTATTCAATGATGTTGTACCTGAATCAGTTGGATTTATCAATGAAACTTTGACTAAAAAAGCATTGAGAAATATTATAGGTAAAATTTTAAAAGAAACAGATATACCTACAACTGCTAATTTTTTAGATGAGATTAAAGTCTTAGGATATAATATGGCTTTTAAAGGCGGATTATCTTTCTCTTTGGGTGATATTATTGTTCCTCAACAAAAAAATGAAATGATTGATAATGCAAAAGATCAGGTTTCATCTATTACTGATAACTATAACATGGGACTTATAACGAACAATGAAAGATATAATCAGGTTATTGACGTTTGGACCAAAACTAATTCTGAACTTACAGAATTTGCTATGAATAGGCTCATTAATGATCAACAAGGATTCAATTCAGTTTATATGATGTTAGATTCAGGAGCGAGGGGGTCTAAAGAACAGATAAGACAATTATCAGGAATGAGAGGTCTTATGGCTAAACCTCAAAAATCTGGTTCATCAGGAGGAGCAATTATTGAAAATCCAATCACGTCCAATTTTAAAGAAGGTCTATCTATTCTAGAATATTTTATTTCTACTCATGGAGCTAGAAAAGGTCTTGCAGATACTGCTTTAAAAACTGCAGATGCTGGATACTTAACCAGAAGATTAGTTGATGTAGCTCAGGACGTTATTGTATTAGAGGATGATTGTGGAACTCTGAGGGGGCTTCAATGCACAGCTTTAAAGAAAAATGAAGAGATAGTAGAAACTTTATCGGAGCGAATTCTTGGAAGAACATCACTTCACGATGTAATTCATCCAAAAACTGGGAATGTAATAGTAAATTCTGGTGAAGAAATTAATGAGGAACTAGCAGATGAAATTGAAAATGCTTCAATAGAAATGATAGAAATTAGATCAGCTCTAACTTGTGAGACCAAGAAAGGTATTTGTGCAAAATGCTATGGTAGAAACTTAGCTAATAATAGAATGGCTAGTGAAGGAGATACTGTTGGAGTAATTGCTGCCCAATCAATTGGTGAACCTGGAACTCAACTAACTTTGAGAACATTCCATGTTGGTGGAACTGCTTCAAATACATCTGAAGAGTCAAAGATAGTAGCTAAAAGTGATGGACTCCTAGAAATTGAAGAACTTAGAACTGTTGAAGGTTTTGATGAGGAAAATAAAAAAGTAACAATAGTTATTGGAAGAACAGCTGAAATGAAACTTATTGATAAAAGAACTGGAATGACGCTCGCAACCAATAACATTCCATATGGTTCATATATTTACTTTAAGGATGGTGATTCAATAAAAAAAGATGAGATAATTTGCGAATGGGATCCATATAATGCGGTTATAATATCAGAAATTTCTGGAAAAATTGAGTTTGAAAATTTACTACAAGGAACTACTTTTAGGATTGAAATTGATGAACAAACAGGTTTTCAAGAAAAAGTTATTTCTGAGTCCAGAGATAAAAAAATGATTCCTACTATTTTGGTTAATTCTTCATCGAAAAAAATTGATTCTAAATCTTATACCCTTCCAGTTGGTGCTCATATTGTTGTTCAAGAAGGTGATAAAATCAAAACAGGATCAATTTTAGCAAAATTACCAAGAAAAACTGCTAAAGCTGGAGATATTACAGGAGGTCTTCCTAGAGTTACTGAATTATTTGAAGCAAGGAATCCTTCAAATCCAGCTGTTGTAGCTGAAGTTGACGGAATAGTTTCTTACGGTAAAATTAAAAGAGGAAATAGAGAAATCATAATAACTACTAGATCAGGTGATGTTAGAAAATATTTAGTATCATTATCTAAACAAATTTTAGTTCAAGAAAATGATTTTGTAAAAGCAGGCACTTCTCTTTCAGATGGTGCAATTACCCCGAAAACAATGCTTTCAATTAAAGGCCCTACAGCTGTTCAACAATATTTAGTAAATGAAATGCAAGAAGTCTACAGATTACAAGGAGTAAAGATAAATGATAAACATTTTGAAGTTGTAGTAAGACAAATGATGAGAAAAGTTCAAATTAATGATGCTGGAGATACCAAATTTTTAGAGGGCAATCTTATTCATAAAAATGATTTCAATGAAGAAAATGAAAAAATATATGGAAAAATGTATATCATTGATCAAGGTGATTCTGAAAATCTAAAAACAGGTCAGATAGTTCCTCTAAGAAAATTAAGAGATGAAAATTCACTACTTAAAAGAAAAGATCTGAAATTAATTGAGTCTAGAGATGCAATTCCTGCTACGTCTACTTCAATACTTCAGGGAATAACCAGAGCTTCTCTTCAAACAAAAAGTTTTTTATCTGCTGCATCTTTCCAAGAAACAACTAAAGTCCTTAATGAAGCTGCTGTCAATGGAAAGATTGATAATTTAGAAGGACTAAAAGAGAATGTTATTGTTGGACATAAAATTCCTGCTGGTACAGGGTTGAAAAAATATAGTACCATTAATGTGGGAAATAAATTAGATTTGATAGAGTTAAATAAAGAATTAAATATAGAATTACAAGAACAAGTTACTGAAGATGATAATTATGAATAACAAGGATAAAAAACAAATTAACATTGAACTCTCAGATGATTCGTCTTCTGGGATATACTCTAATTTATCAATTGTCAACCACTCATCTACTGAGTTTGTATTAGATTTTATAAATATAATGCCTGGAATGGCAAAAGCGAAAGTTAGATCAAGAGTTATCTTAGCTCCTCAGAATTGTAAAAGACTTTTAGCTACATTAATGGAAAATGTTAAAAAGTATGAAGAAAATTTTGGTCAAATTAAAGATATTGGTAAGAGTAAACTTCCCATTAACTTTGGAGGACCTAAAGCTGAAGCATAGTTTTTTAAATTAAATTTCCTAATTTTCAAGTATGGTAATTTTTTTTTTAATTATACTTACTTGCTCAAACTATTTTAATGTTTTTTCACAATGTGGTGATAATTCTCAATCAGTAGTTTACTATCAAACCCAATTAGATAGTTTGGATGGCTGTGAAGTATTTTTTGGTAGTTTATTCATAAATTCAGAGAATGTCTATAACTTAGATCCTTTAAATTCTTTAATAACAGTCCATGGTGGATTATATATACTAAATACTAATATTAGTAGTTTGTCACCGCTCTCAAATTTATATAACGTATCGACTATTTTTATCAGGGAAATAATTTATTAAGTTCCTGTTGTGAAATAATTCAATTTTATCAAGCTAATAGTATTGGACTAGTAGATAATATTCATATTGGTAACAATGCATTTATTTGTTCCAATATAGACAATATATTATTAAACTGCCAGGGCTATATTTCTGGATGTACAGATTCGACTGCTCTTAATTATAATCAAAGTGCAACTATTGAAAATTATTCTTGTGAGTATAATTGTTCAGATACATATAATGATATAATAGACTATACCTGTAATGGTTCACCGAATGAATATTTAAATAATGGAATAATATTAGATGATATGTGTTTTGAACAAAATCATATAGACTTCCCGGATGGTATTTGTTATCAAAATACTCCACCTTCTTGTGGTCCTCATCGACCAATGTGGGCAAAATGGGGAGAGTATGAGTTTCTTCCACCACAAAGATACCTCCATAATCTTGAGCGGAGGTGTTGTATTTTTATATCATCCATGTATTAGTATTGAAATTATTGAATCTTTAAGAAATTTAGCTTGTTCAATTGATGATGATGATGGGGGCGAGTTTAGATGGATACTAACTCCATATCCCAATGTTGTAAAAAATATTCATGTTTTAACATGGCAAAAAAATTATATGAATGACTTTTTTGATGCCCCAAGTATAATTAATTTTATTTCTGCAAATTATAGAAACGCACCTGAGGATATTGGATATGATGGTTTATATGATTCTTTATTTATTGGTAAATGTGAAAATTATGGTTGTATTGATTCAACTGCTATTAATTTTGATTCAACTGCAATAGTAGATAATTATTCATGTGAATATTTTTCATCTGATACTCAATATATAAGTTTAAATGAAGGGTGGAATATTTTCTCATCATTTATTAATCCCAATTCTAATTTAATGTCAGATATTTTTCAAAATTATGTAAGTGATATCATAATTATTAAAAACAATTTTGGAAATATTTTTTCACAGCAATATAATTTTGACTTATCTATGAATAATTCACAGGGATATTTCATAAAATTAAATAATTCAGTAATTATTTCAATTAATGGAGTGCAAATTCAACCTGAGATTTATCCAATCTATTTAGATCAAGGTTGGAACATAGTATCTTATTTAAGAGAAGCTCCTGAAAATGTTCAACTTATTTTTCAAGACATAAATAATAATTTAATTATTGTTAAGGATGATTTAGGAAAAGTATATCTTCCAAATTATGATTTTAATAATTTAGGATATATGAATCAAGGGAAAGGTTATCAGATTAAATTGATCAGCCCTGATACTTTATATTATCTTCCAAATGACCAAGATTACTAAATTTTAAATCCTTAGATAGCTTTTCTACCGAATTTTGTACATATCTGACAATTTTCTATTATGTGAGGTCTAGCTTTACAAAATTCTCTTCCATAAAATATAATTTGTAAATGAAGCTTATTCCAATATTCAACTGGAAAATTTTTTTTTAAATCTAATTCAGTTTTCTCAACACTCTTACCTGTACTAAGTTTCCATCTATATGCTAATCTATGAATATGCGTATCTACAGGAAAAGTTGGAATATTAAATGCTTGAGACATTACAACAGAAGCTGTTTTGTGACCAACACCGGGCAACTTTTCTAATTCAGTTATATTTTTTGGAATATCACCATTAAATTTATTACAAATTATTTTTGAAAGATTTTTTATATTTTTTGCTTTTGTTGGAGATAATCCACAGGGTCGAATAATTTCTCTAATTTCTTCAATTTCAAGTTTACTCATTTCATTTGCATTTTTACCTTTTGAAAATAATTTTGGAGTTACTTGATTGACTCTTTCATCTGTACATCTCGCAGATAGTAATACTGCAATTAATAAAGAAAATGGGTCATAATGATTAAGAGGAGGAACTGGGTTAGGGTATAAATTATTTAAAATTCTAATGATTTCTATTACTTTTTTCTTTTTACTCATTATTAGTAATTTTTTTATACTCATTAAGTCCATTTTTCAAAATTAAAATAGCATCTTTTAGTTCATTTTCATTAAGAACATATGCTATTCTAATTTGATTTTTACCAAACCCTTTTGAGGAATAAAACCCTTCAGCTGGAGCAATCATTAATGTTTTATTATTTATTTGAAAACTTTCAAGTAACCATTTAGCAAAATCTTCTGAATCATTAACTGGTAATTCAGCAATACAATAAAAAGCTCCTAGTGGTTTTGGGCAAATTATATCATCAATTTTATTTAGTTCCCTAATCAATAAATTTCTTCTATTTTCATATTCTATAACAACCTCAGTTAAATAGTTATCTGCAACATCTAAGGCAGCTTCTGCAGCAATTTGTCCAAAACTAGGAGGACTGAGCCTAGATTGAGAAAATTTAAGAGCAGTAGAAATAATTTTTTTATTTTTTGAAACTATTGAACCAATTCTTGCACCACACATACTATATCTTTTGGAAACGGAATCAATCATTATTGTATTTTGTGATAAACCATCAAGTTGTAAAATTGAATGATGTTTTTTTGAATCATATGTAAATTCTCTATATACTTCATCTGAAATTAAAAATAAATCATATTTAAGAACAATTTTTTTTAACTCAACTAATTCTTCATAACTATAAAGATAACCTGTTGGATTTCCTGGATTACAGATTAAAATAGCTTTAGTATTGCTTGTGATTTTTTTTTTAAATTCAGAAATTTTTGGTAATGCAAATCCATTTTTAATATCTGAAGAAATTGGAATTATTTTTAAACCAGATGAAATTGAAAATCCATTATAATTTGCATAAAAAGGCTCAGGAATAATAATTTCATCACCATTGTCAGCTATGCAGTTTAAAGTGAAAGAAAGAGCTTCTGATCCACCTGTTGTGACTAATATATCATCATAATTAACCTTAATATTATTTTTCTGATAATATGTACTTAATTTTTTTCTAAATGATAGATTTCCTGCAGAATGACTGTATGATATAATTTTATTATCAAATTTTTTTATAGCTTGAATTGCAACTTTTGGGGTTTTTATATCTGGTTGACCAATATTTAAATGAATAACCTCAATTCCATTATTTTTAGCTTTTTCAGCATATGGAACAAGTTTCCTAATAGGGGATTCAGGCATTAAATTACCTTTATGAGATATTTTAGGCATTATGCAAATTTTAATTTAAAAAAAAAGTCCCGCTATGTTATAATTTTATAGCGAGACAAAACTAATAAGATAAATATTAATTAATATGGTTTTGAGGTGGGAATAGATGAACTATTTTTTTTTAAAGGTGTATTGTCATCTTTATTTTTTAACAGTGTTTTACCTTTAATTCTTATTACTTTAGTTGGATCTGTAATTGCATTAGAGCTAATTGTAACGCTCTTATTAAACGCACCAACTCTTTTTGTGTCATATTTTACTTTTATAACATTAGAGTTTCCTGGTAAAATCGGTTCTTTAGGCCACACAGGTACTGTACAACCACAACTACCTTTTGCATTTGATATTATAAGAGGGGCGCTTCCTGAATTTGTAAATTTAAATTCGTAGGTACCATTTCCATATTGATCAAACTCACCAAAGTTATGAATTTCTTTTTCAAAATTTATTTCTTGAGCTTGAGCACCAAAAAATACCATTAAAATAAAAATGGCATTTAATAAAAATATTTTTTTCATTTTCATAATTTTACGATTATTTTTACAAATCTAAATTAATCTAATTAATAAGCCAAAAATCATTTAAAATAATTTTGTTAAGTATTTGTTAATTTTAAATAATTTTGTCTGAAGTACTCTTATGAAAAAAAATCGTATCCTAGTTAAAGCTAAATCATATTTAAGTCTATGTTATAAAGAATTAGATAAATCAGATGAATTTCAAACAAGATGGAATAGTGTAAAAGAATCAATATTTAAAACCGGTTCATACGAATTAAAAGAATTTGAATTAAGTTATGGTGCAAAAGTAGCATGGAGAAATTCAAATAGATGTATAGGAAGATTATTTTGGAATTCTCTTAAAGTTATTGATTGTAGAAAATTATCAGAAATTAATGATATTTATTCTGCATTATTTGATCATATAGAATTTGCTACTGATAATGGGAATATCAAGTCAACGATTTCAATATTTAATAGAAAATTAAATATAAAAATATGGAATGCACAACTTATAGGATATGCAGGTTATAAAAAAAAAAATGGAAGTATAATCGGAGATCCAAAAAATATAAATTTCACTAAACATTGTCTTGAGCTAGGGTGGAGCCCAAAAAAGACTGAATTTGATATTTTGCCTATAGTTATTAAGATGGGAAGTAACCCCCCTGAGTTCAGAGAAATTCCAAAAAGTATAATTAAAATTATTAAGATTTCACATCCAAAATTTCCAAAATTTAAAAACCTTAATCTTCAGTGGTATTCAACACCTATAATATCTAATATGACTCTTGAAATTGGAGGTTTGGAATTTCATGCAGCTCCGTTTAATGGTTGGTATATGTTAACTGAAATAGGAGCTAGAAATTTATCTGATCAAAATAGATATAATAAGTTAAAAGAGGTTGCAAAAGTAATTGGAGAAAAAGATTTTGAAAGAGGTAGTTTATGGAAAGATAAATCTTTAATTGAGTTAAATTATGCTATCTTATATTCTTTTAAAAGAGATGGAGTTAAAATTATTGATCACCACAGTGCATCAAAACAATTTATGAAATTCTTATCCCAAGAAAAAAATGAAGCTAGAAAAGTGAATGCCGAATGGTCATGGATTATTCCACCATTATCTTCATCAACTTTAGAAGTATTCCATAATGAATATGAAAATGAAGTATTAAGTCCAAATTATTTTTATGATGAGGATAAAAGAGATAATTTAAGTTAGTGATCTTTGTCTTGAAATTTCATAAAGTGAAATTCCACAGGCTACAGAAACATTTAAAGAGTCTATTTTACCATAAGTAGGAATTTTAATTTTTTCATCAGATGCTTTTAAAATATCACTAGAAATTCCATTTTTTTCTGAACCTAAAATTATCAAAATTGGATTTTTTAAATTAACATCAGTTATATTCTTACTTTCTTTTTCAGAACATGATATTACAACTAATCCGCTTTTTTTTAAATATGAAATACAATTTACAAGATTATCTTCACGACAAATAGGAACTTTATAAATTGCACCTGCTGATGTCTTTATTGCATCTGAATTAATTTGAGCACTACCAAATTTATTAATAATAATAGCATCTACTCCAAAGTTATCAGCACTTCTTGTGATTGCTCCAAAATTTCTTACGTCTGTGATTCTATCTAACATAAGGAGAATAGGTGTTTTACCTTCTTCAAATGTTTTCATTATTATTTCACCAACTTTATGAAAATTGATTGGAGAAATAAATCCAAATACTCCTTGATGATTTTTTTTGGTGAGTCGGTTAATTTTTTCTAAAGGAACAAATTTACTAGGAATATTATTTTTTTTAATTAAATATTTCAGATCTGATGATAATTGTCCTTGTAATCCTTTTTTAATAAAAATTTTATCAAATTCTTTACCTGATTTTATAGCCTCTATTATTGGTTGTAGTCCAAAAATTTCTAATTTATTTTTTATGGATTTCATTTAAATTTTTTTAAATTCAATCAAAAGATGAGTCAGATGACAAGCTTTTATTCGTTTTTGCACCAAGTTTTTTTAAGATTTCTGTTTTTGATATTAAACCTCCTTTACCATCAAGTTTATTGTAGGCAGCATCATAACTTTTTTTAATTCTATCAATATTAATTTCAATACTATTTAAGTCAGTTTTAAAACCAACAAATTTATCATAAAGTCTTCCTGCTTCAGTAGCTATTTTTAATGCATTTTGTTTTTGATTTTCATTTCTCCATATAAATGAGATCGTTCTTAAAGTGGCAATTAAGGTAGATGGAGTCATTAAAACAATATTTTTATCAAAAGCATAATTAAAAATATTTTTATTTTCTTTGACAGCTGAGGAAAGTGCTGTTTCAATAGGAATAAACATTAAAACATAATCTGGTGTATTGATATTATAGAGATTAGTATAATTTTTTTCAGATAATTCTTTGATATGATTTTTAATACTTAAAAGATGTTTTTCAGAAAATATTTTTTTTTCATTTTGATCATTTGAATTTATATACTTTTCATATGACTTTAGAGAAACTTTAGAATCAATTATTAAATTTTTCTTATCAGGTAAGTTAACAATGCAATCAGGTCTTTTATCTTTTCCTTCATAGTCTTTAATTGATTTTTGCATAATAAAGTGTATTCCTTTGATTAATCCATTTTTTTCAAGCAAAACTTCAAGCTGAAGTTCTCCCCAGTCTCCTTGAATTTTGGAATCACCCTTTAGAGCTTTGGCAAGATTATTAGCATCATTACTAATTTTAATATTAGCATCATTTAACATTTTAATCTGTTCAGTCAATGCTATTCTGTAGTCATTATCATTTTTACTTTTTATTTCAATATTTTTTTTAAAATCTTCAATTTTTTCCTTGAATGGTTTTAAAATTAGCCCCAAGTTACTTTTATTTTGTTCGGTTATTTTAATTGAATTTTTTTCTAATATTTCATTTGCCATATTTTGGAATTCAATTTTAAATTTATTTTGTGTGTCCTTAGTTAGATTATCATTTAAAATAATTCTTTCCTCTAAATTTAATATTTTAGTATTTGATATTGACAATTTTCTATTTAACTCATTAATTTCATTTTCTTTAATTATTCTCTCATTTTCAAGGTTTTGAATTATATCCTTAAAGGGTTTAATTAGATCTTCGTGTTTAGTACTAATTTTCCCATTTTGAAAGTATTTAAAGTATATTAGTAAGAAAAATACACCAAAAATTATATATAAAATTATTTCAATATTTTCCATATAAAACTATTGTTTAAACTAACCAATTTATAGGTTTCTTTCCTTTCAAATATAAGTAATCATTACATTTTGAGAAAGGTTTTGAACCAAAAAATCCCTTATTAGCTGAAAGTGGAGATGGATGACTAGAAATAATAATTTTATGCTTTGATGTATCAATAAATTTTTGTTTTGATTCAGCATACTTTCCCCACAAAATAAAAACAATATTCTTTTTTTTTGCTGATATTAATTTGATTATACTATCAGTAAATTTTTCCCAACCAATATTTTTATGAGACCCAGGTTCATTTTCCCTCACCGTAAGAACAGAATTAAGTAAAAATACACCTTGTTTAACCCAATTTTTTATTTCAATTTCATCAGGTTTGTGATATTTTAAATCTGATTTTAATTCTTTAATTATATTTTTTAGAGATTTAGGTAAATGATCTATATCTTCCACAGCAAAGCTCAAACCATTAGCCAATTTTTTTTTGTAATAAGGGTCTTGTCCTAATATTACAACTTTTATTTTTTCAAAAGGAGTTAAATTAAAAGCTTTAAAATAATCTCCTTCTTCAGGTAAAATACTAAAATTGATATTTTCATCTTTGAGATTTAATATCAATTTTTTAAAATATGATTTTTGAAATTCTTTTGATAAAATTTTTTTCCACGAAGGATTTAAATAATTTATCATTTTAATATAATTTTTAATTGTTTTAAACTTAAAAAAAAATATGTATTTTTGAATTCAAATAAAAGTTAAATGAAAAAAATAATTATAATTCTTTCAATTTTATTTCTCTCTATCATTGTTCAATCTTGCTGTGTAACTGCAAATTGTCCAGGTGTTTCTCAAATAGATCTTGAAAAAAATAGTTCAAATAGCTAAATGAATATTTGAAAATAAAATTAAAATAAAATTTTTTAATATAAAATTTATTTTAATTATTCATTATTTTTGTACAATAATAAAATGAATGAATAAAAACACTACTCAAAATACATATTCTATAAAACCAAAATGGTTAAGAGTTAAACTTCCAACTGGAAGTAATTATAAAAAAGTCAGATCTCTAGTTTCAAATTATAAGTTACATACAATTTGTGAAAGTGGACATTGCCCAAATATGGGCGAATGTTGGGGGGCGGGTACAGCTACATTTATGATTTTAGGTAATATTTGCACAAGGTCTTGTGGTTTTTGTTCCGTTAAAACTGGAAGACCAAAACCAGTTGATTGGACTGAACCCGAAAGAGTTGCTAGATCAGTCAAATTAATGCAAGTTAAACATGCTGTCCTTACTTCTGTTGATAGGGATGATTTAAAAGATGGTGGTTCAATTATCTGGGCTGAAACAGTAAAAGCTATCAGGAGAGTATCTAGTGGTACAACTATGGAAACTTTAATCCCTGATTTTAAGGGTATTTATTCACAAGTTGACAGATTAATTGATGTTGCACCTGAAGTTGTATCTCATAACATTGAAACTGTCAGTAGATTAACAAGAACAGTGAGAATCCAAGCCAAATATGACAGATCTTTAAAAGTTTTAGAATATTTAAAAATAAATAAAATCAGAACAAAAACTGGAATAATGCTAGGATTGGGAGAAAAAATTGAAGAAATTCATGATACAATTGATGATCTTGTTTCAGTTGGTCTTGATGTGCTGACAATTGGCCAATACCTTCAACCCTCAAAAAAACACTTACCAGTACAAAAATTTATTGAACCAAAAGTTTTTCAAGAATTAAAAAATTTTGCTATTGAAAAAGGAATTAATTATGTAGAAAGTGGACCTCTAGTTCGTTCATCATACAAGGCTGAAAAACATATTTAGCGATAAAATATTTCGTAATATTTCCTTTAAAATATAATTATGAATTTTCAGTTTCAACTGATCTTATTTATAATTGATATTTATTTTTTAAAAATTTAGAATTAATCTCAGCTTAATGAAAAATAAAATATTCAAAAGGACTATTTGATTGAATTTAAAATTGAAAAATTTTATTGATAATTAAATTTTTTCATTTCAGGTTTCCCCTCATATAGCTGAAGATATGAATTATGATTAACCCAATCTCCCAGAATAAATAATTTAGAAATATCATTAATTTTTGTCTCTGATACAATATGATAGTGTCCAAAAATAAAATAGTCAATTTTTTCCTTTTCAAGTACTTTATTACAATACTTTTTCAATTTCTTTAAGTAAAAATTGTCATCATGTTTAAATTTTTTTAGTCTACTTTTTTTTGAAAAATAATTTGCAATTTTTATTGAAATGTCAGGATGTAATATTGAAAACAATTTTTGAAAAAATTTATTTTCAAATATTGTTTTTTTTAAAATTTTATATTTAAAATCAAAATTTCCAATTCCATCTCCATGAGAAATTAAAAATTTTTTACCATCAATTTCAATTTTAATATCTGAATCATAAACCTTTAACCCAACCTCTTTAAGGTATCCAAATGTCCATAAATCATGATTCCCTTTTAAAAAATGAATTTTTATTCCAATTTCACTAATCTCGGATAACTTACTTAATAATCTGTAATTTCCTTTAGGAACAACTTTATTCCATTCAAACCAAAAATCAAAAATATCACCCACTAAAAAAATATCTTTGGCATCAACTTTGATTTCATCTAGCCATTTTATTATTTTTAATTCTCTAACTATGCTTTCCTTTTTTCCTGGAACTCCAAGATGGAAATCTGACGCAAAATAAGTTTTTTTATTTTTCAATTTATGATTTGTGATTTTTCAGAAGATTTTTTAATATTTCATTTGCAAGTTTTGGATTTACTTTTCCTTTAGACAATTTCATAATTTCCCCCATAAATAGCCCAATTAAGTTTTTATTACCATTATTATATTCACTCACTTTATTTGGAAAATTTTCAAATACAATTTTTGCGTATTCAAATATTTTATCCTCATCAGAACTTTGATTTAAGTCGTAAATATTCATCAAATTTAAAATTTTTTTCTCTGGATATTTTATGATTAGTGGAAATAACTTTTGAAATGCAATTGTTTTAGAAATTTGATTATTAGAGATTAAATCAATGACTTCTATTACTTTACTAGGACTTAAATTAATTTGACTTAAATTTAGTGAATGTTCATTTAAGTATGATTTTATTGGCCCCATTAAAATATTAGCTAATAATTTATATTCTGATATTTCATTGGAAATATCATTAAAAAATAGAGCTATATCCTTATACTCAGTTAAATACCTCGAATCATAATCAGATAAATTATACTTAGAAGTAAATTTTAAGTAAAGTTCATTAGGTAACGGTGGAATTTCTTTTTTAATTTTTTTGATATATTCAGTTGAAATAATTACAGGGCTTAAATCTGGTTCAGGAAAATATCTATAATCATGAGCATCCTCTTTGGATCTTAGTATAAAGGTTTTATTATTTATGGCATCATAACTTCTTGTTTCTTGATGAACTTGTTTTTTATTTGTGTAATTATGAATTTGTCGTTTAACTTCTAGATCAATTGCTTTTTGCACATTTTTAATTGAATTCATATTTTTAACTTCAACCCTATTTCTTAGATTTTTTTCACCTTTAAATCTTACTGAAATATTTGCATCACACCTCATCGAACCCTCTTCCATATTACCATCACATATGTCTAAGTACCTGACTATTTTTCTAATTTCAGATATAAAGTTATAAGCTTCGACACTGGAATTTATTACCGGGTCTGATACTATTTCAAGCAAAGGCACTCCAGCTCTATTTAAATCTATTAAAGTATCGAAAGGATCCAAATCATGAATACTTTTTCCAGCATCTTCCTCCATATGGATTCTAGTTAATGAAATTGTTTTTAAATTTTCTTTTTCGTCTTTAATATTAAGATATCCTTTTGTGCAAATCGGAGTTTTATCCTGAGTTATTTGGTATCCTTTAGGTAAATCAGGATAAAAATAGTTTTTTCTATCATACCTATTTTCATTTGAAATATTACAATTTAATGCTAAACCAAGTTTGATAGCATTTTCAAAAACTTTTTTATTTGAAACAGGAAGAGTACCAGGATGACCCAGAGAGATAGGGCTAATATTTGAATTTGGTAAAGATCCAAATTTTGTAGAATCAGAACAATAGGCTTTGCTTAAGGTATTAAGTTGAACATGAATTTCCAAGCCAACAATTATCTCATATTTTTCATAGTTAGTATTCATATTTTCAAAGTTTTAAAAATTACTGGATAATTAGCTTTTTGTTCATATTAATAGAGTGGTTATAAATATTAATATTATAGATTCCTTTATCTAAATTAGAAATTGTTATATTTTTTTTATTTTTTATTTTTTTATTAAAAATAGATTTTCCCAAAAAATTAGTCAATGAAATATAGTATATATTTTGATTATTTGGGAAAATTATTTTTATATCAGAGTATGAAGGATTTGGGAAAATTCTTATATCTATGTTTTTAATTTGTTCAATATTTAAATAATTTTCTCCGATAACATACAAACCAAATTGCATATCGGAGATAAGAATGTTATTAGATGGTAAAAAAGAATATACTCCCCATGCACCCCTATATGTTTCCTCATGATCATCTAATAAATATGAATTAAAACTCCCAACTTTCGTAGGATTTTCAGGAATTGAAATATCATATACTTGAAGTCCATCATGATAATATGAAATATAGGCTAAATTATTTTTTACCATTACATTATGTGCTATTGAATTTTCATGAATTTCAGAATTAAAAGTGGAAATTACATTTATATTTTCTAAATCTGAAATATCAAGAATTTTTAAATCATAGCCCCAATTTTCGTCTGCCATTACATATAATGACATATCAGAATTTGGCCATCCAGAATGGTTATATCCTTTGTCTGGATAACTTGTCAAAGATCCAATTATTGAAGGGTTTGCTGATGAAAAATTAATTACAAAAAATCCATCATAACCGTTATTTACAAACCCAGTGTCGTTATTTACCCATATATCATGAGCTGAATACGAAGTTTCAGGTATTTCATAATCCATAATTTTTAATGGTAAGAATGGATTATTTATATCTAGTATTACTATAGAACTACTTTGATTTTGACCATTTCTTACACTGCATGCATAAAGTTTATTTGAAACCTCATCAATAAAAATATTGTGAGCTCTTTTTATAAATTCGTCTGAATCATAAATAATATTTGCTGAATATGGTAAATTTCTTATATCAATTACTTGTAAACTACCATTTCCTTCATCACAAACTGTATACAAAAATCCATTATAATCGTGGTAATCTCTGTGAATAACATGAGGACCATTATGTGATCCTGGAAAAAAGAAAATTTCAGAGGAATTTTCAGGCTCAGAAATGTCAAAAATATGAGTTCCAGCTGTAGAACCTATTACAGCAAATTCTATATCATTTATCTCACCTCCCCAAATTTCGTTGTATATATTATCATACACATAACTTCCTACTAATGTGTCATTAGTCCAATTAAAAATTTGGTTATAATTTATAATTTGCTGAGAATTTAATTTTTGAAAAATTAAAAAGTAAAATAAAAATTTTAAGTATTTCATTTAGAAAGTAATTTTGAAATTATGGAATGAAAATATATTTTTTGATTTTCGTCTGTAAATTTAATTTCAATTTTTAATCTTAAAAACTTATCAAAATTATTAAAAAATTTATTAAAATGTTTAAGTCTAAACCAATCCTTTTCAGAGGTAATTATATAATCAAATTTTTTTGACAATGATAAAATTTCTTTTATATCAGATATTTTAAAATTATAATGATCTTTATAATTAATTTTTTCAAAATTTAAACCAATTTTTTTTAAATATTCGTATATATAATTGGGGTTTGCAATACCAGTTATTATTAAATATTTTTTTTCCCTATTAATATTATTAATTTTTTTGTTTTTTTTATCAAAAAACCCAAGATATTTAACTGATGTAAAAAAAATAGGACTTGTACTATATTTTAGAATATTAGATTTTATTATTTTTCTTTTTCTTTTTTCTAAATTATTTGGACAGTTAGTAACTATGACTATATCTGATCTTTTTACATAAGATCTGTTTTCTCTTAATTTACCAACAGGAAATAATCTATCATCATAAAAGGGTTTATCATAAAGTGTTAAAAGTATATTAATATCTCTATGTAAATATCTATGCTGAAAACCATCATCAAGTATAATTAAGTCACATTTTTTTTCATTTTCAATTAATTTTACTCCTTCGTATCTAAAATTACTTACATAAACTTCTAATTTGGAATTTATAAAATTACTTTTTATTTCTAATGGTTCATCCCCAACTTCGATATGATTAAATTTTTTTAAAATTACTTTTTTTGTTTTATTTCCAATTCTTCCATAACCTCTAGATATAACTGATATATTTTTTTCATCCACAAATAATTTAATTAAGAAAATAACATGAGGTGTTTTCCCAGTGCCACCAATATTTAAATTTCCAACACTGATAACAGGAATTTTAGATTTTTGAATTTTAATTAATCGATAATCAAAAAATAAATTTCTAATTTTGATTACAACAGAAATAATTAATGATAATAGATTAAGAATTATTTTTAAAAAAAACATTTTCTAAAATACACAATCTATAATTTATTATTTTAAAAAAAAACTATTATTTTGTTAAAAATTAAATTAGTATGAAATTATTTAAAATAATTGAAATATTAGAGACTTGGGCCCCATTAAACTATCAAGAAGAGTACGATAATAGTGGTCTTTTAATAGGAGATGTAAATAGTGATATAAAAAAAATATTAATTTCATTGGACTGTACTAATGAGGTCATTAATGAAGCTATAAATTTAAATTGTAATTTAATTATATCTCATCATCCATTAATTTTTAAAGGTATTAAATCAATTACTGGTAAAAATTATGTTGAAAAAAATATAATTAAAGCTATAAAATCAGATATTTCTATATATTCTATTCATACTAATTTGGATAATATAATAGATGGAGTCAATAATGAAATTGCCGAGAAATTAAATATTACTAATAGAAAGATCTTAAATCTATCGTCTGATAATTCACTTTTTAAGTTAATTACATATGTTCCAAATGATTTTCATGAAATCATTCTCAATTCATTGTTTAAATCTGGTGCAGGTAAAATTGGAAAATACTCTGAGTGCAGTTTTACCAGTCAAGGTGAAGGTTCATTTAGAGGTTCAATTTTATCAAATCCAAGATATGGGAAAAAGAATATTAGATCAAATATCAAAGAGAAAAAAATTGAAGTTATTTTTGAAAAAAATAAGAAATCTAAAATTATAGATTCTCTTAAATTAAACCATCCTTATGAAGAAGTTGCATATGATATTTTCAAATTAGAAAACAAAAATAATTTAATTGGATCAGGTTTAATAGGAGATATTAAACCAATGAAAGAGATTGAATTTTTAAAAAAAATTAAAAAAAAATTCAACCTAAAATTTTTAAAACACACAAAATTAAAAAATAAACTAATTAAAAAAGTTGCGGTATGTGGTGGTTCAGGAAGTTTCTTGATAAAAAATTCCATTCATTCAAATGCTGATATTTTTATTACCTCAGATATAAAATATCATGATTTTTTTGAATCTAACGATAGAATAATTTTAGTTGATATTGGTCATTATGAAAGTGAACAATTCACTAAAAACATTATATTTAGTTATCTTATCAAAAAAATTTCTAAATTTGACATCGTCTTATCAAAAATTAATACTAATCCTGTAAAATATTTTTAATAAATGGTAAAGGTTAAACAAGTTTCTGTTGAAGATAAATTAGTTGCGCTATTTAAATTGCAATCAATTCATTCAAATATAGATAAAATTAAAATCTTAAGAGGTGAACTTCCTCTAGAGGTTCAAGATCTTGAAGATGAAATTGCTGGGCTCGAAACAAGATTATCAAATTATAATAATCAAATCGATTCATTACAATCATCAACAAAAGATTCTGAAAGTATGATAATTAATTCCAAGGAACTAATATCAAAGTATAATGATCAGTTAAAAAAAATAAGAAATAACAGAGAATTTGACTCACTTAATAAAGAAATTGAGTTCCAAGATTTAGAAATACAATTATCTGAAAAAAAAATTAAAGAGTTTAAATTAAAAGAAGAAGAAATAAATACATTAATTATTGACGTAACTGAAAAGTTGAAAGAAAGAAAGGAAGATTTAAAGATTAAAAATGTAGAACTTGATAAGATTATATCTGAAACTAAAAAAGATGAAGAAAAACTTTTAAAGGATTCATCCAAAGCTGAAAAAGTGATTGATGATAGACTTTTAACAGCATATTCAAGATTGAGAAAGAATTTTAAAAATGGTCTAGCTGTTGTTAAAGTTAACAGAAATGCATGTGGAGGATGTTTTAATACTGTTCCACCTCAAAGACAGATGGATATTGCTAGTCATAAGAAGATAATTGTTTGTGAACATTGTGGAAGAATTCTAATAGACGAAGCAATTGCTGGTGAAAAAAAATAATTTAAAACTTAAAACCAGCTGTCCAAGTTATTTGATTTTTTGATGTAGTTATACTTGAATTTGGTGCTGAATTATACAAACTAAAAATATCTTCGTTAAATGAGTTTACAACTGCAAAATCCAAAAAATATTGATTGATTCTTAGACCACCCCCAAAAGAAAAAACTTCTATGTTTCTCTCACTCATTCCAAGAAATGGACTGCCGTAATACGCATAACCTCCCCTAAGACTAAATTGTGGGTGAATTCTAAATTCTCCACCTATTCTGATATTTGATGCGACTGAGTAATAGTAAGTAATATCCTGATTTGATTCAGACAGGCTATAAAAATCAGAGTTTAAATTTAAACTTGAATAATCTAAATACTCATAGTCTATTGATAAAATTGCTTTTTTATCAAATATGTAAGATACACTATTCATAATTTTAAATGGAGTTGACAGGTCATAATCAAAAAAACCTAAACCTGATTCAGATTCAAAAATATTATTTTGAAAGGAGGTAATTAATCTAGACGAGAATTCTTCTTGAATCTGAAATGCAGTAGGAGTATGAATAGCAAATCCATATCGGAGGTTCTCATCAATTTGATAGATTAGTCCTAATTTTAAATTAATTCCTGAACCTGATACCCAAAGATTAGAATTATAGGAGAAAGATTCAATATTATTCGAATTAGTAGAATCTACTGAATCATTTATGAAATATTCAGAGATATTACTAAATTGATTAAATTGAATCCATGGAAAGCCAATTGTCATTCCCATGAAAAGCTTATCCTTGTATGCTGATCCAAAAGTAAGATAGAATTCATTTTTTTGACCAGATTTAATAGAATAATATGATTGATTTTTTTCACTTAATGGATCAACATATGAAAAGTAAGTTGAATTATTTCCCGAAATAGTATCAATCAAATAAGTATTAAAAGCTAGTAGTTCATTAAATAAGTTTAAGTTTTCTGGGTAATAACCTTGAGCATTATTTAGAAAATTACTTGCTAAAGAGTGTTCGTTTTGGTTTGCAAGTATATATGTGGTTTCATTGTAATCATCCAACTTATTGTATCCAATTGCAAAATTTAATCTATTCCAATCACCAAATTCGTTTGGATCAAAGATATTAGCACTTATGTAATTCAAATTTGGAATTGAATTTTTAGAATCAACACTTAAGACATTTGTATTATGAAATTTAGTAGATGTTTCAATATCAGAAAAATCAAAGCTAAATGAAAATTCACTACTTGTGTAGACTGATACTCCAGCTGGATTAAAATTTAGTGCTGATGGATTTCCACCTAAAGAACCAAAGGCACCACCCATAGACATAAATCTTGCAGTACCATTAAGTGTTTCTTTAGAAAATCTTAATGCATCTATATGATATTGACCATTTATAAATTGAGAAATTAAAACAGATGATATTAACAAAAAGTATTTTTTCATTTTAATTGGTTATTATTATCTAGGTCTAAAAGATCTTGAAGGTCTGGAATTGAAATTACCTGATCTTCCAGAATTAAAATTATTTGATCTATTAGATTTAAAATTGTTTCTATTATTATAATTTTTCTTGTTGGAAGGCCTAAAGCTGTTTGATTTACTTTGGTTTTTTTTTGATTTAAGAATATTTTTTTTATTGATGTTATTAGTATTGTTTCTTAAATATTTTGAATTAGGTTTATTATATATTTCACTGGAATTAGTATTTTTTGATAAATTTCTCTGAACTTGACCATTATTTGTAAAATATTTTCTAGAATGTGATGAAAAATTTGGAATATTATTTGAAAATGATCTTCTTGGTCCATAGTTATAATTATCAGTTAGGCCAAAGCTATTCATGTTCCACATGTCATATAAACCTAAATTCCAACCTAAACCCATATTCCATCCCCAGTTGTTCCAACCTAGCCCCATATTCCATCCCCAGTTGTTCCAACCTAGCCCCATATTCCATCCCCAGTTGTTCCAACCTAAACCCATATTCCAACCCCAGTTATTCCAACCCAGACCCATATTCCATCCCCAGTTGTTCCAACCCCAGTTATTCCAACCCCAGTTATTCCAACCCCAGTTACTGTAAGAAGGGTCATAAAAATTACTTGAATTATTTTCATCATGATAATATAAAGGATTATCTCTTTCAAATCTATTAATTCGATCAGTGTAAGATGATTTGTAATCAGTTGAATCTATATCTTCTTTAAAATCATCATTATTTTGAATAATTCTAATATAATTAATTTTTTTTTCCAAGGGATTGTAATATAAGTCATCAGAATACCAATTCTTCTCTTGACTAAAAACTTTAGCATTGGTTAATATATTTATTATCAAAAAAATATTTAAAAGAGTTTTCATAGATTTGTGTTTGACTTTTTACAAATTTATGAAAAAGATACTAAATATTCTCTTTCATTTATTATAGTTTAACAGATTTTTAACATATTTTAAATTAATAAATTATGGTCAAGAAGCTTACTAGTAAAGAAAATGATTATTCCAAATGGTATAATGAACTTATCTTAATGGCTGATTTAGCTGAGAACTCTAATGTAAGAGGTTGTATGGTTATTAAACCTTATGGTTATGCTATTTGGGAAAAAATTCAATCAGAATTAGATAAGAAATTTAAAGAAACAGGTCATTTGAATGCTTATTTTCCTTTATTCATTCCAAAATCATTTTTTAGTAAAGAAGCATCTCATATTGATGGTTTTGCAAAAGAGTGTGCAGTTGTAACTCATTATAGATTAAAAAAAGATGACAAATCTGATAAAATAGTTGTTGATGAAAATTCAAAATTAGACGAAGAACTGATAGTTAGACCAACATCAGAAACTATAATTTGGGATTCTTTTAGAAAATGGATCCAATCTTATAGAGATTTACCAATTTTACTAAATCAATGGGCAAATGTCGTAAGATGGGAAATGAGAACAAGACTATTTTTAAGAACATCTGAATTTTTATGGCAAGAAGGACATACAGCTCATGAAAGTAAAAATGAAGCTCTTGAAGAGTCACGGAAAATATGTGATTTATATGCTGATTTTGTTGAAAAATTCATGGCAATACCAGTAATAAAGGGAACTAAATCTGAATCTGAAAGATTTGCTGGAGCAGTTGAAACATTTTGTATAGAAGCTTTGATGCAGGACGGGAAAGCATTACAAGCTGGAACATCTCATTTTCTTGGACAAAATTTTGCAAAAGCTTTTGATGTCAAATTCCAAAAAAAAGATGGAAGTACAGACTACGTTTGGGCTACATCATGGGGAGTTTCAACAAGATTGATGGGGGCTCTGGTTATGACACATTCTGATGATAAAGGTTTAGTTCTTCCCCCAAATCTTGCTCCTTGGCAGGTTGTAATTGTTCCTGTGTTCAAATCAGATGAAGAATTTAATCATATTGACAAAATAGCAAAAGAAATCAAAGAAAAATTGATAAAAAATGGAGTGAGGGTTAAATATGATGACAATAAAAATTATAAACCAGGTTGGAAATTTAATCAATATGAATTAAAGGGAGTTCCTTTAAGAATTACATTAGGTCCAAGAGATATAAGTAAAAATTTAATTGAAATATTCAGAAGAGATAATTTTGAAAAAATATATATAAATATTGATAACTTTGAAGAAATTATCAAAAATTTACTAAGTGAAATTCAAAATAATTTATTTCAAAATGCACAAAAATTCAGAGATTCTAATATAACTAAAGTGGATGATTTTAAGACATTTGAAAAGCTTCTTAAAAGTAAGGGAGGTTTTTTCTCCTGTCACTGGGATGGTACTAAACAAACTGAAGAACTGATTAAGCAAAAGTTAAAAGCTACAATTAGGTGTATTCCAATTGATAGTAAATTAGAAATTGGAAAATGTATTTTAACTGGACTTCCTTCTAAAAAAAGAGTTTTATTTGCTAAATCCTATTAATCATGAGTGATTTAAGCTAAAATTTACATTTATATTTTGAGAGTTTAAATTTTCTAATTAGATTTGCACGCACTTTATTAGGTCCGTTCGTCTAGTGGTTAGGACTCATGGTTTTCATCCATGCAACAGGGGTTCGATTCCCCTACGGACTACTAAAATATATATATATGGCAAACCTTAAATCAACATTGAGAAGAATTAGATCAGATAAAAGTAAAACTTTAAGTAATAAGTTTTACCACAAAACAATGAGAAATTCATTAAAAGATATGAGGAACGAGGATGATAAATCTAAACTTACTAAAATGTATCCTCTTTTAGTTTCAAAGATTGATAAGCTAGTTAAAAAAGGAGTTATTCACAAGAATAAAGCTTCCAATTTGAAATCTAAATTATCAAAAAATTTGAATTAAATATCTTTAGTTTTGATATTTATTTACCTGTCTTTCATAGGTATTGAACATCAATCAATATGATCAAAATTTTAACTATAGTAGGAACTAGACCTCAGATTATTAAGTCATTTTCATTAAGTAAAGAAATTAGAAGTAATTTTAACAATTTGATAAATGAGATTATCGTTCATACAGGACAGCATTATGATGAAAAAATGTCTGAAATTTTTTATGAAGAAATTAATCTGACATTACCTAAATATGAATTTAAACTTGATCCTAAACATAAAATATCACCCCTATTCCAAATAATTTTTAATTTAGAAGAAATAGTTAAAAAAGAAAAACCAAATGCAATGTTAGTGTATGGAGATACAAATTCAACATTTGCTGGAGCATATATAGCGTCAAAATTAAATATTAAACTCTTACATGTTGAGGCTGGACTAAGATCTTATGATAAAAATATGCCTGAGGAACTTAATAGAATTTTCACTGATCATCTATCTAGTATTTTATTTTGTCCCACGAAATCCTCAATTAAAAATTTGGAAATTGAAGGAATTTCTCACTCAAAAGGCAGTTGTTCAATGACAAATAAGAAAGTTTATTTATCCGGTGATGTTATGTATGATAATCTTTTACATAATGTTACTAAAAAAAATAAAAATATTTTAAATAGATATAAATTAAAGAATTTTTGCTTATTAACATTTCATAGAAAATCAAACACTAACAATAAAAATAGATTAAAAAAAATAGTAGATTCATTAGTAAAGTTTTCTGAGAAATTTAAAAAAACTCTTTTTTTTCCAATTCATCCTCGAACTAAAAAATATTTTAAATTATTTTTCGGTAACAATAAATATAATTATTTACTGAGTCATAAATTTTTCAAAATTATTGATCCAATTTCCTACACTGAAATGATTTCAATAATTAAAAATTGTGATTTGGTAATAACAGATTCAGGTGGTGTTCAGAAGGAAGCATATTTATTAGAAAAACCTTCAATTATAATTAGAAATGAAACTGAATGGATTGAGATTTTAGAGAATGGTAGTTCAGTTTTATGGGATTTAAGATTTGAAACTTTTGTTAAATCATACGAAGAACTTTTAAATAATAAATTAAAATTCCAAAAATTATTTGGTAATGGAAATAGCGCTAATTTTATATGCGATAAAATAATTGATGAAATTAGATGATTTTAATATTTACAGATGAAATAACTCAGAGGATAAACTATACTTTCAAAATGGTATTCACTAACTTTATGAATACAAAAATTGAGATTACAAATGATAAGAATTATTTTACTTCTCATAAAGGACTCAAGATTTCATATTCAAAAAATAGAATAAAAGATGAGTTATTTTTTTATTCATCTGATATTTTATTTCAAAATAAAATCTCAAATTTAAATATTGAAGTATCATCATGGAAAAAAATAAAAATATTTTTTCATACAAATGAAACAGGTTCGTTACCATTTGATATTTTTGCCTGTATATTTTATATGTTGTCAAGATATGAAGAATATTTACCTCATATTAAAGATAATCATAAGAGATTTCCAGCAAAAAATAGTTTAGCTTTCAAAAATAGTTTTTTAAAATTACCTATCGTTGAGCTTTGGATAAATGAATTAAAGCTTTTAATTGAATCATTTTACCCTGATTTTAAATTTCCTCAAAGAAGATTTAATCATATAAATACAATTGATGTTGATCATGCATTCCTATTTAAAGAAATTGGATTTTTTAGGGGAATTTGGAAGTTATTTAAGTCATTTGTAAAGTTTGATTTTGAAAAAATTAAATTGCAATTAAAAGTATTAACAAATAAATTATCTGATCCTTATGATAATTTTGACTATTTACTGAAAATATCAAAAAAATATAATATTGAATTTATATATTTTTTTTTATTAGCAGATTTTAGTAAGTATGATAAAAATATACCTTTTTATAATAAGAGATTTATCGAATTAATTCAAAGTACTTCAGATTATTTTAATGTAGGTATTCATTTTTCGTATAATTCAAATCGTTCGATATATATAAAAAAAAACGAATTAGATAGACTCTCTAATATAGTTAAAAGAAAAATTAAAAAAAGTAGACAACATTTTTTAAAGCTCAATCTTCCTCTGACATACCAAAATTTAATAAAGTTGGGAATCAAAGAAGATTATTCTATGGGTTATGCATCTCACTTTGGATTTAGAGCTGGGACCTCACTTCCTTACTATTTTTATGATCTAGAAAATGAAAAAGAAACAGATTTACTAATAAAACCTTTTGTTGTAATGGATGGAACTTTAAATAACTACATGAAATTAAATGTAGAGGAAGCAAAATATTCAATAAAAAATATAATATCAATATTAAAAAAGGTTAATGGTAATTATATAAGTATATGGCATAATCATTCGTTGTGTGATATGGATGAATGGGAAGGATGGAAAGATATTTTTGAATTTTCAATAAAAGAGTTGTCAAAATGATAAAGTTTTACAAAAACTATCAAATAGATAAAATTAAGTGGGATAATTGCATAGTTAATTCAGTTAATTATTTACCATATGCATTATCGTGGTATCTTGACATTGTATCAAAAAATTGGAATGCTTTAGTTTTGGGAGACTATGAGGCAGTATTTCCTTTACCATCAAATTTTTTTTTTATTCATTATTCTTTAAATCCTTTTTGGATTCAACAACTAGGTATTTTTTCAAGATCTGAAAAAAACTTAAATAAAGTAAATGATTTTATTGAAGCCATCCCTAAATATTACAAATTAGTTAATCTAAATATAAATTATGCAAATATTTGTTCAAGTAACTTTATAAAAAAGACAAATTGTATTTTAAATCTCAATGACGATTACAAAAAAATCAAACAATTTTACTCTAAAAATTTAAAGAGAAATTTAAAAAAACATAAATTTGTAAAAAAAAATATAGTATTCAATTGCTCTCCTAAAATTATTATTAATTTATTTAAAAATAACAATAAATATAAATTTGAAAATCATGATTATCAAAATTTACAATTATTAATGGAAAAATCTTTTGAGAAGTCAGTTGGTCAAATAATTTTATGTAAAGATGAAAATAATGTTCCCTTGGCCGGAGTATTCTTACTTCACACTAGTACAAGAATAATTTTTTTATTTTCAGGAAATACAGAATTTGGTAGAAAAAACGGTTTGATTCCATTTTTGTTAGATCTAGTTATTCAAAAAAACTCAAACTCAAATAAAATATTTGATTTTGAAGGAAGTAATAATAATAATTTATTAAGATTTTACAGAAGTTTTGGAGCTAAAGTTCAGCCCTATTATAATATCAAAATTAATAAGCTGCCATTTTTTCTTAAACTTTTATACAAATGAATATAGGTAAATATATAAGTCTATTTTTTATTAGTTCAGTTAAGTTCTTATTTGCTCCTATGATAGCATTTAGTTCTAAATTTAACTTTACATTTATGGAAACAATTATTGTAACTAGTTTAGGTGGAATTTTTGGGGTAATTGTTTTTTATAATTTTAGTGCCCAAATTTTAAAAATTGTTAATCTAATTTTTTTAAAAAAAAATAATAAGAAAAGATTCACAAAAAAAAATAGATTTTATGTTTCTATTGTGAAAAAATATGGTCTTTATGGTATTGCTTTTTTTTCTCCTGTAATAATGTCAATTCCAGTTGGATCATTTTTGGCAGCCAAGTTTTATGAAAAAGAAAAGAAGAAGGTAATTATTTTGATGTCTGTATTTATAATATTTTGGTCTTTTTTATTATCATTAATTTTTTATAAATATTAAAATGAAAATAAAACATATTTTTTTTGACCTTGATCATACACTATGGGATTTTGAAAAAAATTCTAAAATATCTTTAGAAGAATTATTTCAGGAGTATTTAATTGATTATCGAATAAATTTTAAAATATTTTATAAGGTATACAAAAAGATTAATAATGATTTGTGGGATAAATATCGTAAAGGAGAAATTTCAAAAAATTTTTTAAGAGATTCAAGATTTGAAAAAGTTTTAAATTTTTTTTCAATTTATGATAAAAGCTTAAGTTTTAAATTAGCTAACTTTTATGTTAAAAATACTCCGAAAAAAAATATGTTTTTCCAAATTGTCATAATGTTTTAGATAATCTCTATGAAAAATATAATTTACATATAATTACCAATGGATTTGAGGAAGTTCAATATACAAAACTTAAAAATTCAAATTTGATGAAATATTTTGATAAGATAATTACATCTGAGTCAGCTGGATATCTCAAACCAGATAGGAGAATATTTGATTATGCATTAAATTTGCTAGGGATTGATGTAAAAGAGTGCATAATGATTGGAGATAATCCACATATTGACTGTCTCTCAGCTGAATCAATTGGAATTAGATCAATATTATTTACTCCAAGTAAAATAAAATTTAATGATTATAATAAATCAGAAATAAAAAAAATAAAATATAAAATTTCAGATTTAAATGAATTGTTAAAAATATTATAAAATTTCAGCTATTACAGTTTCGCCAGCGCAGGTTCTATCATTTAAATTTACATTTATTTTGATATTTTTTGGTAAAATAATATCAACTCTTGAACCAAATTTAATAAATCCCATTTCCTCTCCCTGAGAAATTAAATTATTAATTTTAGAATAATTAATTATTCTTTTTGCAAAAGCACCTGCAATTTGTCGAATAAGAATTGAAAATTTAAATTTACTCTCAATTACAGTAGAGAATCTCTCATTTTCAATAGAGGATTTTGGATTCCAAGCAAAAAAGTATTTTCCAGGGTGATATTTCAAATATTTTATTTTACCTGATATAGGATATCTATTTAGATGAACATTAAAAGGTGACATAAAAATTGAAATTTGAATTTTATTATCTTTAAAAAATTCATTTTCATAAACTTCTTCTATGACAACAACTTTCCCATCTGCAGGAGCAATTATAAATTTATCATTTTTTATTTTTTTTCTTTTAGGATTTCTAAAAAATTGAATAATTAAGAATAAAATAATTGATATTGAACATGTTACTTTTATTAAGTAATGATTAAAAACAAAATAACAAATTAGAATAATAATAAAGTAGATCAAGAAGGAAATAGAAATAATATTTTTACCTTCTTTGTGAATATAACTCATAAACTTAAAAATTTTATATAAATATAAATTGATGGAAATGAAATTAGCATTGAGTCAATTCTATCAAGTATACCTCCATGTCCAGGGATTAACTTGCCAGAATTTTTAACTCCAAATATTCTTTTAATTTTTGACATAAATAAATCTCCTAAATTCGAAGAAATAAATATTAATATTGATAAGAAATACCAACTAATATCAAGGTTAATTCTTTTTTCCTTTGATATTATGTATGCAGTTATTAATGTAAATATAAACCCACCAATATATCCCTCTAAAGTTTTATTTGGAGATATATTTTTGAAAATTTTGTTTTTACCAAATAATTTCCCTGTTAAGTATGAAAAAGAATCCATACACCAAATTAATATAAGCATATAAATTATCGTATTATTTTCAAAAGATGAATTAAACACAAATCCAAGAAGTATTATTGAAGATAGAGGAATGAAAATATAACTTAATGAGAAGAGTATTCCAGTATAAAATGATAATTGGGCTTTTGTTTTCAATAGCGATAAAATGGTAGAAATTAGTAATAACAAAAAAGTATATGAAAATGAGATAAAATCTGATATGATTAAAAAAAAAAGAGATAAACCAACAAAAATGGTGAAAGGGTAATTGTAATTTAATTCATTTAACTCAAAAATACTTTTCAATTCATAACATGCGATCATTGATATTATAACAATTAATGCAATAAAGGTATAATAATTTAAAGTTGATAAAATAAATATAAAAGAGTAGAAAATTGAAGAAATTAATCTTATTTGAAAATTTTTCATCTTTTTTCTTTAAAATCTTCAATTAAAAATACATATAAATCTTTTGTTCTATCACTATCACTCATGGTTGAAATAGATTCTTTTGTTCTAATAGTAGTTACAAGTGATGGACGAGATTGTCCATATTTGATTTGGATTCCATTCAATCCTTCACTTATATTTTTCACTATTTGAGATGTATATGCTACAATTACAAGTGAATCAGGTAATTCTTCAATTTTTATATTCTTAGTTTGTTCACTTGAAACCATTACAGATCCATCAAATGCAATTAGAAATTCACAATTACTTATTGATGAATCTGCATTTAAATGATTGTTTTTAATCTCAATACTTGTTGACTTTAGCATTTTTTTTAGTTTACTATTGATGCAATAAGTCATATTCCATCTGCTTTCTGATAGTAAATTCTCAAAATTGGAAAAAAAGGAATCTAAATTGTCACAATAAAAAAATTTACCATTGTTTTTAGTAAAGTTTTTTGCAAATATTACATCAACTGGATCGTCAGATTTAACTTTAAAATTTTCTAACTCTTTTTCCTCATCAGATATTTGTTCATTACTCGTTTCTGATAAGGAAGGTAATATTTTAGAAAGAAATTTATTTAGAAAGTTTTGTTTCATTTAATTTAGCTTTCTTATTTGAGTTTTTACTTGGATTTAGGGTAATTTTATCGTCATTTCCCCATTTTCGTTTACCAAGTATTTTTTCTAGATCCTCTTTAAAAATTACTTCTTTTTCTAGTAATATATTAGCTAATTCTGTTAGCGAGCTCTTATTTTCTTTTAAGATTTTAAGAGCTTTGGTATATGCGAAATTTGAAAGAGATTTAACTTCGTTATCAATTTCGATAGCAGTCTTTTCACTGTAAGGTTTTATAAATCCCGAATTTTGTCCAGTGGGATCATAAAAAGAGATATTACCAATTTTATCGCTTAGACCGTATATAGTAACCATAGAAGTTGCTTGTTTAGTTACTTTTTCAAGATCACTGAGGGCTCCCGTAGAAACTTTATCAAAAATAATTTTTTCAGCAGCTCTTCCTCCAAGTGCAGTCGTCATTTCATCCATTAATTGTTCTTTAGTTGTAATTTGTCTTTCTTCAGGAAGATACCATGCAGCTCCTAAAGATCTTCCTCTTGGAACAATTGTAACTTTAATTAAAGGAGCAGCATATTGAAGCATCCAACTTACTATGGCATGACCAGCTTCGTGATATGCAATAACTTCTCTTTCTTTTTTTGAAATAATCTTATTTTTCTTTTCAAGGCCTCCAACTATTCTGTCAACAGCATCTAAAAAATCTTGTTTATCAATAAATTTTTTATTTTTTCTTGCTGCAATTAAAGCTGCTTCATTACACATATTTGCAATATCAGCGCCTGAGAAACCTGGGGTTTGTTTAGATAAAAAATCAATGTCTAATGTTTTTTTAACTTTCAGAGGTTTTAGATGAACATTAAATATCTCTTTTCTCTCATGGAGTTCAGGTAAATCAATATATATTTGTCTGTCAAATCTCCCAGCCCTCACAAGAGCTCTATCTAAAATATCAGCTCGATTTGTTGCAGCAAGTATTATTACATGATCATTAGTTCCAAACCCATCCATTTCTGTCAATAACTGATTTAAAGTATTTTCTCTTTCATCGTTAGATCCAGTAATTTGATTTTTACCTCTAGCTCTACCAATTGCATCAATTTCATCAATAAAGATGATAGCAGGAGCTTTCATTTTAGCCTTTTTAAATAAATCTCTAACTCTTGATGCACCAACACCAACAAACATTTCAACAAAATCAGAACCTGAAAGAGAGAAAAAAGGCACTTTAGCTTCTCCTGCAACTGCTTTTGCAAGGAGTGTTTTTCCAGTTCCTGGGGGTCCAACTAATAGAGCTCCTCTTGGAATTTTACCTCCTAATTTAGTGTACTTTAGAGGGTTTTTGAGAAAATTCACAATCTCTTGTACTTCTTCTTTTGCTCCTTCTAGACCAGCAACATTGTTAAATGTTATTTTTACTTCAGACTCATTGTCAAATAACTTTGCTTGTGATTTACCAATATTAAATATTTGTGATCCAGGTCCACTACCTGAACTCATTCTTCTCATAAAAAAAATCCAAAAGAAGATCAGAAGAATAAAAGGTAGCCAAGACCAAATTCCATCAAAGATGCTGTGCTCAGTATTGTAAAAAATCTGAATTCTATTATTTTCATCGAAATTAAAATCTTTCTGAGCTTCTTCAATTTTTTTTTCAAATATATCAGATGAACCAATCTTTATAAAATAATGTGGACCTTTGTTTATGCCATCTCCAATTAGAGGTTTTCTGACAGATTTATGTCTATGTGAAGATAATGATTCTTCGTTTATATATATTTTAGCAATATTTTTATTTTCAATAATTTCAATTTTAGCTACATCATTATTTTTGATATAATTGTAAATTAGGGTTTGTCTATCTGTCTCTAAACTTAGTGTTGTAAATTCATTTGTTAGGAGCATTGAAAGCATAAGCACAGCAATAATTCCATATATCCAGTAAAAGTTAAACTTAGGAAGTTTAAATTTTCCGTCATTTTTTGATGAAGGTTTATTTTTTTGTTTATTCATTTAAATTAGATTCTTTAATTTTTAAGATTTTTGCATCTCCCCACAATTCTTCTATTGAAAAGAATTCTCTAAAGCTTTTTTGGAATATGTGAACAACAACATTAACATAATCAAGTAAAACCCATTCGCATTTATCTTTACCTTCAATATGCCAAACTTTATCACTTAAGTCAGTCAAAGCTTTTTTTAAAATTGAATCAGAAATGGAACTAACGTGAGTATTTGAGTTTCCTTCACAGATTATAAAGTAATCGCAAACAGAGTTCTCAAGTTTTCTTAGATCAAGTACTGCAATATTTAAAGCTTTTTTTTCTTGCATTCCTTTGATTATAACTTTTACTAATTTTTCTTTAATGTTTTTTGTTTTTAATAATTCATTCTGTTGGCAAAAATAATGCTTTTAATGCAAATTAATTTGATAATTGGCATTAAATTACAAAGTTAAATTCAATATTTTTAATTTTGTTAAAATATGGATATGAATAAAATAGAATTTGAAAAAAAAATTTATGAATTTGAAAAATTAAAATCAACTAATGATTGGATGATTGAAAATCTTAAAAAAATTAATTTTAATGAGGGTAATATTGTGTTTACTTTAAATCAATCAGATGGACGAGGAATGAGGAATTCAAAATGGTTTTCAGAAAAAAATAAATCTCTTACATTCAGTTTACTCCTTAAACCTAATTTTTTAAAACTTGATTATTTATTTGATTTAAGTATATGTGTTTCTATTTCAATTATTGAAGTTTTACATAAAATTAACAATAATTTTAAGTTAAAATGGCCCAATGATATATATTTTGATAAATATAAAGTTGGAGGTATACTGATTGAAAATCAAATAAATAAAAATAAGTTAGAAAAATCAATAGTTGGTATTGGTTTAAACATTAATAATTCAAATTTTACTTTTTTAGAAAATAGTAGTTCTTTGTTTTTAATTTCTAAAAAAAAATATAAAATCAAAGATATAATGTTATGTATATTAGAAAAAATTGAAGAAAGATACAATGATTTAATTTGCGGAGGATATGAAAAACTTAAAAAAAAATATCTAAAAAATCTTTTATATTTTAACGTATTTAGAGATTATATTGAAAAAGATGGCAATAAAGTAAATGGTAAAATATGTAATGTTGATAGACATGGATTTTTAATTATTGAATTTGAAAATGGTCATAAAAAAAAATATTTTCATAAAGAAATTAAGTTTATTTAGTTTTCCATTCAGTGGGATTTTTTCTCCATTCTTTTAAATCTTCAATTTCTGATTCATTAATATATCCAATTTCAGTTGCTTTGTCAATTAAATCATTGTAGTTTGTCAATGAAATTAGTTCACAATTTGATTTTTTAAAATTTTCGACTGCAATCTCAAATCCATAATTAAATATTGCAACAACACCTTTGACAATACATCCATGATTTTTTATTATTTCTACAGCTTTTAGAGAACTTTTTCCAGTACTAATTAAATCTTCAATTACAACAATTTTTTGTCCCTTTTTAGTTAGTCCTTCAATTTGATTTTTTGTTCCATGGTTTTTTGGTTTAGGTCTCACATAGACAAAAGGTAGAGCAAGTTGTTGAGCAACAAGAATTCCATGAGGTATGCCTCCTGTTGCAACTCCAGCAATAGCATCAGGTCTTCCAAAATTTTCTATTATTAAGTTTCCGATTTGTTCTCTAATGAAGGTTCTCGTAGAGTGATGTGATAATGAAATTCTATTATCACAATAAATTGGGGATCTCCATCCAGATGACCATAAAAAAGGGTTATTAGGATTTAATTTTATTGCTTTAATTTGTAAAAGAAACTCAGCAGTTTTTTTTGACGTATTTTTATTTAAAATCATTGAACAAATGTATACAATTTTTATAAACGACAAACCTTTAATTTTAATAAGTTATAAAACTAAATACATAAATAAAAAGAGTTATCTTATTGAAGAATTTAAAAATGAAAAAATCATAGATTTAAGTATAAATGAGTTAAAAAATGAAAAATCTGAGGGAAAAGTAATTTTAGGTACTAATTTGAATAAACTTTATAAGTTAGTCTTAAAAAGATTTAAATTAATAAGAGCTGCTGGTGGAATCGTAAAATATAAGAACTCTATACTTTGTATTTTCAAAAATAATAAATGGGATTTACCTAAAGGAAAAATTGATTTAAAAGAAAGTGAAGAAAAAGCTGCATATAGAGAAGTACTAGAAGAAACAGGTCTAAAATATGTAAACGTTAATAAATATTTATCATCAACCTATCATTCTTATTTGGAATCTGGTGAGATGGTATTAAAAATAACCTATTGGTATTCAATGGAATGTAAAAAAATGAGTATTTTAAAACCTCAGGTTGATGAAGGAATTACTAAAGTTCAATGGATTGAATTATCAAAATTACCAAGTTTAAATACTTATTCTTCTATAGTTGAACTCCTGAAGCGAGAAAAGGTTTTGAATTTCCTCCATTTTTAATTATATCTTTAACTAAGCTTGAGGATATATGGGAGTTTTTGCTACTTGAATTTATCAATATAGTATTAACTTTTTTGTTAATTTCATTATTCATTAATGCAATTTCTTTTTCAAAGATATAATCTTCAATGTTTCTTAATCCTCTGATTATAAAGTTTATGTTATTTTTTGAACAAAAATCAACAGTTAAACCTGAATAAGTTTTTACTTTGATATTTTTATATTTCGAAAATGTTCTTATTATCCAATTTTTTCTTTTATCTAAACTAAACATATTTTTTTTTGATGTATTTTTTCCAATTCCAATTATAATTTTATCAAATAATGGTAAAAATTTCAAAATAGTTTCTTCATGTCCAGTTGTAATTGGATCAAATGATCCAGGAAATAAGGCAATTTTCTTCATTTTAAAAAAATTTAATTTCTATTTTTTTACAAAAAAACTAAAATTTACAGAACTATACTTTTTTTTATTCAAAAAATATTTAGAATTGCTAAAATTGTTTTTGTCAGAGTGTTCTAGGATTAATATTCCATTTTCATTTAACAAACTATTATTGAAAATTTTAATAATAATTAAGTCTAAGAATTGATATGAATAAGGAGCATCAGCAAAAATTATATCAAATTTCTCTTTGGTTGAGCTTAAATATTTAATTGAATCCATCTTTTTACATTCTATATTATTTAAAAGTAATTTGGATGAAGTTTGTTTAATAAATTTTATGCAATTGAAGTTGTTATCAATTGAAATTATTTTATTAGCTCCTCTTGAAGCAAACTCATAACTAATATTACCTGTCCCTGAAAATAAATCTAAAACATTCAAAATTTCAATATTATAAGTATTATTTATGATATTGAATAAGCTTTCTTTAGCCAGATCAGTAGTTGGTCTTACTGGCAAAGATTTTGGAGCATTTATTTTTCTATTTTTGTGAAAACCACTTATAATTCTCATTTATGTTGATTAAAAATTTTATAATATTTGTGGAGTTTAATAGAATTTGATATTTTACAATTCATATTTTTTTTCCTACCAATAAAATTGACTTTATGAAAAATTTTATCTAATTCAACGTGAATAAATGAATTCTGATCAACTTGTCCTGTAATATTTATTTCATTTTCATGAGCTCTAAGATTAAGTTTTTCAAAAATATTTAATAGAAAATATATAATATCATTCATGGTTTTGTAACTAAAACAATTGAAAAAAATAAGATTAGAATTCTCAAAAAATGCTATTTCAATATGTTCTTCTTCAATGTATAGATAAAAATTATGTTTATCTATATAGTTATTTTTGTACAACTGTTTTAAAAATATTTGACTGCTACTTTTCCAAACAGAATTTTTATAATTTGAATTTAAACTGGTATAAATTTCAAAAGGAACTGTAAATAAAATATAAGAATTTATTGGTTCAATGAATTCAAATTTTTCTGTCAATTTAAAGTCTATATTATGATTAAATTTTAGGATATCAAGCACTTTATTTTTATCAAAATACTCTTTAGGTACTATACAATTTATATAATTAGAAATTGAAATACTTGTTGATTTAAAATTTGAATCTAAAATTTTATTTTCCAGTATAATTTGATCAATATTTTCAGCTATCTGAGTTGAGTTTAGGTCTTTATCAAATTCAAAATGAAGGAATACTTTGAATTCGGTTAAATTTTCATCAACGATTAGAAAAAAAATTGAAGATGAATTTATTTGAATTGACAAGTGTAAAATATCTGCATTTTTGACATAAATTTCTTGGTTCAGTAATCTATGTAACGGTTTTATTTTATTCCCAGTTTCCATTAATTTTAGCTGAGACCATAGACCCAACAATTAAATCTTTTGCAGAAGTTTTTATTAGTTCTTTGTCTAAATTTTTAAGATATTCATTCTTAGGTGCAATAGCTTCAAATACTTCAACTTCAAGATTCCCAGATTTAATTTTCCCAGCACTCAATTTAATTTCTGAACCGTTAGAATAAGGAATATATCTTAATTTATTTAAGTCATAGTTGTCAGCAAAAATAGAGTCTTTAATACTGACAAAACCAAGTGTGTCAATATAGGTAGTATCTTTAAGTTGAAACTCTCTATATAATTTATTGTAAAATCTTATTTCATCATCTCTTCTTTGAACAATTGTAAATTTACCAGTATCTATCAGAGATATTAATTCATCAAAATTAGTGGCATAAAATCTATTAACTTCTTTAAAGGCAACTTGTGCTTTTCTGATATCTTTTAATAAATCTATTACTTTATTAGTTCTAACTAATTTTTCTTTATTAAATTTAATTGGTTTCATAATTACAGAATAGAGTAAATAAGATAATCCAACAATTGTAATCCAAAGAGCTATTTTAATTTTCTTTTCCATTTCAAACTTATTTTTCAAATTTACAATTTTTTATAAATAAATTTATTTTAAATTATATTTTTTATTTTTAAATATTACTTGATAAAGATATTATTAAAAGACATTGTCAAGAAACATTCAATTGTAAAATATTTTGAATTAATTTAAAACTAAAGTTTACTTCGAATTTATATCAATAAAAATTATTCATGACATTTTTTTATGTAAATAAATGACTTAATAAAATTTTTAAATACTTTTGCAAAAAAAAATGGCACAATTTTTGATATTATAAGTTTAAACAAATTAAAAAATAAAAATCATGGCAAAAGGTAAAATCAAAGTAACTTCCGAAAATATTTTTCCAATAATTAAAAAGTTTTTATACTCAGATCAAGAAATTTTTTTGAGGGAATTAGTCTCGAATGCCGTTGATGCATCTAATAAATTAAAAAAGTTATCATCAATTGGAGAATATAAGGGTGAAGTCGGCGAATTATTAGTTGAAGTCAAGTTAGATAAAAAAGCACGAACTATTTCAATTTCAGATAATGGGATTGGAATGACTGAGGATGAAGTCAAAAACTACATTAATCAGGTAGCATTTTCTGGTGCTGAAGAATTTGTAAAAAAATACGATGACAAGACAAATTCAACAGGTATTATTGGCCATTTTGGGTTAGGATTTTACTCTGCTTTTATGGTTGCGGAAGAAGTTGAAATTTTTTCTAAGTCTTATAAAGATAGTCCTGCTATCAATTGGAAGTGCGATGGATCTCCAAATTTTAGTTTAAAAAATATTGAAAAAAATGAAAGAGGTACAGATGTAGTTCTTCACATATCAAAAGATTCTGATAGTTTTCTTGACGATAAGAAATTATCAGACCTTTTGAATAAATATTGCAAATTTTTACCAGTTAAAATTAAGTTTGGTACTAAAGAATTAACTGAAAAAGAAGGTGAAGGTAAAAATGAAAAGGAAATTAAAAAAACTGTAGATAATATTATAAATAATACTAATCCAGCTTGGACGAAAAAACCATCTGGATTGAAAGACGAAGATTATAAGTCTTTTCATAGAGAGCTTTATCCGATGAATTTTGAGGATCCATTATTTCATATTCACTTAAATGTGGATTTTCCTTTTAATCTTACAGGAATTCTATATTTCCCAAGATTAAAGCAAAATATTGATTTAAATAAAAATAAAATACAACTTTACTGTAATCAAGTTTTTGTTACTGATTCTGTTGAAGGAATTGTTCCTGAATTTTTAGCCATGTTACAAGGTGTTATAGATTCCCCTGACATCCCTTTAAATGTATCAAGATCATATTTACAATCAGACTCAAATGTTAAGAAAATATCCGGGCATATTTCTAAAAAAGTTTCTGACAAACTTTCAGATATGTTCAAATCGGACAGAAAATCTTTCGAGGATAAATGGGAAGATATGAAAGTCATTATTGAATATGGAATGTTGACAGACCCTAAATTTTTTGAAAGATCACAAAAATATGCTCTATATAAAAATGTAAATGATGAGTTTTTTATTTTGGATGATTATTTAAAAAAAATAAATGTCAATCAAAAAGATAAAGATGGTAAAACGGTAATCTTATATACAAATGACAGAGAAAATCAACATAGTTTTATTCAAGAAGCAAAAAATAAATCTTATGATATATTAGTTTTAGATAGTCCAATAGTCAGTCATTTAATTCAAAAATTAGAGTCAGATAAAAAAGACATTTCATTTGCAAGAGTTGATGCAGATTCAATTGATAAACTAATCAAAAAAGATGAAGTAGTTCCTTCTGTAATAAGCGAAAAAGACGAAAAATCTCTAAAAAAATCTTTAGAAAAAATTTTAAATAAAGATAAATATACAGTTCAATTTGAAAGTTTAAGTCCTGATTCTTCCCCTTTTTCAATTACTAGATCTGAATTTATGAGAAGAATGCAAGAGATGAATGCTACTGGAGGAGGAGGTATGTTTGGAATGGGGAATATGCCTGAGATGTATAATATGGTGGTTAATGGTAATCATCCATTAATTTCAAAAATTATTTCTCAGAAATCATCAAAGAAAAAATCTGAAATGCTTAAACATGCAACTGATCTTGCTAAATTATCACAAGGACTTTTAAAAGGCGAGAATTTAACAATGTTCATTAAGGAAAATTACCAAAAATTAGAAAAATAAGATTAAAATATTTTTCCTGACCCTATTAATTCGTTGTTAACGTACCATGCAATAAATTGCCCACTAGCTATTGCTTTTTGGGGGTCATTAAATATTACGATTAATTCATTTTCTTTCATATAAAGTGTAGATTTTTGTAGTTTTTGTCTGTGTCTAATTCTAGATTCCACTTTAAGATTTTGATTAAATTTAATTTTTAAATCTTCTCTAATCCAATGAATGTCACTTTTAATAACTTTCAATCCTTTCCTATAAAGGCCGGGGTGATTTTCGCCTTCTCCAACATAAATTATATTTTTTAATGTATCTGTAAAAATAACGTACAGGGGTTTAATAAATCCTCCAATATTTATTCCTTTTCTTTGTCCAATAGTGTAAAAATGAGCTCCATTATGTTCACCAATAACCTTGCCTTTACAATTTGAATAATTATACTCTTTAACTAACTCCTCAAGTTTTTTTTTATTTTTTAAGTTATTGAAAATTTCAGCTGATTTATCAACTTTTATTACTTTTCCTCTTATTGGATTTAATTTTTTTTTTAAGAATTCTGGAAGTTTCACTTTTCCAATAAAACAGAGTCCTTGAGAGTCTTTTTTTTCAGCATTAATTAAATTGATTTTTCTAGCTATTTGTCTTACTTCACTTTTTTTTAAATCTCCTATTGGGAATTTTATTTTTGAAAGTTGAAATTGATTAAGTTGACTTAGAAAGTAACTTTGATCTTTAATTTTATCTTTTCCTATCAGTAACCTGTAAATTAGATTACCATCGATTTTAATTTCCTCTTTTTTACAGTAATGACCAGTTGCAATATATTCTGCATTTAAATTCAAAGCTGCTTTTAAAAAAAGATCAAATTTTATTTCTTTGTTGCATAGAATGTCAGGATTTGGAGTTCTCCCTCTTTTGTATTCTGAATGCATGTAATCTACAATTTTAGTTTTATATTCTTTACTAAAATCTAAGGTATGAAATGGGATACCAAGTTTTTCTGCTACTATCATTGCATCATTTCTATCATCTATCCAAGGGCAATTGTCAGATATTGTTATACTTGAGTCATGCCAATTTTTCATAAATATCCCTATAACTTCATATCCATTTTTTTTTAATAAATATGCAGCTACACTTGAATCTACTCCTCCTGAGAGTCCTACGATAACTCTTTCCATTTTTCAGTTTTTATCCAAATACAAATTTATTGATCCACTTTTTTCCATATTAGATCTCATAATATGAGTTTTACTATATCCTTTATAATTAATATTTAATGCAGTTGTGTTTGGAGGAATTTCTCCTAAATTTTCTGCGACAAATACGAGTTGATTAATTTGATTTTCTAATAATTCAATATTTATAATATACTTGTCCTTTGTCAACTCATGATTTCTAATTATCCATTTCCCATTCAAACTGAGTGAGATTTTGTCTCCATCTATTTGTTCATTATCCCAAACAGAAATTTGAATTCTTTTTTCGCTAACAGATTCGGTTTTTTGAACTTCAATTTTTCTGGTCTGGAGAGCTAGAGGTTTAATTTTTTGGCCTCCAATAACTTGCATTAGTCTGTGTCTACCTTCTTGACTAGAACTTACCATATACTCTTTCACTTCATTAGTGAGGTAGGTATTTACTAATTGAATATTATCATCTAGTTCTAATTCTAAATCTAAATTAATTAAATCAAATAATATTGCTTTATCTTTGTAATATCCAGTTAAAAGTATTTTACTGTATTTGTTTATAGACAATTCATAAAAGTTATTTTTTGCTCTAAGTTCTTTTAATATTTTTTTTTCTTGAATATCCCAAAAAGTTACAATACCATTTTCGCTCCAAGTCATTAAAATATTATCAGAATAATAGTTACATTTTACAAACTTACTCGAATATGGATTTGAAATTTCAAAAATATTTTTTTTTAAATTTTTAAGATTTAAAATCTTTAAAAAATTTTCACTTATTAGTATAAGTTCTTTTTTTTGATGATTTAAATATGAGTCATTAATTTTAATTTTTTCCTCTAAAAAAACTGAATCTTTATCATTTTGATAGATATTTTTATGAAAAATTTTTCCTGTTGAATCGCCAATCAATATAGAATTGTTATCATAAAAAATTGAGAAAAAAGGAGTTTTTTCTACATAAAAAGTAGAAATTACGTTTTGACTTTTAAAATTCCAAACTTTAACATTATTATCCTCAGATGAAAAAGTTAAAAATAAATTACCATTTTCAGAAAAATTTATTCTATTAATTTTTCCATTGTGTGATTTTTTTGAAGAAATTAATTCTTGCCTTGGAACAAACCAATAGTTCAGATATCCTGCAAAATCTCCACTTAATAAAAGCTCTTTATTTGGAGTAAAGCTAATAATTTCAGATTTTTCAGTATTTCCTACAAATGATTTAATCAATTCAAAGTTTTGAGCATCAATATAACTGATGCTAATTAAGCATATAGAAATAAAAATTTGTTTGTGGTTCAAAGTTTTAAAATTTAGAGCTAAAGTAATAAATTACAATCTTTAAAATAATTTGATTTTAAGATTTTTTTTTCTTAAATTATAAGTAAAAATAAATAGTAAATATTGTCGAAAGAATTTTAGTTGTAATTTTTTTAAATATGAATTTTAAAAATGCTTATATTAGCAAGCTAAACTATATTGTTTATAAATAATTATGAGATATTATTTATTAAGATTTGTTTTAATTTTTGGGATTACTTTTTTTGGAACATCAGTAAACAAAATTTATGCACAGACTCAAATTGACTTTTCTTTTGAAAAGACTAGTCCTAATCATTCTGTATTAGTTTTACCTGAATGGCACCCTGTGATTAAAACTATTAGAGAGTTAGATTCCATCCCATCTGAAATGATTCTTGGTTTTGATGATGATTCTCTTGTATCTGGTGATTTAGTTGGTATATTTTATAACGATAAAAAAAATAGACTAAAATGTGCAAGTTCAATAGTATGGAAGGAAGATGATTTTAATATGATTCCAGTTTGGGGAGAACATCCCCCTGGAAGTGATAATGGAATGGAAATGGGTGAAAAAATGATTTGGTTGGCTCAAAAAAAAAAACAATATAATTTATCAAATTGAACCAACGTATCAAAAACCATTAATGGCCATTTATTTAAAAGATGGAGCCTCAGCTGTTTTAGGTATGAAGCTCTCTAGAAGAAAAGATTTAGTTCCGTTTAAGAACTTTTAGAATATAATGTATATGAATTTCAATAGATTTAAATTAATATTAAGCCTTTTTTTCAGTACAGGATTTATACTTGAAGCTCAAGAAGATTGTACATTACCGCAACAAGTTCAAATAAATACAGGTAATAATATGACCGTATTTGTTCAAGATGGAGTTACTTCATCGCTTGGTTTAACTAGTTCAAATCCATATATTGTTGCTACAGATGGCTTAGGTAATGTTTTTGGTTCAGCAGAAATTTCATCAGATGGCTCACAAAGTTCTTTATCCGTTTGGGGTGATGATGCCATTACAGATGAAGATGATGGATTTTTATCAAATGGTTCAATTTTCTATCAAATAGTTGACGGTAATTTACTATATGATGTAAATATTCTAGGATTTAGTAGTTCTTTTCAATCACCAAATAATTTCATTGGAAATGGATTGTCATCTATAACTAGTATTGAAGTGATATTAAATTGTGAGATACCTAACTTAGATGGTTGTACTGATCAAAGTGCATGTAATTATAACTTGAATGCAACTAATGATGATGGTTCTTGTGAATATACGGATCAAATATGTGATACATGTGATGATGGAATTATTGTAGATAACGATTCAGATGATGACGGGGTGTGTGATAGCGATGAGGTCTTTGGATGTAAAAATCAAAGCGCATGTAATTATGATGATAATATTACAACAGATAGTGATAATTCTTTGTGTACTTACACTGATGGTATTTGTGATACATGTGATGATGGAATTATTGTAGATAACGATTCAGATGATGATGGAGTATGTGATAGTGATGAGATCTTAGGTTGTACTGATCAAAGTGCATGTAATTATAATGATTCTGCAACAGATAGTGATAATTCTTTATGTACATATACTGATGGTATTTGTGATTCTTGTGATGATGGAACTGTTGTAGATAACGATTCAGATGATGATGGAGTGTGTGATAGCGATGAGGTCTTGGGTTGTACTGATCAAAGTGCATGTAATTATGATATTTTAGCGACTGATAATTTTGGTTGTATTTATTATCAAGAAGGAGGATGTGGTTATTCTTATGTTGGAAATATATATATAAATATTGAATCCTCAGTTTTACAATCGACATCAGATTCAATTATTTTTATTGAAAATTTAGAATCACTAATTGCAACCCAATTAAATATTTCTGATGATTATGTATTTATTTTATCAATTTCATCAGGTATAACTAGGTCTCAATCTTTAGTTATTTATCAAATTTTAATTGATAATTTCGATAATTTTAGTGAAACTGAAGAACAATTTGTTGCTACAATTGATCAAAGAATTTTTGATGCCGAACAATTTACTGAATCAATTGACGACACTGGATCAATTGAATTTATTTTTGGATGTACTAATCTTATAGCTGATAATTTTAACTCATCTGCAAATGTTGAAGATAATTCTTGTGAATTTTCAGATCCTGGTTGTGGGATTTTCGGTGCATGTAACTACAATCCTGATCTTAATCCTGCAAATTATGACAATGATTTGTGTATTATAATTGGATTTTATGAATATTGTGTTGAAACGTTAGTTGGAGATTCAATTATATATTCTGGAGAATGTTTTAACGATATCAATAATGATAATGTATGTGATGAGGAACAGATTCAAGGTTGTACTAATATTTCAGCATTTAATTATAATTCAAATGCAGAAGTAGATAATGGTTCATGTGAAGATTATGTATATGGATGTCTAAATATTGACGCTTGTAATTATGATAGTCAAGTAAATAGCGATGATGGTTCTTGTTATTTTGCTCAAGGATGTGAAATTTGTCAAAATTCAATAATTTTTTCTAATGATGACGATGGAGATGGATTTTGTAATTATGGTTCAGGTATTAGTCCTGAAGAAATTCTTGGTTGTACCTCTGAAACAGCTCCAAATTATAATGAATTCGCAACTGAAGATGATGGCTCTTGTGAAATTACATTTGGGTGCAGTAATATAAATTATGTGGAATATCAACCTTCTGGATCGTATGACCAGATAAATGATAATCTTTGTATAACTTTATTTATTCAAGATTGTACCGATACAACTGCATGTAATTTTAATCCTTTAGCATCAAATTCAAATAACTCGTCTTGTATCTATCCTGATAATATTTTTAAAAACTGCAATGGTGATTGTATTAATGATGATGACTTTGATGGAGTTTGTAATGAATTAGAAATTCTTGGTTGTTTAGATCAAACTGCTTGTAATTATAATGAATTTGCTACCGATGACAGCCAAAATTGTGAATATGCCTCTCAATATTACAATTGCGAAGGTTTTTGTATAAGTGACATTGATCAAAATGGAATTTGCGATGAACTTGATATTAACGGCTGTTCTGATATTGATGCATGTAATTACAATTCATCTGTAACTACATCTTTTTATAATCAAAACAATTGCTACTATCCTTCGTATTCATATTTTGATTGTGACAACAATTGTATCAATGATATTGATGGAGATGGTATTTGCGATGAAATTGAAACTATTGGTTGTGGTGATTTAGATGCACTTAATTACAGTCTTACAGCTACAGATTTTGATCAAACCCTATGTGAAAAGTTACATGGTTGTATGGATGAAACAATGTACAATTTTAATCCTAACGCAGTTATTTCTGTTCAATCTTCATGTATTCCTATTGTTGTAGGTTGCATGAATGATCAATATTTAGAGTATAATGTAATGGCTAATATTAGTGATGTAAGTCAATGTTTAGAATTAATCGTTCCAGGTTGTTTAGACTCTACAGCAAATAACTACAATCCATTAGCCAACTTAAAAGATTATTCGTGTTTATATGACCCAATTGTTGGATGTATGAATTCTACGGTATTAAATTTTAATCCTTTAGCAACCCTATCTAATCCAAGTGAATGCGGGGAACTAATAGTTTACGGTTGTACTAACCCAGAATATTTGGAGTACAACGTGAGTGCAAATATAGATGACGGATCATGTGAAACATATCCATATGCAGGTTGTACAAATCCAAATTACTTGGAATATAATGTATTTTATAATGTAGATGATGGCTCTTGCCAAATACTTCATATTTATGGATGTACGAATACTTTTGCATGGAATTTTAATCCTTTGGCTACTATTGACGATCCAAATAATCCATGTATTTTATTTGGTTGCATGGATTCTACTTTTGCTGAATTTCATAATCAAGGTTATGTAGCTACTAATGAAACATTAAATGATTGCGCTACACCAGTTTCATTTGGTTGTGTGAATTCTGCAGCTACAGAACAAACTTATAATCCAAATGCGAATGTTGACGATGGTTCATGTGAATTTGAGGCAGGTGAAGATGTTGATTTTAATTTTATTGAGACCAATAATAATATGTCAATTTTGATTCCTGATAACATTGCAATGCAGGGAAGTTTCAATAATTTCAACCCCGTCCCTGAGGGTTCTATTATTGGAGCATTTTATGGTACACTTCTAGATTTGACATGTGCTGGTACTTCTTTATATGAATTCGAAGATAACATTGATCCAAATTCAGGATCAAGTTTAGGTTTTCCAATTTTTGGTGATGATTCTTTTACAAGTGAACAAGATGGTTTTTTGAACTCTGAAATAATTCAGTGGAGACTTTTAACTCCTGATGGATTACTATATAGCATTGAACCTGTTTTTCAACCTATTGCTGGAGGAGTTAGCACAAACCAGTATGAGTCTGGCTCTTTTGCTGTAATGGCCTCAATTGAGTTCAATTTTATGTGGCAAGTGACAATAGTTGGTTGTATGAGCCCAGATTTTTTAAATTATAATCAATATGCTGTTGAAGATGGATTTGGTGGTTTCGATGATGGTTCTGTATTTCAAGATTTTTATAATAACATTACTAATGCTGTTGGTCAAGATTCACTTGATGATGATGGATATTACGATATAAATGGAGATGGAATTCCAAATCCTGGTTGTATTGCACTAAGAAATGAGGGATGTACAGATGTAGAATCTGCTAATTACAACATGAATGCCACAATTGATGATGGAAGTTGTTATCCTGAGATTAGAGGATGTATGGATAATGGAAGTGTATTTCAAGATTTGATAAATAATATCAGTGGAGTAGAAGTCCCTGACGGTATTGATGATGACGGTCTGTATGATAGAAATGGAGATGGTTTACCTGCTTTTAATTTTATTAATCCAGTTGGAAATATAAATTTAGATGTAAATTTTCATGTGGAAGAACTTTGTATACCAATAATCACGGGTTGTAGATCTGATATTGGAGCAGTAAATTATGTTGCTCCTATTGGAGATCCATTTCATGACATAAATACGGATTCAGAATGTTTTCCATTTATTTATGGTTGTACTGATCAAGAAGCATCAAACTTTAATGAAACAGAAGATAATCCTTCAGGTTATACTGGTTACTCAGAGTTAAATGTTACTACTGAGTACCAACCTTCAAATTGTATTCCTTCAATTTCTGGATGTATAGATTCTTCAGCTTTTTCAATGTATAATCCTCTAGCAAATTTATCTGCAACATATTCGACTGGTGTCAGTAGATGTGTTCCAGTAATTACAGGTTGTACAGATGAACTTGCAATAAATTATTTAGAACCAATTGGAAATGAATTTATAGATATAAATACACCTGACAGTAGTTTATGTGTATACAATATTTATGGTTGCTCTAATCCATTATCAATTAACTTCAACCCTTTAGTAACTATTGATAACGGAACTTGTTTAGAGCCAATTTATGGTTGTATTGACAACGGTGAACCTTTTCTTGATTTAATTTCTAATTTTAGTTTAGATACTATTTCAGATGGAATAGATGATGATTATCAGTGGGATTTGGGATCAAGTGAAAACGATAGTGATAATTACATTGCTGATGATTTAGCTGCAAAAAATTACAATCCTCAATCAAATATTAATGATAATACTTGTTATCCAATAATTGAAGGTTGCTTGGATGATATAGACGCATTTAATTTCATTAATCCTGTTGATAATGTCTTTATAGATGTTAATACTCAGTCAGAATGTATTCCAAAATTATTTGGATGTACAGACATACTTGCTTCAAATTACAATATTAATGCAAACACTGACAATGGAGGTTGTTATTACAGTCCCGGTTGTACTGACGAAAATTTATTAAATTACTGGACTCAGGGATACCTAGCTGATTTTGATAATGGATCTTGTGGAACTGATTCTGTTGAATTTTATTGTGCAGATTCCTGGTATTTAGAGGGACAATATTATCAAGACTATTTGAATGGACAAGCAAATTATATTGACTATTTTGGAAATTTCCCTCATATTTCTTCATGTATTACTCAGAAAAAAGAGTACTGTGGTGATATAAATTCTATTTCATTTTATCCGACTGGTAATGTTGATAATGGTTCTTATCAAGAATTATTCAATGGGAATTATGAAAATAATGAAATTTGTGATCCTACTCAATCTCTATTGTATTGTAATAATCCTAATTTTATTCAATATTATGGCATTAATTTGAATGTAGATTCATTAAATTCTAGACAAGAGGGAGGAAATATTATTGATAATTCACTTTGTTTAGACTCTGTAGATTTTTATTGTCCTGATTTAAATTCCATAGGATATTATGGGTTTGATAATTTTCAACAAGATTATAATATTGAAATTGTAAATAGTGGAAATGTTATTGATGAATCTCTGTGTATAGCAAATATTATTGGATATTGTAATGATTCTTCAAATGCTAGTTACTATTACAGTGATAATGTCATTGACGGTTTGTCTTCTGATTATGGTAATATAATTAATAATTCATTGTGTACTGGAGATTCTGTGATATTTTATTGCAATGACGACTCACAACTTGGCTTTTATGATATTAATCTTAATCAAATTGATGGAACAATCCTTCATTTATCTGGAAATATAATTGACAACGAAAATCAATGTATAGAAGATGCAGTATTTCATTGTAATGATTCAACATTTGTTGAATATTATTATGATTTACAGTTACTTACAAAAACTTCAGATAGTTTATGGAATATTTATGATTTTAACTTATGTGTAAATCCAATTTACTTTGGTTGTATGGATAACAATTCTTTTAATTTTGATATTTCAGCAAATGTTGATGCATTTAGTTATGATGATATTTCCAGTCCTTGTTATCCTGTAATATTAGGATGCATGGATACACTTTCTTTTAATTTTAATGACTATGATTTTGATAATTTTCGAAATGATTATAACTATCAAGATACTACATTAAATGTTAATACAAATGATAGTTCTTTATGTATTGAAATTAAGTATGGGTGTTTAAGCGATCCAAATGCATTTAATTATTATGAACCATCTGGAAATATTATTCAAGATGAAGTAAATACTGATGATGGATCTTGTTATCCTGTTATTGAAGGATGTCTCGATTCATTAGCTTTTAACTATAATTTTACTGACCAAAATCCTGATGGACAAATTACAAATGATAATTATATCGACGTAAATACTGATGATGGATCTTGTTATCCTGTTGTTGGAGGATGTACTGATCCTACTGCATTTAACTATAATGTAACTCTAGAAAATCCAACGGGAACTGTAACAGGAATAAATGGATTTGATGTTAATACCCAACAAGGAAATTGTATTCCAGTGATAGAGGGATGTATGAATCCTGATGCATTAAATTATTACGTTAATGCAAATACAAGTAATAATTCATGTATATTAACTTTTTTTGGATGTACTGACAACGGTGAACAATTTTTAGATATAGTTAATAATGCCTCAGGAGAATTTATCCCCGACGGAGTTGATGATGATTACCAGTATGATCTTGGGACAGGGCCAGGTGAGGATAATATAACTCCAGATAATTTACCAGCTTTTAATTATAATCAGTTAGCAAATTCAGAATTTGGATGTATTCCAATAAGAGAAGGTTGTACTGTTCCTGGAGCTTTTAATTATGACAATTCTGCAAATATTGACGATGGCTCTTGTTTTCCAGTTATATTCGGGTGTACTGACCCTAGTGCATTCAATTACAATGATTATGATTTGGACGGGGAAAAAAATCCACTTACGAACAATACAAGTATTGATATTAATACTGATGATGGCTCTTGTATTGAAGTTATTGAGGGATGTCTTAATCCTCAATCAATAAACTTTAGATGTCAAATAAATCAATATCCCCAATGTTATGACAACTGTTCTTTAGGAGACAATCTTTCTTGTGAAGATTATTCAATTAATACTTCAAATGAATTTATTTGTGAACAAATATCCATTGGTTGTACAGATCAGGCTGCATTTAATTTTGATGTTTTTGCGAATCTTAATTTTGGTTGTATTCCAGTAATTTTAGGTTGTACTGACAATGAAGCTTTTAATTATGTTGACACTGCAAATGTTAATGATGGCTCATGTATTCCGGTAATTTTAGGTTGTACGGATCCTCTATCCTCAAATTACAACCCATTAGCCAATTTTGATGATGGCTCATGTCAAGCTTTGATTTCTGGTTGTACAAATATCTCTGCAATTAATTATAATATTAATGCCAATATTTCTGATGGTAGTTGTATTGCAAGAATTCAAGGATGTATTGATAATGGAGAAGATTATTTAGATTTAGTCGACAATTTGACTGGTGATTCAATTCCTGATGGAAAAGATGATGATTACCAGTATGATCTTGGAACTGGCCCCAATGAAATTCAAATTCCTGATGGTATTTCTGCATATAATTTTAATCCCTTAGCTAATGAAAATAATGGAACATGTATTGTTAGTACTTTTGGTTGTACAAATCCAAATGCTTTAAATTATAATATAAATGCTTCAATTGATGACGGATCTTGTATTTCCCCAGTCCAAGGATGTACTGACTCAACATCAATTAATTTTAATGCAAACGCAAATATTGATGATGGAACTTGTATTCCAACAATTTATGGATGTACTAATTTGAATTCAAAAAATTATAATCCAAATGCTACCATATCTGATGGATCCTGTATTGCTCCTATTTTGGGTTGTATTGATAATGGAGAAGTATTTTTAGATTTAATTGATAATTTGACTGGTGACTCAATCCCGGATGGTACAGATGATGACTATCAATGGGATTTAGGAACAGGTCCTAATGATAGCAACGTCCCAGATGGAAGTCCTGCACTAAATTATTCATCTAATGCAAATTCAAATGATTTATCATGTATTGATGCAATTTTTGGTTGTACAGTTGTAGAATCAAAAAATTATAATCCAAATGCAACTATTTCTGACGGCTCTTGTATTGCATTAATTTCAGGATGTATTGATAATGGAGAAGTATTTTTAGATTTGATTGATAATTTGACTGGTGATTCAATCCCTGATGGAGCAGATGATGACTATCAATGGGATTTAGGAACAGGTCCTACAGATACTGAAACCTCTGATGGAATACCAGCATCAAATTACAATCCATTAGCAAATACAAATGCTGGAAACTGCTTCAATTTAGTAGAAGGCTGTATGAATAGTTTGGCCTTTAATTACAATCCAAATGCTACATTATCTGATCAATCCTGTGTTGCTGTTGTAAGTGGTTGTCTTGATTCTCTTTCATTTAATTTTGATCCTACAGCAAATACTGATGATGGATCATGCATTGAGGCTATTCTAGGTTGTACAGATATTTTTTCGTTTAATTATGATTCTCTAGCAAATACTGATGATGGATCATGTATTGATCCTATATATGGTTGTACAGATCCTGAATCTTTAAATTATGACTCCCTAGCTAATACTTCTCAAATTAGTGCAACAGATGATACTACTGCTGTTTGTATAGAAATACAATTAGGGTGTACTTTTGAATTTTTTACTTGTAACTTTGATTCAGATGCAAATTTTGATGATGGTGAACAGTGTGATTTTGATTATGATGGATGTCCAGAAGATTCAATAAATAGATTTATTGATAATAGACTATTAATTTCTTCAACTCCACTTTGTTCAGATCCTTTGGCATTTAATTATACCCCAGCTGCTGATGAAAATAGTTCAGCTTGGCCTAATTCATATATAAATCCTGAAAGTCCAAACTTTAACCAAGTTTTTGCTGATAATTTTATTATTGATGATTCTTCTTGTAATTACATTTTTGGATGTACTGATCCCAATTCATTAAATTATGATCCAGATGCTGGAGTTCTTGGAGTTGATGAAGATAATGATGAGATTGCAGATCTTGACGAATTTGGTGTAATTATTGACCCCTGTATTCCAATTATTATTGGTTGTAATAATGATGAGTATTTAGAATTTAATCCAGATGCAAATTATGATCCACTTGATGAGTATTGTGTTAATATCATAGTATTTGGATGTACTGACCCTAATGCATTCAATTATTCAGATAGTGCAAACCTTGATGATGGATCATGTCAAGATATAGTTGTTGGATGCAATGATTCAACTTATTTAGAGTTTTATAATGAAACTGATCAAGCTAATGTTTATATAGTTCCTGAAATAGTTGCTAATACTCCAGTTATTGATTCATTGGGGACTAATTTTTCTTGTATTACCAAAAAAGTTGTTGGGTGCACAAATGCAAATTATATTGAATTTTGGTCTATATCATCTCAAGGATATCTTCAACAACCTGATTCCATATCAAATTTTGACGATGGAAGTTGTATAAATGAGATAATATTTGGTTGTTTAGATACTAATTATGTTGAGTATAGTTCAACTGCTAATGCAGATCAAGTTTTAAGTGAAAGTGATTCTTCCCTATGTGAAAATTTAAAACTTTTTGGTTGTATAGATCCAAATTACATTGAGTACGACCCTTTGGCAAATATGGATGATGGATCATGTACTGAACTTGCAATTTATGGATGTTCAGATTCTTTATATCTAGAATATTGGATTTTAGATTCGTTAACCTACAATGATGAGGGTATAAATGTTCTCATACCTCCTTCTGATATTCCAAATATTGACGATGGAAGTTGTTCTAATATAGTGATTTACGGATGTATGATAGAGGATGCAAGTAATTATTTCTCTGAAACTGATGATTCTTTACAAATAAATGCAGCAGATAATAATATCTGTGATGGAATTCAAGGATGTACAATATCTAATGCAAATAATTACGATCCGTTTGCAACTCTTAATGATGGAAGTTGTATTGTTGTTGGATGTACTGATAGTAGTGCTGCTAATTATGATTCACTTGCCACAATTGAAAGTAATTTATGTATTGAAGAAATAATTTATGGATGTACTGATAATGGTGAAGAATTTCTCGATATCTTGAATAATTATTCAGGACAAACTTATGCAGATTTTGCTATTGCATCGCAGTCTGATTCATCACTTTTTCCTATTTACGATGATTTAGATGATGATTATCAATATGATATTGATGTAGATGGATTTGCATCGATAAATTATGATTCTTTAGCAAATACTGATGATGGCTCATGTATTGCAAGAATTTCAGGTTGTACTGATTCAACATTTATTGAGTATTGGAATTTTAGTAATTATAATGATTCAGACAAATATATACTTGAAATACCTGAAATCATCGCAAATTTTGATGATGGAATTTCCTGTATAACACCAATTACAGAGGGTTGTACATATTTTAATTATTTTGAGTATGATTCTTTAGCTAACGTTAATGATGGATCTTGTGATTCAATTCATATTTACGGTTGTATGGATCAAAATTATGCTGAATATGATCCTACATACAATATTACAGGTATGGTGATGGATAATCCATCTGAAATTGAAGTTCAGGTATTTGGATATGATCCAGATACTGTTTTTTTACAAGATCCATTCTGTGTTACTCCAATTGCTGAAGGATGTATGAATCAAGCATATATTGAATATAATTCTCTAGCAACTGTCCCAATTGATAGTCTTTGTTTAAATTTAATTGTTAATGGTTGTAACGATAGTGGTTCAGAATTTTTAGATTTATTTAATAATTTTAATGGTAGCTCAGGTAGTGATGGTATTGATGATGACTATCAGTACGATCTTGATGGAGATGGTTTACCTTCATTAAATTATAATTCAAATGCAAATACAAATGATGGATCTTGTGTAAAACAAATTTTTGGATGTATAAATTTTAGTTCTTTCAATTACTTAGATTCAGCAAATGTAAATCAAGTTAGTTCTGAGGATATTTCAGATCCTTGTATACCAATAAATATTGGATGTACTGATCCAAATTATTTAGAATTTTATATTTATGATGCACAAGAATTATCTCTTGATACATTATCAAATTATGATCAATATAATACGGAACTTGATGGATATGTGCTTTGTCAAAATGAAATTATACAAGGTTGTTCTAATCCAGATTTCATTCAGTATTATGATTATGATTCTCTCCAAATGAGTTTAAGTGTAAATTTTGATACTTTAGGTAACCAAATTTTTGTAAATGTTGATGACGGCTCATGTATTGATTCAATCATAACAGGTTGTGTTGATTCTACCTTCCTAGAATATTCCATATTTAATAATGTTTCTGATTCTACTTTTTGTCTTATAACTAAAGTTCCAGGTTGCCCTAATCCTGACTTTTTAGAATATTACATTTATGACTCTGTTAACTATAGTATTCAAAACTATGATATAACTTCAAATTTTGATGATGGTTCATGTCAAGACTCACTTAAGTATGGATGTATCAATAGTTTAGCAGATAATTATACTCCATATCCAGAAGCTAATGTTCATGATGTTGACTTATGCGAAGGTGGAGTTGGATGTCTTTATCCTCAGTATATATCTTACAATGAAAATTATTTAATACACAATAGTTCTTATTGTACTCAATTAAAAGTTTTTGGATGCATAGATAATGGAACTCAATTTTCTAATTTATTAAATAATATTTCTGATACATTAGACATTGATAATTTAGATGATGATTATCAATGGGATATTGACAATAATAACGAGCAAGCATTTAATTATAATTTTAATTCTAATATCTTAGGTATTGATAATAATTTAGATTTTTTCCCAGACTTAGACGATGATGGGCAAATAATAAATCCATGTTACCCAATTATATATGGATGTCTTGATCCATCTGCGTTTAACTTTAACATAACAAATGAAAATCCAACTGGAGAATTTTTAGACATAAATGGAATTGATGTTAATACAGATGATGGTTCTTGTTATCCTGTAATTCAAGGATGTACAGAAACCTCTGCATTTAATTTCAATGATTATGACAATGATAATATTGGAAATGATTTAACAAATGATAATTTAGTTGATGTTAATACAGATAATGGTTCTTGTTTTGAAGTTAAGTATGGTTGTCTGGACAGTGATGCTTATAACTTTAATGATTATGATGGAGATGGGGTATCTAATCCATTAGTGAATGCGCCAAGTATAAATATTAATACTTCAGATCCATCTTTATGTATACCAAGAATATATGGTTGTTTGGATGAAACTCAGTTTAATTTTAATGTAACAGATGAAAATCCAAGTGGAATTGTAACTGAAATTCCTGGTGAGGATGTGAATACTGATGATGGTTCATGCTATCCATTTATATTTGGTTGTGCCGATTCTTCAGCATTTAATTTCAATGTAACAGATGAAAATCCAAGTGGTGAATTTTTCAATGACACCTCAATTGATGTAAATACTGATGATGATTCTTGTTACCCATTCGTGTTTGGATGTACCGATCCTTCTGCAGATAATTACAATGTAACAGATGAAAATCCAAATGGGGTTTTCTTAAATGTTAATGGACAGGATGTAAATACTGATGATGGATCATGTTTATATTATGGATGTCCAAACCCACAAGCTGTAAATTTTGAATCAATTGTAAACGTAAATGATGGAAGTTGTATAATATTTGGGTGTATTATTCCACTGTATCCTAATTATAACCCTGTAGCTACAATTGATGATAATACTTGTGATCTTAATTCTAATCAAATATATGGATGTTTGGATTCAACATATATTGAATATTACAGCTATAATGAAGAATTGTTAACAATTAATGGTCCTTACACTCACAACAATTTAACTCCAAATACAGATAATGGTTCTTGTTTTGATCCAATTACAATTGGATGTATGGACATAGAAGCTTTTAATTTTGATCAAAGTGCTAACATATCTGATCCAAGTCTTTGTGTTGAAAAAGTATATGGATGTATGGATTCATTATATTTAGAATATTACTTTTACGATGAAGTTAATTTGACCATATCAAATTTATTTAATTTACCGAATACCAGTGATCAATCTCAATGTATTAACGAAATTATCTTTGGATGTACAATTACTGACGATTCAGCATATAATTCATTGGCAAATGTAAGTGATTCTTCTATGTGTAATATAATTGGATGTCTTGATCCTAATTATCTAGAATATAATGAAAATGCAACTATTTCAGATTCAAGTTTATGTAATACTGAAATTATTTTAGGATGTGCAGATAGTATTTATGCTGAGTTTTATGATATTCAATTTGTTGGAAATTTATATAATCTTTCCCCTAAAGAAAATCCATCAAATCTTAATGATGGTTCTTGTTCAAATGAAATTGTTGTTGGTTGTTACTATTCAGAATTTGAAAATTACAATCCACAAGCAAATTTGATTAATTATTACGAGATATTTAGTCAATATTCTGATATAACATTAACTGAACTATGTGGATCACTATTGACTGTTGGATGTATGGACACTAACGCAGATAATTTTGATCCTGAAGCAGATGTTTCATCTCCAGAAACCTGTGTATATTTTGGTTGTACTTTACCATTTACATCAAATTACGATGAAACAGCAATTATTGATGATGGTTCATGCGAACCATTTATATATGGATGTATGATTAATACATTTTTAAATTATAATGAACTTGCAAATATTGATGATGGTTCGTGTTCAAATACAAATATAATAGAAGGATGTATTGATTCTACTTACTTAGAATATAATCCATTTGCCAATAGTATGAATTTCTCCCAATGTATAACTATACGAGTTGATGGTTGTTTGGATCTATCAGCAATAAATTATAATGTAAATGCTACCGATAATGATCAGTCTCAGTGTTACTATGAAATAATAGAAGGTTGTACAGATACTAATTATTTAGAATACAATCCCCTTGCAAGTGTTTTTGTTGTATCGTTGTGTGAAAATTTAAAGGTTGAAGGTTGTACAGATGAATCTGCTTTTAATTATGATGTCGATGCAAACTTTAATGATGGTTCTTGTATACCTGTAATTTTAGGATGTTCGGACTCTACATATCTTGAATATTGGGTTTATGATTCAATAAATTTATCAGTTTCATACCCTGAGTCAGATGTTAACACTGATGATGGTTCCTGCGTGAGTGAAATTACATTTGGATGTAATGATTCAACCTACCTAGATGCATATGTATATACTGATTTAGGGGGGCATTACTTGCTAGATAGATTGGACAATAGTTATAATGTCTCAGACTCATCAATGTGTCAAAATCAAATTATCTACGGTTGTATTTATGATTCATATTCGGGATATAACCCGTCTGCAAATATCTTTGTTTTTGATAGTTGTATGTATTTAAATCAAGGGATTTGTTTTGATGATAATGCTGATAATTTTGCCTCAAATTTATCTTTTGGGGAGATATCAAGTGATTCAGTTTATATATATACAGTTGATAATTCTACCTGCCTTTATACAGGTTGTATTTCTGATATTTATGTTGAATATGAACCATATTTTAACGTTGCTGATAATTCACAATGTCAAACTTTAAAAGTAGTTGGTTGCACAGACCCAAATTTTATAGAGTCATATAATTATAGTTTTAACGAATTATCAGGTTTATTTGAGTTAAATGGTTTAAATGAAATTTATAATTTTAATGATTCTGTATACTGCGAAACTGACTTAATTGAAGGATGTACAATATGGTACTACTCAGAATATAATCCGAGTACAAATGTTCAAAATAATTCACTCTGTCAGGATGTTGCCGTATTTGGTTGTAAAGATTCTCTAGCTTCTAATTATGATCCTAATTCAAATTATATTGAAGAAGGACTTCCTGATTGGGTTTCTGTTGAATGCGAATATTCAGGATGCAGTGATTCTACATTTATTGAATATTGGGCTTATGATTCCTTATTAATGCAAATTTCACTACCAAGTTATATAGCTAACATAGTTGATTCAAGTTATTGTATAAATCCAATTATTTTTGGTTGTACTGATCAAACAATGTTCAATTTTGATCCAACTGCAAATGTAAACCAAATTGGTTTTTATGATGATACAAATCCTTGTGAACCAATAATTCAAGGATGTGGTGATTCAACATATATTGAATATAATAGTTTAGCAAATGTTACTAGTTCAGTATCATGTTTAACCCCAATTATCAAGGGTTGTACAGATATTGTAGCTATAAACTATAATATTTTAGCAAATGTTGATGACCAATCTTGTATACCAAAAATTTATGGTTGTGTTGATAATGGTGAATCTTTTGTTGATTCATTTAACAATGTAACAGGATTTTACGGTCCTGACGGTTTTGATGACGATTATCAATATGATTTAGGAACTGGTCCGGGAGAAGATATAACGCTAGCAGATGGGATCCCTGCTTTTAATCATAATTTAAACGCAAATATTAATTTTGGTTGTGAACCTCTAGAATACGGTTGTACGGATATATTTGCATTCAATTTTAATCAAAATGCAAATACTGATGATGAAAGTTGTTACCCTATTATTGAAGGATGTCTAGATAATAGTTTCTATAATTATAATGATTATGATTATGATTTGATGCCAAATGATGAAACTGGAGACGTATTTGTTGATATTAACACTAATAATGTTTTTTATTGTGTAAACTTGACTGAAGGTTGTATGGATCAAAATGCTGACAATTATAATGGTAATGCGAATTTTGATGATGGATCTTGTATATACTATGGTTGTACAAATCCTTTAGCTGATAATTATGATTCAATTTTTATTGATAATCCAAATACAATTATAGATCCTTGTATCTTCCTTGGATGTACATCTTTTGAATCTTTTAATTTTGATATCAATGCTACATTTGATGATGGTAGTTGTATTCCTAAAGTTTATGGTTGTACTAATAATTTATTTTTAGAGTATTGGAATTACGATAATAATGATAACACAATTTCAATTGATTCTCTTGAAATAGCAAATGTTAATGATGGATCATGTCTTACTGAAATCATATTCGGATGTATGAATACTTCTGCCTTTAATTACAATCCATCTTCAAATGTAAATCAAATTAGTATATCTGATATTTCAAACCCTTGTGTAGCTGAAATATTTGGATGTATGGATTCAACTGCATTTAACTTCAATGAAAATGCGAATATTAATTCTAATTGTATTGAAGTAATCCTTGGATGTATTGATCCATTAGCTAATAACTATGAACCTCTCGCAAATACTCAGTCAAACTGTATTTATCCTATATATGGTTGCACTGATCAGACTGCATTGAATTATAATGAAAATGCTGAAGAAAACGATGGTTCCTGTATTCCAGCAGTGGATGGATGCTTGAATCCGTTTGCATTTAATTATAATCCATTAGCAAATGTTAATGATGGTTCATGTCTTGCAGTTGTATATGGATGTACTGATTCTCTAGCATTGAATTATTATTTTTATGCAACAAATGACGATGGAAGTTGTATTCCTGAAATTTTAGGTTGTACAAATCCAAATGCTGTTAACTTTGATTCAAATGCAAATTCATTTGATGGTACATGTCAGTATAATATAATTGGATGTACTGACCCAATGGCAAATAATTATAATGAAAATGCAAATATTACAGGCAATTGTACATATGATGTGTTCGGATGCACCTGGAATTTTTCATTTGTTACTAACTTCGAACCTCTAGCAAATATTCATGGTTTAGATATAGATTTAAATGGTGAAATTGACACTGATAGCTTAGGAGTTAATCTTGATCCATGTACTTACAATACAGATATTGAATTTAGAAGTGAAATTCAGAATTTAGTTTGTCTTGATTCAACTGCTAGTAATTATGATGAAACAGTTGATCCGATAATTTTTCCTACTGTTCAAATTCTATATGATCAAGGTCTTTTAACTCAAGATTCCTCATCTTGTGAATATATTGGATGTTTGGATAGTTTATTTTTAGAATATAATTCTAATGCTTCATCTGATAGCGATCCAACTTCTTGTTTGACACCAGTTTTTCCAGGTTGCACAAATATTTCTGCCGTTAATTATGATCCAAATGCTAATATTGATAATGGTACATGCATTGTAGATGCAGAATATGGATGTATGAATTCTTTATATTTAGAATACAATGAAGAAGCAACTTTAGATACTGATCCTACATCGTGTGCAACTCTAATAGTATCAGGATGTACAGATATATTAGCATCTAACTTTGATCCTCAAGCTAATTTTGATGACAATTCTTGCTTATATGAGGTAATTTTAGGCTGTACTTTCCAAAGTTACATTGAATATTGGGATTATGATTCTCTCAATTTTTCAATTTCATTACCTGTTCTAATTGCTAATACCAATGATGGATCTTGTGAGACCCCAATTCAAGAGGGTTGTACAGATATATTTTCACAAAACTATGATTCAACTGCAAATGTAAATGATGATTCTTGTATAGAACATATATTTGGTTGTACAGATTCAAATTCATTTAATTACAATCCGATTGCAACATTTGACAATGGAAGTTGTGAAGATTTAATTTTAGGATGTTTTAATCCACAATATTTAGAATATGACAGTCTTGCAAATACTGATGATGGCTCTTGTTTAAATTTGGTAATATTAGGATGTACAGACTCATTATATATTGAATATTGGAATTATGATCCTGTTAATTTCTCAATTATTTTATTGGATGAAATTGCAAATGAAGATAATGGCACTTGTCAAAATCTAATCCAATTTGGATGTACAAATACTTCTGCTTCAAATTATAATTCATCTGCGAACGTTAATGATAACAGTTGTGTTGATGTTATTTTTGGTTGTATGGATTCAAATGCTAGCAATTTTAATTCTCAAGCAAATTCTGATGACAACTCATGTATAGGTTGTAAAGTTCAATATGCGAATAATTTCTGTGAATCATGTAATTTTGAAGATAATTCTCAATGTATTGTTGAAGGATGTATGGATCCATTAGTTATAAATTATGATCCTATCGCTACTATAAATTCAACATCTGACGTTGGATGCGATCCGCTTTCGAATTCAGTTTATGGATGTACTGATGAATCATATCTTGAATACTGGAATTATTTGGATATGGTTTCCTATTATCAATTACTTGATCCATTTACGCATCTAGGAACTCAACCAAATATTGATAATGGAACTTGTGAAACTCCATTAATTTCTGGTTGTACTGATAATCTAGCATGTAATTACTTAATAAATTCATCTCTTGATGATGGATCATGTGCATATGCAACAGGTTGTGATTATTGCTCAGGAGAAGATAATGGATTAGGTTTTGTTATTGATGGTGATATTGATCAAGATGGAGTTTGTAATATTGATGAAATATCTGGTTGTACAGACCCTATTGCTTGTAATTTTGATTCAAATATAACTACAGATAGTGATAGTTCTCTATGTAATTACTCTATAGAATTAGATAATTGTGCATATTGTTCTGGAGAAACTAATGGAACTGGAATAGTTTTAGATGGAGACTTTGATGACGATGGAGTTTGTGATCTAAATGAAATACTTGGTTGTAAAGATTCCCTTGCATGTAATTTTAATTCAGATATTACAATTGACTCTGATTCTTCACTTTGTATCTTCCCAATTGGATGTGAATCTTGTTCTGGAGAAATTGATGGAACAGGAATTATAATTGATAATGATCTTGATGATGATGGGGTTTGTAATTTAGATGAATTGGCTCCAAGTTGTAGAGATTCCCTTGCATGTAATTTTAATTCAGATATTACTGTTGATTCTGATCCTTCACTTTGTATCTTCCCAACTGGATGTGAATCTTGTTCTGGAGAAACTAATGGAACTGGAATAGTTTTAGATGGAGATTTTGATGACGATGGAGTTTGTGATCTAAATGAAATACTTGGTTGTAAAAATTCCCTTGCTTGTAATTTTAATTCAGATATTACAATTGATTCTGATTCTTCACTTTGTTTATTCCCAACTGGATGTGAATCTTGTTCTGGAGAAACTAATGGAACAGGAATTATAATTGATAATGATCAAGATGATGATGGATACTGCAACTTAGGTTCTAATATCGAACCACTTGAAATTCCAGGTTGTCTTAATCCTTTAGGTTGTAATTATAACCAATTTGCAACTGATAGTGCTTCATGTGAGATTCCTTTTGGACAATGTTCAACTTGCCTTAATGGTCAGTCAATAACATATGATGAAGATGGCGATGGTGTTTGTGATTCTGATGAGTCAGATCCTGGATGTACCGATCCAATTGCTTGTAATTATAATTCTCAACCTAATTTAGATTCAGATAGTAGTTTATGTAATTACGCATTAGGTTGTAACTATTGTTCTGAGATTGGATCTAATGATGGATCTGGTTTCGTAATTGACGGAGATAATGATAATGATAATATTTGCGATGGTGCAGAAATTCCTGGTTGTACATCAGTTTGGGCTGATAATTTCAATGAGTTTGCTACTGATGAAGATAATTCATGTTTTAAATTGGGTTGTATTTATTCTTGGGCAGATAATTATGATACTTTGGCAACAATTGATGATGAATCATGTTATAGATATGGATGTATTTATGAAAATATGTTTAATTATGATTCCTTAGCTACAGAAAATTCTGGTTGCATACCAGTAATATTTGGATGTATTGATCCAATTGCTGATAATTATAACGAAACAATAGAAAATCTTACTGGAATAATTACTGGAGATCCTATGATTGATGTTAATACACAAGAATTAAATTCATGCGAATATATTGGTTGTTCAAACCCAGAAGCTGACAATTATTTTGAGTTAGCAAATGTTGATGATGGTTCATGTTTAATTACTGGTTGTATGGAAGAATTGGCATGTAATTATAATCCGCTTGCTAATGTTTCTGGAACATGTTTTTATCCAGCAGTTTCTTATGTTGATTGTAATGGAGAATGTCTAAATGATATTGATGGAGATGATATTTGTAATGAAGCTGAAGTTTATGGTTGCACAGATAATGAAGCTGTAAATTATAATATTCTTGCAACTGAAGAAAATGGTAGTTGTTATTATCCTTTAGATATTTCTTATGAAGTTTTTAATGCACCTTGTTTTGCTGGTTTTGGATCTATAGAAATTAATGTTAGTGGAGGATTAGAACCTATTGATATAACATCATTTGGATTAAATTACCAAATAGATACTACCAATAATTCTTATATTTTTACTGTTACTTCAATACCACAGTCTGATTCTTATCAAATCATTATTTCAGATGCAACCAATTTATCAGAATCTATAAACTTTGGAATATCCTCTGAATTAGATGACAATTTATCAATAACTTGGAATTATGATGATAATAATCAAGAATTATCTTTTAATACAAATTCAAGTAATTATAATTATGTTTGGTATTTTGCTGGATTTGAGCAGTCAAATATTCAATCTGAGATAATTAATGTTGTTGACAATGGAGTTTATGGAGTAAATATTACTGATCAATTTGGTTGTTCATTATTTTCAGATACTCTTATTAATTCAATAAATATTGGGTTAGAGGATTTATTTTATGAAAATATTAATATATACCCTAATCCAACTTCAGGAATAGTTAATATAAATTTCATTCTCAGAAATAAAGAGAATTCAGTACTTAAAATTTTTGATTCTTCAGGACGAAAAATGAAAGAAATTATTTTTGATCAGAAAAATGTTAATGAAAAAGTTGATTTATCTAAATTTAATTCTGGAATATACATATTAGAAATTGAAATTGATAGTACAACAATTATCAGAAAAATTCAGAAAAAATAAACTTCCAGATACATTATATTGTATTCAAATTTTTTTTTGGTAAAAAGTTTATTTTTTTTTTTATATTTGCCAACCTCATTCCTCCTTAGCTCAGCTGGTTAGAGCATCTGACTGTTAATCAGAGGGTCCTTGGTTCGAGCCCAAGAGGGGGAGCTTGAAAAACAAAGCACTTGCTTAGATGTAGGTGCTTTTTTTATGGTATAAAGATTTTTCAAATATATTAAATTATTCGAAATAGTTCAATTTGATCTAATTTAGTGGCAATAAATTGGCAGTAAATTTTTATAACTATATTTTGAATTATTTTAATTTTATTAAATTAGTTGACTATGGAAACTAATGGTATAAATTTAGAAACAAAATTGTGGGAAGCAGCAGATGAGCTAAGAGCGAATAGTAAACTAACTGCTACTGAATACAGCTTTCCTGTATTAGGTATTATATTTTTAAGACACGCTCACAGTCGTTTTAAATTAGCTAAAGTTGAAATTGAAAATTCCATTCTTTTCAATAATAGTATTTTACGGCGATTGCGAATTAAAAGATATTAATTATGTGCCAGAGGGTACATTTATTGTTAAGCCCAATAGAATTTTAGAAGCCTTAAATACAATAAAAGACTATAACCCTCCGACTCCTTATAAAAGTAAAAAAACAGTAGTTGACATATTAAAACAAGCTGTAAAGAATGGTGCAAATATAGATTATCATAGGCGGCATGTTGATAATATTAGAAACATGACGGGAAAATACAGAATCTTAGATTAGATACCAATAAGGGGAGCCTTATAGGTCAGGTTATTATTCAATGTTTAACAAACTATCTATTGTGGGCATTAGATAAAAATCTAACGAGTCTCTAAAACCAGATTCAGCATCAGCAATGTATCCCATACTATTAACAAATAATAAGTGTGGATAACCATAAATGTTAAATGAGTCTCTAGGAACGCTAGAATCAACACAAATTGTTGGATAAGTAATTTGTTTAAATTCTATAAATTCTTTTAAGTAATCTAAATTATCGCCATCATAGGGATTGACACCTATAATTTGAATTTGATCACCATAATGTTCCTTTATTTTTTCTAAATATGGCATCGCCTTTATGCACCAATAACATCCAATATACCAAAAGTCTAAAATCAATACTTTCCCAAAATAATTTCTCAAGTTAACAGTGTCTTCATCTAATAAAAGTCCTTTGATGTCTGGTAAATAAGTCCCTATTTCAATAGATTCTGGCGCCACCCACTCTTCTTCATTTTGCTCATAATTAAATCCCTCTGGGAGAGTAAAGTTGTCAAATTCTGATTCAATTTTATCTAGATTATTTGACAATATATTCACATTCAAATTTATGTATTGAAAATCATTGTATTCAGTCAAAAATACGTGACTTTCTGAGCTAACTAATAATAGGTTTTCTTTATTAATATATAGTTTACTCCAATTGTTTTTTTCTTCTTCTGTATCCAAATATATCATTTGGACTTGAAAACACTCTTGATTATTTATTAAAGTGTCATTTAATCTAATTTTGACGATTGTATCATTATCTAGATAAGAATTAAGCTCAAAATCAAACAAACCGAGGCTCTTATCTTGCCAGTTTATGTAATCTACAGTTGCAACTGAGCTATCTTTTAGGTTTATGAAATAATTAATAACACTATCTGAAGTTGTTCTATAAAACTTTATATTGTAAGAAGGCTTATCGTTAATATATGAGTCAACTGAAATCACATCTACGCCTCGCAAAGTATCTGTTTTGTTTTTCATCCAACTAATTTTCTTTACATACATAGAGGTGTCTTTGTGGGTTAACCACTTGAATTTCATTGATGATTCAACCTTTAAGCACTCCAAATTGTCAAATTTATTTTGGGACTTTCTAAGAATGTCGTCAACACTCAAATTATCAATACAAGAAGTATTAAAGCAAATTAGAACCAGAATAAAAAAATAACTTCTCATAATTCTTACAATATACGATATTACTTCTATTACGGAATTCTTTTCTAAATCAAGGAACTTTTCATTCCCTAAACTTCTTAAGATCTTTCCAAAAGCGGTTCGAACGAGAACCTACAAGGGGAGCCTTATTGGTCGGGTTATTTTAAAAAATAACTTGACCTTTTTCATTTCTTATAGTAGTTAAATTAATGCCACAGAATCTAGAACATTTGTAATATGGCATAGTGTTTGAAAATCATTTTTCATTTCATTATACTAACCTATATTTGCATAATATTTATAAAGTAAACTATAGAATGAAAAAAACAACACTACTATTGGGCTTAATATTTTTAATTAGAGGAACATCTTTTTCTCAATGTGAAGCTGACCATATCGTTATACTAAATAATTTTGAATTTGTACCCTCAGAATTAGTTATTATACCAGGAGAATCAGTTGCCTTTATAAACATAGAAGGTATTCACAATTTAAATGGTATTAACAACAGTATCACTGGAGATTATTTTAACAATCCGGTGGAATATTTTCTTGAAGATTTCACAGGAACACCTGAAGGTGTCTGTATGGGAATTATAGAATTTGATACACCGGGAATCTATAATTTTGATAGCAGTTATGGATTTGATGCAGAAGCAGGGATGAGTTTAACTATCAACTCTGATGCCTTTGTCCTTGAAGATTTATTTGCAGAATTAAGTACTGTAGACAGTGTTTCTATATGGCAATCACAATATGCATTTCAATTATACACTCCATCATACCTTAATGCCGACGGACCTTACACAATTTTTGTTCCAAATGATGACGCCGTAGCCGATATACTTAATGTATTAAGTATAGGTCAGTTTGGCATCTTTGATTTGCCCAATTTTGTAGAAATACTAGAGTATCATATTGCTGAAGGTCTTTACTTTGAAGACGATTTATACGATGGACTAATGCTAACTTCTGCTCAAGGTCAAGAACTNACCATCACAGAAAATGAATCAGGTTTTCTTGTNGANAATGCACAAATCGTAAATTCAAATTACACAGCCTACAACGGAGTNATTCATNTCATNGATCAATGNCTNGCACCAAGNAGTAGCCCNGAAGCTANTGTNATGCAAATAATTACTGATAGNCCNAATCATGAAATATTCGAAGAAGCTATATTAGCTTTAGGTTTAGATGACGAACTTTCTTCTCTAGTNATACTTGATAATGATGGCTCTGGAATACCCGACGGNCCNGGTCCATGGACANTATTTGCACCAACAGATGAAGCTTTTGAACTTTTTGTAGAGGAAATGGGTTGGACTNTATATGATCTAATTGANTCNCAATTTCTTTCNAATATAATAAATCAACATNTCGTAAATGGATGTGTCGATGATTACAATTTCCCATATGAAATAGATGAATATTGTTATGATGGCTATAGTGAACCACTTTTAAGTTCAAACTTATCATTTAATATAGCAACAAATTTAGACGGCGAATCTCTACAATTCATTGTAAATGAAAATTCCATTTCTGTAGTTGGACAAGAAAATACAGTTGAGATAATTGTGACCGATCTTGTTGCATACAATGGAGTGATACATGTAATAGATGCTGTGATTACGCCAAAGTTTGAAGAAATCCAGGCAGGATCATGTGATCTTTGGACATTAGAATTAACATGCTCTATTGAAGAAGGTTGGAGTGGCGATGCTTTAGGCATAGTTATCAATAACACACTTTTAGAAACAATAACAGTCTCCGAAGGTAGTCAAGAATTTATCTATCAATTTGGTGTGGATCAGAATGATATTGTAGATCTTTTATATTTTGCTAATGGTCCTTCAGGCAGTTACAACTCTTATAAATTGACCGATGGAGAAGGTCAAGTTATTGTACAATGGACTGGAAATTCCAACAACTCACCAACTGGATATTCAGGAATATATGCTTGTGAGCCATATGATCCAAATATTTGTGAGAAAATAACTGTAGAACTTATGAATGAATTTGGATATGGGTGGCCATACAGTTCTCTGGATGTATACAGAAATGGAAGTTATGACCAATCAATAGAAATGCAAATTGGATACAGTCAAATTACTCAAATCAACGCCTATGAAAATGACAGTTTCGATTTCATAGTTAACACTCAATTAATGTTCCCAGAAGAACTTGGTGGGTACAAAATTCAAACAGAATCGGGGACAACTTTGGTAGATGAAGACAATGTTAACGATGCACCTGAGAGCAGCAATAATATTATTGTATGTGAATCAGAAGACAATGTCAGTATAAGTGAAATAAAATCTCAAGAACCTTCTTTAGTTAAAATGATTGATGTACTCGGAAGAGAGCAAAAAGAACATGAGAAAGGTGTTCTTTTATTTTACATTTACGACAATGGGGTCATTGAAAAACAATGGAATTTTTAACTTTATGGTTTATTTTTTAAATCATAATAATGACCAAATTCAGAAATCTTCTTATTTCATTACTATTTCACCCTGTATTTCTGTGTGCTCAAACTGTGGGAGACTTTTACCAAGGGGGCATCATCTTTTATCAAGATTCTTCCGGTCACGGTTTAATTATAGACACCTCATACCTTGAAGCCAGCTTTGATTGGGGATATGACGACTCTTTGATGTCAGAATGGGGTGTCCACTGGTTTGGCAATCCCGGTACAGAAGGAACATTTATTGGAGCTGGCCAATTTAACACAAATAGCTTGGCTGCAGACAACGACAACCATTATGCAGGCAACCTCTGCTTCAATAGCAATAATGGAGGCTTCTCTGATTGGTTCCTACCCTCTAAAAATGAATTGCATGAAGTCATGCTAAACATAAATCTCATTGATTCAATGATGGAGATTCATGGTGGACAGCCTTTCAATAATGCATTACACTGGAGCTCCACACAGGGCAATAACACGAGTAAAGCTTGGTCTTTATCTCCGTCCGCCACAAATTCAAATGGCGAACCGGTTGGGCCACTCCCTTTAGAATGGACAAAAAGTAATCCTGCACTGGTAAGAGCTGTAAGATGTATTAACAACGATTGTGCTTTTGACAGTGCCCCGAGTTATGGCTGTACAGATCCTATAGCAGAAAATTATAACCCAAATGCAGGTGCAGATGATTTGTCATGTGAATATATAGTAGGTTGTAAAGACTCAACTGCATGCAACTTTGACTCTGAGGTTACTCTAAATAATTCCATGTTGTGCGATTTCAACTGTATTGGTTGTACAGATTCGTCAGCGTTAAATTACTTAGGCTCAGAAATTACAATAGACGACGGTTCCTGTTTATATTGTACAGAAGACTATCAAACAATTCACGTCAGCTATGATTCTATCATTGGAAATACTATGTTTTTTCAAATAAATAATGGTGAGATTGCTTTTGAGCATATTACTGAAGAAAATTTTAATATTGGGGTATGCATACCCGATGGATGTTATAGTTTACATTTATTTGCCGATTGTAACATTACTGAAGAGTGGATTGGAAATACCATTGAAATTGGGAGCTTTTCATA
>NZJX01000016.1 GCA_002692065.1 Flavobacteriales bacterium | reverse complement strand
TTATATATTATATATTATATATCTTTGCAAATATTTTTGAAATGCGAAATCTAATTTTCTTATTTATTATTCCTTTTTTATCATTCTCTCAAGAAAAAATCAATTTGACTGGCTTAATATTAGATGCTGAATCGTCTGAAAAATTATCTTTTGCAAGTGTTAGTTTATTATCAAATATTGATGACAGAATAATTGATGGAAGTATATCTGACATTGATGGTATTTTCAAAATAATTAATATTAATGAAAATAATTTTAGGTTAAGGATAGAATATATTGGTTATGATCCAAATATTATAAACTTTACAGATTTAAACAAAAAAAAAATAATAAAGATTAATGATAATGTTTTTACTGATATTGGAGTATTCTATTTAAATAAGTCTTCTCAAAAACTAGATGAAATTGAGTTAGTTGATGAAAAACCTTTGATGGTCCAAGGGATAGATAAAAAAATTTTTAATGTTGGTCAAGATATTACCTCATCTGGTGGAACTGCAGCTGAACTTATGGAAAGATTACCTTCAGTTGAAGTTGACATGGATGGTAACTTAAGTTTAAGAGGATCAGATCAGGTTAGACTTTTTGTTGATGGCAAGCCATCTTTATTAACATCATCTGAGTTACTTGAAACTATTCCAGCAGCAATGATTGAATCAATAGAATTAATAACAAATCCATCTGCTAAATATAGTCCTGAAGGAATGGCTGGTATTATTAATGTTATACTTAAAAAAAATAAAAAAATTGGATTGAATGGAAATTTAAATTCATCGTTCTCTTATCCATATAGAACAAATTTCACTTCATTAATAAATAGAAGGACAAAAAAATCAAATATTTTTGTTTCATATACTTTATTAGATCAATTCTCAAGTTATATAGTTGAAAGAAAAAAAGAAACATATTTCGAGAACGACACATTTAATTTAATACAAGATAGATGGGGAGAAGAAAATGAATTTTCTCATACTTTCAAATCTGGGTTTGATCTAAATCCAAATGAAACTTTAAATATCACATTACAAGGAAAATATAATATATTCAATAGTGATGAACCTGATACAATTTTTTATGATGAAACGACATTTTCAGACCAGATTATATATTACAGAATAACAAATACAAAGTCTGAAAGAAATAATTGGAATATTGATTTAAATTTTAATAAAAAGTGGAAAAACAGCCTCAAAATGGACGGATTATTAGACATATCCGAAAATATAAACAATCGTTCTGATATTTTTTATGATCAATTAATTTTGAATACTAATGATTCAATTACTCAAATATCTACCAACAGGAAAAATAATCAAATCGAATCAAGGATTGATTTTATTTTTGGCGACGAAGAAATTTTTAAACTTGAGTTTGGAATAGGTTACAGGTTCAGAGAAATGAATCAAAATATTTTTTTAGATTCCACAGAAATAAATGGAATAAATCAGGCAATTTTAGTTGATAACAGTAATTTATTTAATCATTTTAATTTTCAAGACATTATTTTGTCATCATATTTAACTTTTTCAAAAAAAATAACCCCTTGGTCAATGATGATTGGTATTCGTCCTGAACAAGCTTATGTTCAGTCTTTCTTGATTGATGATGATTCAAATTATAAATCAAATTACTTCAAAATTTATCCTAGCCTATTTTTAAATTATAGTTTGGATGAATATTCTTCAGTTCAATCAAGTTATACCAGAAGAGTTAACAGACCTAAATTTTGGAATCTCAATCCTTTTCCCTCTTATTCTGATCCTTATACATTAAGAATGGGTAACCCTTTTTTGAAACCTGAATTTGTAAATTCCTATGAGATTGGTTACCAAAAATTCAAAAGAGGGTCTACTTTTACGACTTCAATTTATGTTAAAGATATTAAGGATGTACAACAAAGATTTGTATCTGTAGACTCAAATAATGTTACTACTATTTCATGGCAAAATTTAAATGATAAAATAGATATTGGCTTTGAAATAATGGTTTCAAAAAAATTTTTTAATTCTATTAATTTTATGATTAGTTCAAATATATACTATTCAAAAATTGATGCATCTAATTTGACATCTGAATTCAATAACTCTTTTTTTGGAATGAGATCTAATTATAATTTAAGTTGGAAGAAAAAAAATCATAAAATTCAATTATCTGGTTTTGTTAGTCCAGCTGCAAATACTACTCAAGGTCGTTTAATGACAATGTATAGTTCTGATTTAGCATATAGTAAGTCTATTCTTAATGACAAAGGAAAATTTATTTTCAGAGTTAGTGATATTTTTAATACAAGATTTTTTGGATATAGAGGTATTGCCTCTAATTTTGACGAGTCAGTTATTTATGATAGATTGTCAAGATTTTTTTCTTTAAGTTTTAATTACAATTTTGGTGACCAGAATAAACAAAATAAAAAATCAAAAAAATATATTCCTAGAAACGGTTCCAACAATAATGGAAATTATTTTTAATTAATATGAAATTTTTATTAAACCTTTTATTTTTTGTAATTCCAATAACTACTTTCTCTCAAGAATACTATACTATAAGTGGTTTTGTTAGAGAAAAAAAATCAGCTGAAGAATTAATAGGTGCAAATATTACCTGTAAGGATTTATTTATTGGTGTGTCGTCAAATACATATGGTTTTTATTCAATGGATTTACCAGCAGGAAATCACAGTATTTCTTTTTCTTTCATAGGTTATAGCGAAGCTATATTTGTTATCAATTTAACCAAAGATATGAGACTTGATGTTGAACTTGACTTATTATCTCAACAAATTGATGAGATTATACTTGAGGATAATTCTATGAATAAATCAAGATCTATTGAAATGAGTGTCAATAATTTAGATTCCAAATCAATTAAAAAAATGGCTGTTGTAGCTGGAGAAGTCGATATTTTAAAAAGTATCCAATTATTGCCAGGAGTAACAAGTATTGGAGAGGGGGCTAATGGTTTTAATGTAAGAGGTGGGGCGGTAGATCAAAACCTAGTTTTGCTTGACGAAATGACTTTATATAATTCCTCTCACTTATTTGGTTTTGTTTCAGTATTTAATTCTGACGCAATCAAAGATATGAAATTATATAAAGGAGGAATACCTGCCAAATATGGTTCTAGAGTCTCCTCTGTTTTGGATGTAAGACAAAAAGAAGGAAATTCTAAATTTTATGAAACTTCAGGGGGGATTGGATTAATTTCAAGTAGATTAATGGTGGAAGGACCAATGTGGGATAGAAGTTCTTTTATGGTTGCTGGAAGAAGATCTTACGGCGACCTTTTCCTAGCTTTATCTAAAGATTCAGCAATTTCAAATAATACTCTTTATTTTTATGATTTAAATTTAAAATTAAATTCTTGGATAGGAAAAAAAGATAGAATTTTTATATCTTCTTATCTAGGTAGAGATGCATTTAAATTTGGAAATTTATTTGCAAGTTCTTGGGGTAATTCTACACTAAATCTCAGGTGGTTACATTTATTTAATGATAAAACTTTATCAAATTTTACATATAATTTTAATGATTATGATTATTTAATTTCTATTTTACCTCAGGGGTCTGAGTTTGATTGGATATCAAAGATTAGAAATCAACAACTTAGTTATAAAATTTCATACTATCATAATTCAAAACATAATTTTGAAGGTGGATTTTCACTATCTACCTATCATTTTGAACCAGGAATAATTAAACCTGCATCTGATACCTCTGCAATTGTTGAATTTGAAATGAGAAATAAGTATTCGTTTGAGACCTCCATTTTTATTCAAGACGAATGGGAAATTTCAAATAGAATATTGTTTCAATCAGGAATTCGATTTTCTTCATTTTACAGATTAGGTCAAGATACCATTTTGAATTATGAAACTAGTCCAATAGTTTATAATTCATATCTTGGTCAATATATAAATGGGACTTCAACTGATTCATTAATTTACAGTCAAAATGAGGTAATTTCCTCTTTCCATAATTTTGAGCCGAGGATTTCATTAAGATTTCAAATTAATGAATCTAATTCACTTAAATTAAGTTTTCAAAGAATTTCTCAGTATTTACACTTGATAACAAATGCAAGTTCACCAACTCCAGTTGATATTTGGGCTCCTTCTGGGCCATTTATTAAACCACTAATTGCTAATCAATATGCAATTGGATACTTTGCAAGTCCCTTGTCAAATAAATTTGAACTTTCAGTCGAACTATATTACAAAAAATTAAAAAATGTGATAGACTATGTTGATGCTGCTGATTTAGATTTTAACAATCATTTAGAAACTGAAATTTTATATGGAAAAGGTAGAGCATATGGTTTTGAATTTATGTTAGAAAAGAAAATTGGAAAACTTAAAGGATGGATTTCATACACATTAGCAAGAACTGAAAGTTTAATATCTGGTAGTATTGATGAGCCTGGAATAAATTTTAGTAATTGGTATCCTAATCCTCAGGACAAAACACATGATTTTTCAATAGTTACAATTTTTGAATTAAACAAAAAATGGAATTTTTCATCAAGTTTTGTTTTTATAACTGGAATTCCTACAAATTATCCTGTTGCTAAATATCAATTTGAGGGAATTAGTGTCCCTGAATTTACTGGTTCTAGAAATCAACAAAGACTTCCTAACTACCATAGGTTAGATTTTTCAGCTACTTATAGACCAAAGGAAAATGATACCAGAGAATGGGTATTTAGTATATATAATTTATATAATAGAAGAAATGCATCTGCCTTATATTTTAAAAGTGACGAAAATAATTTATCTCGAAATACCCCAGTTCAGCTATCTATATATCCAATTGTTCCAAGTTTAACTTATAATTTTAAATTTTGATGAAAAATATAATTAATTTATTTATGATAATTTCATTGTTTCTTTTATCATGTGAAACTGAAGTAAAGGTAAATATTGACGATGCTAATCCCAGATTAGTTTCAGAATCATATTTAAATTTTGATAGTGAAACTAATATGGGGTACGCTAGTATCTTTTTAACTAAATCTAGTCAATATTATGATGAAAGTGATCCATCAAGAATATCAAATGCTACAGTCACAATTAACGATAATATACTATTATTCGAGGATCCTGATTCCGCAGGTTTTTATTCAACTGATCAACCAATATTTTACAATGATCAGTTAATCTTCAAAATAAATATTTTAGCAGAAATTGATGGAGATGCTGGAAGTTGGACCGCTACAGACAATTTTATAGAAGTTCCATTAATTGATTCGATATACTATTATTATGAAGAAACTTCTTCTACTTTTCAAGAAGAAGGCTATTATGTAAAAATAATATTTAATGATCCTCCAAGTCAAGAAAACTATTATTGTTTGGATGTATTAGTTGATAGTGAAGACTTATTTACTTTAAATCCAGGTACTAAATGGAGCTCTATTTTTCAAGATAGATACATAAATGGACAAGAATTAAACTTTATAGTCAATGATGAACCAATTGATATTGGATCTGAAGTTACTGTTGTTTTATCTTCAATTTCTGAACAAACATATTTTTATTATTTTAATTTGTATACTTTAATGACTGAAACTCAAGATATTGGTGCTGCTCCACCATTTCCATTGAATGGTAATTTAATTTCAAACGTCTCTCAATTAGAAAATGGATTAGGAAATTTTCAAGTAAGAAACTATTCATATAAATCAATTCAAATTTTGAATTAAAATATTAGTTGAACTTACCTCAATTTTTTTTATTTTTATTTATTTTCAATAAATTGATTCATAAATAATTATCCAAGTCATTTTTTCCAGTCAAAATTATTGACTCTTCTTTAAAAAGATGTATAATTAAATTTATTAAATTTAAATTTTGACATTAGATTTTACTCTAATTAATTATATTGAAATAAAAGTATTATAAAAATGTTAAATTTTTCAACTAATGATTTTTTTTTAAATATTAAACTTAAATTAGTAATATTAATGTTAATTTATAAATATTTTTGTTTAAATTTTTGTAATGTATAAAAAAATAATTCTACCTTTCTTATTTCTTTTTGAAGCAGAAAAAATCCACAATTTTGTTCTAAGTTTCATTAGATTTTCTAATTCTTTTTTTCTTATATCTTGGATAGTAAAAAAAATATATACTATAGAAGATAAAAGATTACATAGAAATTTATTTGGTATTAATTTTAAAAACCCTGTAGGACTTGCTGCAGGATTTGATAAAGATGCAAGTTGTTTCAATCAGTTATCAGATTTTGGGTTTGGTTTTATTGAGATAGGAACTGTAACTCCTCTTTCCCAAGAGGGAAATATTAAACCAAGATTATTTAGATTAAAAAAAGATAATGCTTTGATAAATAGGATGGGTTTTAATAATGAGGGTGTAGATACTATAATTAATAGATTAAAAAAAAAGAAAACAAAAATTGTAATTGGCGGGAATATTGGAAAAAATAAGTCTACAAATAATGAAAGTACTTATGAAGATTATTTGATATTATTTAATAAGTTATTTGACTACGTAGATTATTTTGTCGTAAATGTTAGTTCACCAAATACCCCAGGATTAAGAGATCTTCAAGATAAGAGACCATTGAAAAAATTATTATCACTTTTAAAGGAAGAAAGCAATAAAAAAACAATAAAAAAGCCAATTTTAGTTAAAATTTCACCAGATTTAAATTTTAGTCAGTTAGATGATATAATTGAAATTGTTAATGATGTTAAAATTGATGGAATTATTGCAACAAATACAACAATTAGCAGAGACAATTTAAAGACAAGTAATAAAAAATTAAATCAAATTGGAAATGGCGGATTGAGCGGATATCCAATTAAAGACTTATCTAACAAAATAATCAAATATATTAAAGATAAAACTAATGGAAATATAAAAATAATTGGGGTTGGTGGAATAAATAATGAGTCTGATGCATTAGAGAAATTAAAAAGTGGTGCTGATTTAGTTCAAATTTATACTGGTTTTATTTATCAGGGCCCTTCAATAGTAAACAGGATTTGTAAGAAAATATTACAAGATATTTAATTAAGAAGTTAATATGATAATTAAACCAAAATTAATTAAAGGAACTAGAGATTTTAATTCCATTGAAATTAAAAAGAGAGAATATATAATTAATATTATAAGATCTAATTTTGAATTATACTCTTTTGAGCAGATAAACACCCCAGCAATAGAAAATCTTTCGACTTTATCTGAAAGCTATGGTGAGGAAGGAGATAGATTGATTTTTAAAATTATTAATTCAGGTGATTATTTAAAAAATATATCAATTGATAATAAAACTAACTATAAAAATCTTTTGAGTAAAATATCAAAAAAAGCTTTAAGATATGATTTGACAATTCCCCTGGCTAGATATGTTGCCATGAATCAAAACAATATTGTATTTCCTTTAAAAAGATTTCAAATTCAAAATGTATGGAGAGCTGATCGTCCACAAAAAGGAAGATTTACAGAGTTTTTACAATGTGATGCTGATATAATTGGATCAAAATCGCTGCTATTGGAAATTGAACTAATACAACTATATACTAGTGTTTTTAAAAATTTAAATCTACCAATCACTATTAAATTAAATAACCGTAAGATATTATTGGGAATATGTGAACATGTAGGAGAAAGTGACAAGTTTAATGATTTAACAATTGCAATTGATAAGTTAGATAGATATTCATTTGAAAAGGTTCAAGATGAATTATTCAATAAAGGTTTTTCAAAATTATCAATAATTAAACTTAAAAGACTTTTTGATTTTAGAGAAAGTTCTTTTCAAGATAAAATTTTATTTTTCAAAAATATTTTTTCAAATATCAATGTTGGTATGGAGGGTATAAATGAGGTTGAGTACATATTTTCAAATTTAAATGGCATTAAAAATATAGATTTTGATATTAAATTAGCTAGAGGTCTTTCATATTATACCGGAACTATTTTAGAGGTTGTATGTAATAATGTTAATATTGGTAGCATTGGGGGTGGAGGAAGATATGATAATTTAACTGAAAAATTTGGCTTAAAAAATATTTCAGGAGTTGGAATTTCCTTTGGCTTAGATAGAATATATTTGGTTATGGAAGAATTAAATCTGTTTCCAAAAATTCTAACACATAGTTCTAACTTTCTTTTTTTAAATTTCGGAGATAATTTTTTAAATGAATCACTCAAGTATGCTTCAATTTTGAGAGAAAATAATATTTCATGTGAAATTTTTCCAGATAATATTAAATTATCAAAACAATTGAGTTTTGCTAACAAAAAAAACATACCATTTATTATTTTTATTGGAGATAATGAGTTGAAAAATAATGATATTGTAATAAAAGATATGAGAAATGGTAATCAACAAAATGTTAACAAAAATAAATTCTTATCTACGATAATTGAAATAAATAAGAACAATGGATAGATATATAATTACCGAAGAAAAAATTACAATAAATTCAATTTTTGATATAATTGATAAAAATAAAAAAATTGATTTGTCAGAAAATATTAAAAATAAAATTTCTTCAAGCAGAGATTATCTTGATAAAAAAATTTCCAATTCAAATAAACTATTTTACGGGATCAACACTGGTTTTGGATCTTTATGTAATCAAAATATTTCTAAATCAAAACTCAGTAGACTTCAAGAGAATTTAATTTTATCTCATGCTTGTGGGACAGGTAAAAAAACTCCTAAGATAATTGTTAAAATAATGATGATTCTAAAGATAAAGTCTTTAAGTCATGGTAATTCAGGTATCAAATTAGATACCATTCAAAGACTGGTTGATATGTATAATAATAATATCATACCTGTAATTTATAATGAAGGTTCACTTGGAGCATCAGGTGATTTAGTTCCACTTGCTCATTTATCACTTCCATTAATAGGTTTAGGTGATGTTTATTATAATGAAAGTATAATTTCATCTGAAAAGTTTTTAAGTATTTTTGATTGGCATAAAATAAATTTAAAATCTAAAGAAGGTTTGGCTCTAATCAATGGAACTCAGTTTATTTCTGCATTTGGAGTTTGGATTTTGATACAATCAAAGAAAATATCTTATTTTTTTGACTTAGTTTCGTCAATTTCCATTGATGCATTTGATTGTTCTTTAGAACCGTTTGATGATGATATTCAAAGAATTAGACCTCATAATGGCCAATTACTAACAGCAACTAGAATAAAGAGTTTTTTTAAAGGTATAAATATTTTAAAAAGAAAAAAAAACTATGTTCAGGATCCATATTCATTTAGATGTATTCCTCAAGTTCATGGGGCATCCAAAGATGTTATAACTCATGTTTCAGAGATATTCACTAAAGAAATAAATTCTGTAACCGACAATCCTAATATTTTTGTTCAAAAAGATAAAATTATTTCCGGGGGAAATTTCCATGCACAACCACTAGCAATGGCTCTAGATTATCTGTCAATTGCTATGCATGAATTAGGAAATATCTCAGAAAGAAGAATTTTTCAATTAATATCAGGAAAAAGAGGACTTCCAGAGTATCTGATTATTAATTCGGGAATAAATTCTGGTTTAATGATACCTCAATATACTGCTGCAAGCCTGGTATCAAAGAATAAAATGTTATGTACTCCCTGTTCAATTGATTCAATTGTGACCTCAAATGGTCAAGAAGACCATGTAAGTATGGGGGCAAATTCTGCCGTAAAATTATTTGAAATAATCATGAATTTAGAAAAAATTCTTTCGATTGAACTATTAACCTCTGCTCAAGCATTAGAAATAAGAAAAAGAAAAATTTCAAATTTTCATGAAAGTTTCATTGAATCCTATAGAAAACATTGTAAATTTTTGGATAATGATAGAAAATTATTTGATGATATTCATGCTTCAATAAGATTTTATAAAGGCTATCAACTAGATATCAATATAATTTAAAAGTTTTTAAACTCATTATTTGAAACAAATTCATAATCAGTTAAAGACTCTAGAAATTTTATTAGATCTTCCTTTTCTTTATGACTAATTTTAAAACCTTTTATATGTTCACTTTTATTTATATGATAATTTCCTCCTTTAGAGTAATGAGTTATTACATCCTCTAATGTAAGTATTGATCCATCATGCATATATGGCTCAGTTAATTCAATATTTCTCAAACTAGGAACCTTGAATTTACCAATGTCTTTCACTTGATTTGTAAGATTGTATCTACCAAAATCATTGTAAATCTCATAAAGACCATTATTTTCAAAATTTTGATTAGTAAATAAAAAACCGCTATGACATTCGCTACATTTTAATTTGTTACTAAAAAATAAGTTTTTTCCATTTTTTTGATCCAAGGTTAAATTATTTTTGTCAAAATCAGAATTCCCACTTATTAAAGTTCTCTCAAAACTTGCAATAGATCTAGTAATTACATAGGGATCAGGATTTCGATTATATGCAATTTGACTTAATTCCACGTATTTATCATGTAATAACATTCTTTCAGAGGCTAAAATAATATTGAAGCCCATTTCATTGTGTTCTTCTATTGGAACTAAAACTTGCATCTCTAATGATTTTACTCCCCCTTCTCTTTGAAATGCGTCATAATAAACAACATTTGCTAAACTCATGGTATTTCTGCTACCAAATCTACTTTTAACTCCAGGAGAAATTGACTTGTTATCTGAGAAAGCAAATTCTTGTTTATGACATGAATTACAGGATATAGAGGAATCAATTGATAAAATAGGATCATAAAATAACATTTTACCTAAATTTATTCTACTTTGGTTAAGTTGATTTGATTCTGGAATTACAGGTAGAGGGAAATTATTGGGTATATCTATAAAATTATTGTGTTCAAAAACATTTTTTTTGCATGATAATATCAATAATGATAATAAAATTAAATTCAAAAATTTCATTATGAACTAATCTAATTTTAAAATATTAATACTCTTAGTATCCTCTTTATCACTTAAAAGAAATATATAATTTCCTGAATTAAGTTTTGAAAAATCAATAAAATTGTGGTTTAGAAAAAGATTTTTTTCAATAATTAAATTTGAATTAAAATCATATACTTTTAGAATTGATGGACTTTTTACTTTAATATTCAAAGAGTTATTAAATGGATTAGGAAAAATTTTTGGGGTAGATTTTAAAATTTTAGAAAATAATAACTCATTATTTTGGGAAAACACATTATTTAAATTAATATTATTCATTATAATACTATTTTGGTAATTGTAACCATGAAAGTTTCCACCAGAATGTATATTTAAGCAGCTATTTTCAATTATCTCTGAACAATTATGATTTTCTATCATTTTATCATAATTAATATTAATTTCAAATATGATTTCATTTGGAGTTTCACTGGTAATAAAAAATGTATTTAACATATTATAATATTCATCACTAACGGAATGATATTGAAAGTTTAAGGAATCATTTATATAACCTTCTAATGCTAGAAAAATATATCCTGCAGTCCAGCCCCAGTGCATACTTGGATTTTGAGGAGCCAATGGGTGATCTAACTCCCAGATAGTAGGATCTTCATGATTTAAATTAGGTCCAACACCAAAGTTTAATGAAATATTATCTATAAAACTAACATCTTTATATCCTAAAGAATATGTATTCTCATTTTTATTAACTAATAAATATGAAGAATTATCAAAATTATATATTGAATTTCCAGAGTTATCATTTAAACTAATTAAATGAATATAAAATTCAATTCTGTTAAATGAAATATTAAAAGTATTTTCTGTGTTTTCGTATATAAAATTAACATTAGTTTGAATTAAATCATTTTTAAATAAATGATTAAATTTTATTATTACTTCTTTTTCTTGAGAAAAAACATTGCTGGCAATTATTAAAAAAAATAAAATTTTTTTGAACATTAAATTTAGGTTTTGTTATATGTAAATAAATTTAGCAAAAAAAATAGAATTATAAATAAAAGTGTCCCTACAAAAAGAAAAGAATAGTTTAGACCAAAATTGTCTAAAATTATTCCCACAAAAGGAGCAGTTATCACAAATAGAAACCTAATGGTTAAATTTCTTATACTCATTACTGTTGCTCTTATGTCAGATAAAGTGTTTTTTTGTATTTCATTTCTTAAATATGGAGTAGCATAACCTCTATTAGAATAAAACAAGAATATTATTAATACAATCATTAAATTATTTTCAAAAAATAAAATTAAATATGTGATGATTGAAATAATTGATATTACAATTAAACTGATTTTATTAGAGATTTTTGAAGATATTTTTGATGCATTTAATGAAAAAAATCCGACAATAATATTTAAAAATGCCCAAATAAAACCATAATATTTATATTCAATTCCAATTTTTATAAGTAACGGTTGAATTAACCATGCCATAATCAAAGTAGCAAGTCCAATACTTGAGGAAAAAATTATATAAAATATTAGTTTACTATCTTTCATAATATAATTAATTACATTTCTGTAATTTTTTATAGATAGTGATAATTTTCTGTCCTTAACTTTAGGTTCAGTCAATTGATAAGAAATTGGTATTGCAATAAAAGCTATGATTACTTGAGCTATTGCAGGATACCTTATTGAAATACTTGCCAGTAGACCTCCGATAATTCCAGATAAAGCCTCAGAAAAATTTCCAATTGAAATATTAATTCCTTCATATTTAAGATATTTTTCTGACTTATTTACTTCTTTTAATGAATCAAATAATAATGCTGAATCTGATCCAGAAATAAAGCTATTTCCTATACCTAAAATAATTTCAGCTATTAAAAAAGGTACAAAGGAATTTGAAAGCGAAAAAATTAAAAATCCAATAAAACTTAAAGATGAACCCAAAAATATTGATTTTTTTTTACCGATTAAGTCTGCAGTATATCCAGAAGGAATTTCAAAAATTGCTGTAGCAAATGAGTACGTTGCCTGCAAAATCATAATTTGAGTAAAATTTAAATCATTGCTTTCAAAAAAAAGAATAATTAATGGCATAATAATCATAAACCATTGAATCGATTTTAAAAAATATAATTTTATAATATTGGGATGAGGATAATTCATCATTTCCTTGGGTGATGTAATAATATTTCTTCTCTGATAAAATTTTTGTCAAGGTGCATATAAATTTCAGTTGTACTAATATTTTCATGTCCTAGCATTGTTTGAATAGCTCTTAAGTTAGCTCCTCCAGTGATTAAATGTGATGCAAAAGAATGTCTAAATGAATGAGGACTTATTTTTTTTTTAATGCCAGATAATATTACATGTTTTTTAACTATATTGAATATCATCATCCTAGTTAATTTTAGTCCTCTTCTACTCAGAAAAATAAAATCTTCGCATCCTAAAGCTATTTTAATGTTACTTCTATAGTTATTAAAATATGAATTAATATAATTTAATAAAATCTCACTTAATGGGATGATTCTTTCCTTATTACCTTTACCTTTAACAATAATAAATTTTTCGGTTATATTTAATTTGGAACATTTGAGGTTAACTAATTCTGACACTCTTACTCCACATGAATATAAAACCTCTAATATTGCTCTATTTCTTTCTCCATAAAATGAGGATAAATCTACTGATTTAATTATTTGATCAATTTCTTCTTTACTTAATATATCTGGTAATTTTTTACTTATTTTGGGTCTGTCAATCTTGAGTATTGGATTGAAATATATTTTATTTTGATTTTGTAAAAAAATAAAAAATGATTTTATCCCAGAAATTATTCTAGATTGACTCATTCTACTTTTATTTTCAGTATTAAGTTTTTTTATGAATAAACTTAAATCATATTGATCAATATTAATTATTTTTTTTGCTTTGAAATTTGTTGTAATGAAATTTTCTAATTTTTTTACATCTCTTACATATGCATCAATTGTATTTTTTGATAATCCCTTCTCAAGAATGAGATAATTTTTAAATTCTTTAAGTACTGTTTTCCAATTCATTTATTAAATTGCTCTAATTTTACAAATATATGAAAGTGATAATAATAAATGGTCCTAATTTAAATCTCATAGGTTTAAGAGAACCTCATTTGTATGGTAAAATTAAATTTGAGGACTTTCTTAGTAAGATTAGAAATAAATATGAGAAATTAAAAATTCATTATTTTCAAAGTAATATAGAGGGCGAATTGATAAATAAAATTCATGAAGTTGGCTTTAGTTATGATTATATAATCATTAATGCAGGGGGGTACAGTCATACTTCTGTTGCCATATCTGATGCCATATCATCAGTTGAAACACCATGTATTGAAGTTCATATTACTCATCCATCTTCAAGAGAAGATTATAGACATATTTCAATAATCTCTAAAAGTTGTACTTCTTCAGTAAGTGGATTTGGCTTAAATTCATATGATTTAGCTCTATATTCAATATCAATTAGTAATTAATTTTTAAATAAATTTTAATTTGGATTTGAGGAATATTAAAAATAAATTATATTTGAAGTTATTATTTAACAAATGGTCTGGTAGTTCAGTTGGTTAGAATACCTGCCTGTCACGCAGGGGGTCGCGAGTTCGAGTCTCGTCCAGACCGCATATAAGCCTAAGAAATTAGGCTTTTTTTTTAATAACTATTAATTGTAAATGATTTTTCTATTCATATTTTTGTTTACAAGTTTCCTTGCATTTCCTCAAGATAATTTAAATATTCAATATTTATCCCATTATGTTTATGATTCTGAGTTAAGTGATATCTGGGGATATAGTGATGGAGTTAGAGAGTTAGCTATTGTTGGAGTATATGATGGAATTTCAGTTGTTGATGTAACTAATTCATTAAATCCAGTTGAATTAGCATTTTTTGATGGACCCAATTCTGAATGGAGAGATATTAAAACTAATAGAAATTATGTCTATTGCGTAAATGAAACATCTGGTGGACTTCAAATTTTTGATATTAATGGAATTTTATCGCCTTTAGTTGATACATTTTATTTTGAAAATTTGAATTTAGGGTTTTTAAATGCACATAATATTTATATAGATGAAAATGAAATTTTATATGTTTTTAATCCAGATTATGGAAATATTGGTGTTAAATTTTATAATTTAATTAATCCATATAATCCTTCCTTTTTAGGAGAGTATTCACTTAATCCTATTCACGATGGAATGGTTAGAGGTGATACAATGTGGGCTTCGTCAACAACGATTGGTTCTTTTCAAGTAATTGATGTCACAGATAAATCAAATCCTGTCCTATTAGCATCTCAATATACACCTAATTACTTTTCTCATAACTGTTGGATTTCTGATGATAATCACTATTTATTTACAACTGATGAAGTAACTGGTGCTCATATAACTTCTTATGATGTATCAAATATTTTAAATATTCAAGAACTTGATAGAATTCAATCGTGGTCAAATTCTCATAATGTAATACCTCATAATACATTTTTTATAAATAATTTTTTAGTTACGTCGTATTACACCTCTGGCGTAACAATAATTGATGCTAATAATCCAAATAATTTAGTGGAGGTAGGATATTATGATACTTCAATAGATTATTCTGGTTCAGGGTTTCATGGTGCATGGGGGGTATATCCATATTTACCTTCTGGTAAATTATTAGTTTCAGATATTGAAAATGGACTATTTATATTAGAGCCTAGTTATGAAAATGCAATTAGATTTGAGGGGAATATTTATGATAAATATTCAGATTTACCAATCCAAGATGTTGAAATAAAATTTTCTAATTCAAATCATACTAATTATTCTAATTTTTTAGGATATTATTCTTCGGGTTCAATTTTAGGTGATAATTATTTTATTTCTTTTAATAAAGATAACTATTTCGAAAAAGTTATCAGTATTGACTCAACATATTACGAAGATAATATTTTAGATGTGAAATTAATTCCAAGTTTTTGTTTTGACGATTCTCTTCAAAATACTTTTATTGTCGTGATGAATGTTATCTCAGGAGATGAATTTCAAGGGGTTCAGCTAAATATTGATGGTGAAACATTTGAGTTTAATAATGGATACGAATTGACAGATACAATTTGTGTTGATAAGGAAGTAGATTGCTTAAATATTAATTTTAATTCAGATAGTATTCAGAGTCAAGTTTTATGGAAATTGATTGATAATAATAATAATATTATTTTCGAGGGAAATTCACAATTAGATAGTATATATTGTTTTGAATATTGTCAAGAAATATCTTTAAATAGTGGTTGGAATATTTTCTCAACCTATCTTAATTTTTCTGATAATAGTATTGACCAAGTTTTAAATCAATTAACGANAAATAATAATTTAGTCATTGTTAAGGATTATTTGGGTAATGTTTTCCTTCCTGATTGGAATTACAATTCAATTGGTGATCTGAAATTTAAAGAAGGGTATTTATTGAAGTTGAATAATATTCAAGAATTACACTTGTGTGGAAAATATATGAATCCAGAGGACAATCCAATCCATTTAAATGAAGGATGGTCAATGATTTCTTATTTGAGAAAAAATTCTTTAGAAGCAGAGTCAATATTTCAAGAAATTGTAGACGAAATTTTGATTGTAAAAGATGTTTTAGGGCAAGTTTATTTTCCATTGTATAATTATAATGGACTTGGTAACTTAAAACCTGGTAAAGGCTATTTAATTAAAATGCATTCTAATCAAGTTTTGGATTATTCTCAAAATAACTGATTATATTAAATATTTCAAATAAATATTTTAAATTTAGTTAACTTTAAAGAATATTTAAGTTTGTTTTTAAGTATATTAACAAAGTTATTTTTAATCTTAAATTAACATTAAAAAAAAATTATATGAAAAAATTATTTTGCATAGTTGTATTAATATTTTCCACCAATGTCTTTTCTCAAAATAATAGAGGTTTCAAAAAAGTTAATTTTGAATATAAAGTTATAACTAGCGTTGAGTCAATTGTTCCCGGTGGTTTGGGTAGATCAAGAATTGTAGAAAATTATGATAATTATTTTAATTATGATGAAATGAAATCAAAATCTACAAATAAAATAAAGAACAAGAGATCATCATTAAAAACAGATAATTTTTCTGAAGTTAAGTTATTGAACTTTTACAGTTTGGCGGGAATTAATTTTCAAAATATTGCAAGTAATGATGGTATACTCTCAAACATGATATCAACCCTTGCTATTGAAGGTTGGGAATTATTTTCTGTTGTTAGTGGAGTAGAGAGTGATTCAGGTAAAGAAGATGGTAATGGAATATTTATAACTAGATATATATTCAAAAGAGAATTATTTTAATGTTCAAATATATTCTTATTTTTTTTACAAATTTTATTTTAGCTCAAAATGATAATTTTAATCTTATGAATTCTGAAAAATATTGGAGAAATAAGTTAACTGATGATGAATATAAAATACTCAGAGAAAAAGGAACAGAATACCCCTTTTCTGGTAAATATAATATTCACTTTAAAGATGGAACATATAAATGTAAGGGGTGTGACGAAGATTTATTTGAATCAAAATCTAAATTTAAATCCGATTGTGGATGGCCATCTTTTGACAACTCAATTGAAGGTAAAATTACTAAATTGAAAGATTTTTCATTTGGTATGATAAGAACTGAAATAATTTGTGCTAATTGTAAATCTCATTTAGGACATATTTTTGATGATGGTCCCACAAAATCTGGTTTACGATATTGCGTAAATTCTCTATCCCTCAAGTTTAAGGATAAATAACCATAATTTAAATTTTTACATGAATTCAATTGAAATAATTAATTTAGAAAAAAAATTTGGTGCTCACAATTACAACCCTTTACCCGTAGTACTTTCAAGAGGTAAAGGAATTTATTTGTGGGATGTTGAAGGGAAAAAATATTTTGATTTCTTATCTGCTTATTCGGCAGTAAATCAAGGTCACTGTCATCCTAAAATAATTGATTCTCTTTTAAAACAATCTAAAAACCTTACTCTAACTTCTAGAGCTTTTCATAATGATATACTCGGTAAATATGAAAGATTTGTAACAAAACTTTTTAATTATGATAAGTTACTTCCTATGAATACTGGAGTTGAAGGTGGTGAAACTGCAGTAAAATTAGCAAGAAAATGGGGATACTTAAGAAAAAAAATACCAACAAATAAAGCAGAAATTNTTTTTGTAAATGGTAATTTTTGGGGAAGAACACTTGCAGCTATCTCTAGTTCTGATGACCCAGTTTCTTACACAAATTTCGGACCATATATGCCTGGTTATNTAAATGTACCTTATAATAATTTAAATTCATTAGAGGAAATATTTAAAAAAAATAAAAATATTTGTGCTTTTATGGTTGAGCCTATTCAAGGGGAAGCGGGAGTAATAGTCCCTGATGATGGTTATTTATCTGGAGTTAGATATTTATGTTCAAAACATAATATTTTGTTTATTGCAGATGAAGTTCAAACTGGAATTGGCAGGACAGGTAAAATGCTTGCAACTGATTATGAAAATGCTAAACCTGACATACTAATATTAGGTAAGGCTTTATCTGGAGGTGTACTCCCAGTTTCAGCTGTTTTAGCTGATGATGAAATTATGATGTGTATTAAACCAGGTGAGCATGGTTCTACTTTTGGAGGTAATCCTCTTTCTTGTGTTGTTGCACAAACTGCTTTGGAAGTAATTATTGATGAAAAATTACCTGAAAATGCATACAGAATGGGACAAATTTTTCGAGATAAACTTTTTAAAATTGATTCTCCTTTTATAAAAGATGTAAGAGGTAAGGGATTATTAAACGCTATTGAAATAGTATCTGAAAATAATGCTGCTTGGGAAATATGTCTTAAATTAATGGAAAGAGGACTTCTTGCTAAACCTACTCATGGCAATATTATCAGATTTGCTCCTCCACTTGTTATAAATGAATCTGAAATGTTAGAATGTACCTCTATTATAATTGAAACAATATTATCCTACAAATATTAATATTAATGAGTTATTTTTCTTTTATATCTGTAATAATTTTAATCAGTCTAATTAATATTGTATTTATTATAATATTTATTAATCTTAAAATTAACACTATCTCAAAAAAAATTAAAAATATCAATAAGACTAATTTTAAATCTAGACCTGATATGGATATATTGAAAATTCAGTCTCTTGAAAGATTAGTTTTATTTATGGAGAGAATAAAACCTGAAAATATTCTGATAAGAATTCAAAAAAATAATTCATGTACTTCTAGAGTGTTATATAAAATACTTATAAAAACTATAAGAGAAGAGTTTGAACATAATATGTCCCAGCAATTATACATTTCTGATGAATCATGGGAATTAATTACTTTCTCTAAAAATCAGTTAATAAGTTTAATTAATTCTAAACTTAAGGAAATTGATCCTAATTCTAATTCAAGTGAATTAAGTAAAGTAATTTTAGAGGAATGCAGTGATAAAAATAAAATTAAAATTTATAAGACTATAAGTCTTTTAAAAAATGAATTAAATCGATAATTTTTTCTAAATATCTTCAAATTCAATATTTGTAAAAGAATCACTATCTTTTTTACTATCTTTTTTATCTTCTATATTTTCAAAATTTTCTTTTGGTTTAAAGTCGGAGATAACTTCTTCACCTTTTTCTTTAATGATGTATTTTGTTACTTCATCTAAAACTTCTTTAAAACCATTAAAATCTTCTTTATACAAATAAATTTTATGTTTTTTATAATAACTTGTTCCGTCATCATTAGTATGCTTTTTACTTTCTGTAATAGTTAAATAATAATCTTCAGCTCGTGTTGATCTAACATCAAAAAAGTAAGTTCTTCTCCCAGCTCTTAAAATTTTTGAAAAAATTTCATTTGTTTTGTTGTCTTTTTCTTCCATAGTAATATTAATTATATATCAAATCTTAAAAAAAAATCTTAAAAAAAAAAATAATTACGAAATAGTTTGACTTTTATGAATATTTGAATAAAATTTATTTTTAGTAATTAATAAATCATGTTTTCCATTTTCAACAATTTTTCCATTTTCAAGAACTATTATATTATCTGAATATTTTAGTGTAGCAGTTCTTTGTGAAATAATAATAATTGATTGATTTTTCTTATGTTTTATGATATTTTTTAAAATTGTTTTTTCAGTTTTAGAATCAACCGATGAAAAACAATCATCTAGTATTAAAATTTTAGGATTTTTTATCATTGCTCTGGCTATTGATATTCTTTGTTTTTGACCGCCAGAAAGAGTAACGCCTCTTTCACCAATTAAGGTTTCATATCCATATTTAAATTTCTTTACAAAATTTTCTACGTTGGTTAATTTAGTAACTGTATTAAATTTTTTTTGATCTATTTTATCTATTCCAAATGTTATATTATTATAAATAGTATCAGAAAATAAAAACGAATCTTGAGTAACATATCCAATATCATTTCGAAGACTATTTAAATTTATTGACTTAATATCATGGTTATTGATAAATATATGACCTTTACTGGGCTCAATAATTCTTGGGATTAAATCAACTAATGTACTTTTTCCTGAGCCAACCTTACCAATAATTCCTAATATATTTCCTTTTTTAAGTTCAAAGTTAATATTTTTTATTGCCTTAATCTTGGTTTCATTGTATTCATATGATACATCCTCAAATTTTATTTTTTTAAATTCAAATTCATAATTTTTCTCTGAATTTTTTAAAAATGATTTTTCATATAAAAATTCATTAATTCTTTTTTGAGAAGCTGCAGCTCTTTGTACAATTGCGGTTACCCACCCTAAAGATGCTACTGGCCAAGTTAACATATTAACAAATATTAAAAAAGTAGCAATATTTCCAATACTTATATTACCATTTATAGTCTCTATTCCACCAATGTATATTGTCAGGATACTACTGGTTCCAATTAATAGTATCATCAAAGGAAAAAAAAGAGCATTTACTCTAACTAAAGATAAGTTTTTCTCCATATATATATTTGATTGTTCTTGAAATTTATTTTTTATGAAATTTTCATTGTTAAAAGATTTTATAATTTTAATTCCTGAAAAAGATTCTTGACTAATGTTAGAAATAACAGATAATTGTCTCTGAACAACTTCACTTCTTTTATTCATTAGATTACTCACTTTGTAAATAGTAAAAACTAGAATTGGTAACGGAGATAATATATAAAATGTTAATTTAGGATTTATTTTATACATTACTGGAATTATCAGAGAAATACTTATAATTAAATTGGAAGAATATAAAATTGCTGGACCTATAAACATCCTAACTTTAGAAACATCTTCACTTACTCTATTCATAATGTCTCCTGTTCTATTTTTTTTATAAAAGTCTACGTTTAGGGATTGATAGTGCTTATAGATTTCGTTTTTAATATCAAATTCAATCAATCTAGACATTACTATGATGGTTTGACGCATCAAAAACATGAAAAAACCTTTTCCAACCGCAAACAAAAAAACAAACAATGAATATTTTAAAAGATTATGAACTATTTCTTTTTTATCAGAATTAGAGATCACTTCATCAGAATTAAATTTTTCAATTATTAAATCAAATGAGTTACCGATAAAAATTGGAGGGTATAATCCAAAAATATTAGAAAGGAAAATAAAAAAGATACCTAAAATAAAGCGAAATTTATATTTTAAAAAAAATTTTACGAGATAATTAAGCTCCTTCATAAATAGTAAATTTTTAATATCATAAAAAAAAGGTATTTTTGCTGAATGATATTATTTTATAAAATTACATATCATTTTTTAAATCTTCGGATTTTTTAAACTCTAATTTCACTTTATTCATTCATGAAAGTTTTTAAAATTAATAACCCTAATTCAATTAATAACCAAATTATTAACCAAATGGCTNTTATGGGGCATGAACAAATAGTTTTTTGTACTGATTCTAAAACTAATTTAAAAGCTATTATAGCAATTCATAGTACAGTTTTAGGCCCAGCTTTAGGAGGAACTAGAATGTGGAACTATGATTCAGAATCACTTGCTTTGAATGATGTTTTAAGATTATCAAGAGGAATGACTCTTAAAGCATCTATTTCAGGTTTAAATTTGGGTGGAGGTAAAGCAGTAATAATTGGTGATTTAAAAAAAATAAAAACTGATGAACTAATGAAAAGTTTTGGAAGGTTTGTTGATACTCTTAAAGGTAGTTATATAACAGCAGAAGATGTTGGTATTACAACACACGATATGGAGATGGTTAAGTCTGAAACACCATATGTAACCGGAATTCCAACTTATTTAGGAGGCTCCGGAGATCCTTCACCAGTTACTGCTTATGGTGTTTATATGGGTATGAAAGCTTCAGCAAAATATAAATGGGGAAGTGATAATCTAAATGAAAAAAAAATAGTAATTCAGGGCGTTGGAAAGGTAGGTTTAAATTTGATAAAATATTTAAAACAAGAGAATTCAGATATATATATTAACGATCTTAATGGTGATATACTTAAAGATATATCCAAAAAGCACAATGTTAAGATAATTGATTCTGATAAACTGTATGATTTTGAAATGGACATATATGCACCTTGTGCACTAGGAGCCACAATTAATGATTTTACAATTGATAAACTTAAATGTAAGATTATTGCTGGAGCTGCAAATAATCAATTGGCAGATGAAAATATACATGGTCAAATGCTTTTTGAAAGAGATATTCTTTATGCTCCTGACTTTCTCATAAATGCAGGAGGATTAATTAATGTTTATTCAGAATTAAATGGATATAATCAGAAAGAAGCTTTATCAAAAACTAAAGAAATCTACAAAACAACTCTGGAAATATTTAATAAATCTGAGCTAGAAAAAATAACTCCATATCAAGCAGCAATGAATATTGCTCAAAATAGAGTTGAATCTAATATATAATAATTTATAATGCTTAATAGAAGACATATTAGAATAAAAGTATTACAAATTTTATATGCTTTTTTTTCACTCAAGTGAAAAAAATAAAAATAAATTTAAAATTGAACTTGATAAAAGCTTTAATTCATCTAAGGCCTTATTTTTTCACTTTATTAAAATTCTTTTAGAGTTATGTAATTATTCAAAAAAAAAATTAGATTTTTCCTATTCTAAACTTAGAAAAGAAGAATTAAACTTAATTAATTTTTTTACAGAGAGTAAAATAATAAATATCACATTAAAGGATTCTCAGTTACAAAAAAATCTAAAGGATCAAAACTTTTACTTGAATGAAAATAATAAAATTTTATCTGAAATATTTGAAAAATTATCAACCTCAGCTTATTTAAATTCATCAATAGAAAATTTTAGATCCTCTAACAATGAAGATCTGATCATAATTAAAATTTTAGAGGACTTTATTATTTTTAATGAAAATATTCAAAGTACTTTAAACGAAAGAAATATTTATTGGGTAGATGATTATATTATGATAAATAATTGTTTAAAAATTTTTTTTAAATCTATTGTTAAAAACAAATTATTGAAAATACCTCCTATATTTAAAAATAATGAAGATGTTCTTTTTTCAAAAAAATTGTTTTCTCATTCTATTTCTAATTCTAAATATTATGATAAACTAATAGTTGGTATTTCTGAAAATTGGGATCAAGATAGAATATCAGATATGGATCTAATACTCTTAAAAATGGCGTTAACTGAGTTAACTCATTTTAGTTCAATTCCAGTGAAGGTTTCTTTAAATGAATACATTGAACTGTCAAAAGATTATTCATCAAAAAAAAGTAAAATATTTATCAATGGAATTCTCGACAAACTGGTTGAAAAGCTCTTAAATGAAGGCGAGATAAAAAAATTAGGAAGGGGGCTTATTCAATAATTTTGTTTAACTTTGAGCATATGGATTCTTATAAAAAAATTATATTTTTATTATTTTTTGTTTCAATCAGTTGCAATCAAAAACCAAGTGATCGTATAAATTATAATCAAACTAAAAGTAATCAGAATTTAACTGTAAGTGATGTTGATTCAAATAAAAATCCGAATATGGTATTTGAAAATAAGACATGGGATTTTGGGGAAATAATTCAAGGTGAGTCAGTAACTCATTCTTTTATTTTTAGAAATGAAGGAGATGCACCTCTTATTATTTCTAATGCAAAAGGTTCATGTGGATGCACTGTTCCTGAATGGCCAAGATTTCCTATATCACCTGGTGATAGTAATTCAATAAAAGTAATTTTCAACAGTAAGGGTAAAAAAGGATTACAAAATAAGTCAGTAACACTGACTTCAAACATGACTCCTAATTCGACCGTTCTGAAAGTTAAAGGTTTCGTTAATTTTAATTGATATTAATTATGTTAATAATATTGCTCCAAACTTCTGATCCGATAATGAATTTAATGCCATTTGTCTTAATTGGATTAATTTTTTATTTCTTTATGATTAGACCTCAAATTAAAAAGCAAAAAGAAGAAGTAAAGTTTAGATCCGAATTAAAAAAAGGTGATGAAATAGTTACAATTGGTGGTATCCACGCTAAGATTTTAGAAATAAATAAAGAAACAGTTTTAATCCAAGCTAATGGCGGAAATTCAAAATTCAAAATTCAAAAATCTGCTATTTTGAAAACATAATTATATCCCAGTATAATTTTGAGGTGAAATTAATTTCAATTCATTTTTAATATTTATATCTAAATTGAGAGAATCGATAAATTCATGTAAACTTTTTTTAGTAATTTTTTTATTTGTTCTAGTTAAATTTTTAAGAGTTTCATATGGATTTGGATAGTTTTCTCTTCTTAAAATAGTTTGGATAGCTTCTGCAATGACAACCCAGTTATCATTTAAATCATTTTTTATAACTAATTTGTTTGGAATAATTTTATTCAATCCATTTAATAGATTGGTGAAGGCTATCATTGAGTGTGATATTGGAATACCTATATTTCGTAATACAGTTGANTCAGTTAGATCTCTTTGAAGTCTTGATATAGGTAATTTTGAAGATAAGTGTTCAAAAAATGAATTAGCAATTCCAATATTACCTTCTGCATTTTCAAAATCAATCGGGTTTATTTTGTGAGGCATTGCAGAGGATCCTATTTCATTTCTATTAATTTTTTGACTCAAATAATTCATTGAAATATACATCCATATATCTCTTGATAAGTCCATTAAAATATTATTAATTCTCTTCATAGAATCAAAAATCGATGCCATATTATCATAATGTTCAATTTGAGTTGTTGGATAAGATCTTTTTAGACCCAGTTTTTTATTGACAAAATTATCTCCAAATTTTAACCAATTAATTTTTGGATAAGCTATGACATGAGCATTAAAATTCCCTGTAGCTCCACCAAATTTAGCTGAAAATGGAATTTTTAAAAATTGATTGATTTGAATTTCTAATCTTTTACTAAATACCTCTACCTCTTTTCCAAATCTTGTCGGACTAGCTGGTTGTCCATGAGTTCTGGCAAGTAAAGGTATATTTTTCCAATTATTTGAAAGTTCATTAAGTTTTAAAATTAACTTATTTAATAGAGGTAAATACTCTTCATTAATTGCATCTTTGAGAGAAAGTGGAATAGCAGTATTGTTGATGTCTTGAGAGGTAAGACCAAAATGGATAAATTCTGAATATTTTTCAAGATTTAGATTTTTAAATTTATCCTTAATAAAATATTCTATTGCTTTTACATCGTGATTAATTTTTGCTTCAATCTTTTTAACTTTTAATGCATCAGTTTGATTAAATTTTTTGTAAATATTTCGGATTTCTGAAATATTTTTTTCTTCAAATTCTAATAAAGGATTAATTTTTAATTCGACTAATGAAATAAAATATTCAACTTCAATTTTTACTCTGTACTTAATCAGTGCTAATTCTGAAAAATAATTAGATAAAGTTTTTATTTTTTTTCGATATCTACCATCAATAGGAGATATTGCAGTTAATTGATTTAATTCCATCATTGATTTTTTTACTTAGCAATACTTACTGCTCTTGTCTCTCGTATAACTGTTACTTTAACCTGTCCAGGATATGTCATTTCATTTTCAACTTTTTGAGAAATTTNCTGAGATATAGACATTGCTTGATCATCACTTATTTTTTCGCTTTCTACTATGACTCTTAGTTCTCTTCCAGCCTGAATTGCATAAGATTTTAAAACACCTTTGTGAGATAGAGCAATACTTTCAAGTTCTTTTAATCTTTGAATGTATGCTTCTACAATTTCTCTTCTAGCACCAGGTCTAGCGCCAGAGATTGCGTCACATACTTGAATTATTGGAGAAATAATATGATTCATTTCAATTTCATCATGATGCGCACCAATAGCATTACATATATCTTTTTTTTCACCATATTTTTCTGCTAGTTTCATACCCAGTATAGCATGAGGAATTTCAGGTTCATCATCGGGAACTTTTCCAATATCATGAAGCAATCCAGCTCTTTTTGCTGATTTAGGATTCAAACCAAGTTCAGAGGCCATAGTTGCACATAAATTTGCCGTTTCTCTACTATGTTGAAGTAAATTTTGTCCATAAGACGATCTATATTTCATTCTTCCAACCATTCTGATTAATTCTGGATGAAGACCATGAATACCAAGATCAATACATGTTTTTTTCCCAGTTTGAATTATTTCATGTTCTAATTGTTTTTCAGTTTTATTGACTACTTCCTCAATTCTTGCAGGGTGTATTCTTCCATCCGAAACTAATTTATGTAATGATAATCTTGCTATTTCTCTTCTAACAGGATCGAAACAAGATAATATTATTGCTTCCGGAGTGTCATCAACTATAATTTCAACTCCTGTAGAGGCTTCTAATGTTCTTATATTTCTTCCTTCTCTGCCAATAATTCTTCCCTTTACATCATCACTTTCTATGTTGAATATAGATACTGAATTTTCTATAGCATGTTCCGTTGCAACCCTTTGAATGGTTTGAATAATTATTTTTTTTGCTTCATTATTTGCAGTTAACTTAGCCTCATCAATTGTATTTTGAATTATTGACATCGCTTCAGTTTTGGCTTCTGATTGAAGAACGCTTATTATTTCTTTTTTAGCTTCTTTTGCTGTCAAACCAGAAATATTCTCTAAAGCGCTGACTTGTCTTTGATATTCTTTGTTTAAAATTTCTTCTTTTTTTTCAATAGCATTTAGTTTAGTTTCAATATCTTCTCTTTTTTTGGATATGTCATTGGATTTCCTATTGATATCCTNCATTTTTTGATTAAGTCTATTGTTTTTGTCTTTGATTTTATTTTCAAGTTCAATGATTTTTCTATTTCTTTCATTTATTACTTTTTCATGTTCAGTTTTTAATTCAAGGAATTTTTCTTTGGCTTGAAGAATTTTATCTTTTTTTAATTGTTCAGAGGTTTTTTTTGCTTCATCAATAATTTGTTTTGAATTTTTTTGTGCATTACTTCTAAACAAAGTATTTGCTAAAATATATCCAACTATGATAGATGGAATTGATGAAATTAATATTGTTATAAAGTTTGAGTCCATAGTTTTCAGTTTAATAAGAAACCCCGCATTAATTTATTTATTAAACTCCATTAAGACATGGATAGGATAGCCATAAATAATCAAACGTCCACTGACACCAAAAAGGACCACTAGGGTTGAGGCTTGTTTTTAAATTTATGAGCATCTCCTAATTTATATTTTGTTGAGTTTAACAAATTATCAAATTAACACGGGGAATCTAATTTTTTAAAGAACTTTCAATTATCTCATTTAAATCTTTTTCAACTTTAGACAATTTTTGTTTTATCTCAATTGGGTCTTCATTTTTTTTATTTTCACTACTTTCAATTCTTGAAGATAGTTGAAGTGCACACATTGCTAATAAGTCTTGTTTATCTTTTACAGCATAGTTAGATTCAAAATCTTTAATAATATCATTAATATTTTTAGCAGCTTTTCTTATTGCTTCTTCTTCTTTTCTTAAAATAGTCAAAGGATAAATCCTTCCTCCAATTGAAACTTTAATTTTAAGCTTATCCAACATTGACTAAAGATTTAATTGAGAAATACATTTGTCAATTCCCCTAATTAATTCATTAATTTTATACCTTGTCTCTTTTGATGAATTCCCAATTTCATTAAGAGATTTGGCATTAATAATTACTTTTTTTTCATTTAATAATTTTTCAATTACTAAAGTTTTATTGTTAATACTTTCTTTTAATTTTTTGTTTTCAAGTTCAAGTTTGGATGATTTATCTCTAAATTCATTAACAATAATTTTTAGTTTTTTGATTTGATTAAGAATTATATTTAATTTAGACTCTAAATTTTCCAACAATATAAAATAATTACATTAACAAATATATAAACTTTATTTATATTCCTTATAATATTAATGTTAAAAAAAAATCTAATAATTACAAATAATATTTATTAAATATTCATAATTGCATGAAAAATATTTTTTTCACTTTTTTCACTTTAATTAATACTTTTCTTATTTCTCAAGATTTTACCAATAATTTTTCAAATCCTGTAAAAATTCCCATAATATTATCAGGAAATTTCGGTGAAATAAGAAATAATCATTTTCATTCAGGAATAGATATAAAAACTAAAGGAAGTTCAGGTATTAAAATTTTTGCAATTCAAGATGGTTATATTTCAAGAATTAAAGTTTCCCCATCAGGTTATGGGAAAGCAATATATTTAAATCACAGTAACGGTTTGACTTCTGTATATGGACATTTAAGTAAATTTACATCAAAATTAGATTCATTTGTTAATTCATACCAGTATTTCAATAAAACTTATTCAATAGATATTTTTTTTAATGCTGATGATTATGTTGTAAAAAATGGAGACTTGATTGGATTTTCTGGCAATTCTGGTAGTTCGTCGGCCCCTCATCTTCACTTTGAAATTAGGGATACAAAGTCACAAAAAGTATTAAATCCAGCAATTTTCGGATTTAATTCAAAAGATACCAGTCCACCTGTTATTAAATCAATATTTATATATCCTTTGAACAATAATTCAAAGATTAATTTCAATAATGATACTGTAAAATTTGATGTTATTAAAATTTCAAAAAATAAGTACTCGTTAAATTCAAGTGAAATTTTTGTGTCTGGTAAATTAGGCTTTGGGGTTGAAACATATGATTTACTGGATTTCGCTCCAAACTTAAATGGAGTTTATAGTATAGAGTTGTTTATTAACAGTTTGTCAGTTTACAAACATGTTATGGATGAATTTGAATTCAACCAAACTAAATATGTTAACAGTTTTATTGATTTTAATTTAAAAAAAAAATATAGTATAAATTCTCATAAATCATTCATTGATAAAAATAATAGATTAGATATTTATAAAAAACTAATTAATAACGGAATTGGAGATTTTAATTCAAATTCTATTTATAATATTAAATATGTAATTAAAGATTTTAATGGAAATGAATCAAGTTTAAACTTTGATTTAATATCAATTCAATCTCAAGATACAATTCAGAATTATAATTATAATTTTAAGTGTGAAGTTGAGAATATTTATCAAAAGTCTAATTTGATTCTAAAGTTCAAGAAAAACACATTTTACAATGATATCAATTTTAAAATTGATATTATTAGTTCATCAGATGAAAGTCTTTCTGATTTTTTTAAAATTCATGATGAGAATACACCAGTTCACATACCTTATCAAATTAAAATCGAACTTGATAGTTTAAATAATAAATTAAAAAATAAAGTCGTAATTTGCTCTGAATTAAATTCAAGTATAGATTGCTATCATTCATATTGGGATAATAATTTTATAATTTCCGAGGTTGACGTATTAGGTACTTTTTATGCAACTATAGATACTGTGAAACCAGTAATCAAAGAAAAATTATTTAAATATGATTTATCATCAAATCCTTTGATTAGTTTTAATATTAGTGATCATTTATCAGGTATTAAAAAATATGATGCTTATATTGATGATAAATGGGTGTTGTTTGAGTACGATAAGAAAAATGATTTGATTAAACATTTTTTTGATAATAAAATTCAAAAAGGACAACATCAATTGAAAATTATCGTTTATGACAAAGTAGATAATAAAAGTCAGGTAATACTTGATTTTATAAAGTAATAATTATTAAATGAATCAAATAAATAATATATTTTTATTGTTGATATTTATTTCAATAAATTCTTTTTCACAAAGTATAAAATTAAGCGGAAGAGTAATTAATGAAAATAATCAACCAATTGAAAATACAAATATTATTTATGGAAACAAAAAATTTCTATCTGATACCAATGGTTATTTTTCTTTTTATTTGAAAAATATCCTAAAAAATGAAATAATTTTTAAACATGAAAGTTACAATGATAAAATTATAAGTTTTTATAATGATTCCTCAGAAATTTTCATTGATGTTTTTTTAGAATTAAAGACAAATTTTATAAATGAAGTAGAATTAATTGATGAAACTTTTCGATTTGAGAATATTACATCAATTGATAAAAAAAAATTAAGTTATGTTACTGGACCTACATCTGGAGTTGAAGGTGTATTGTTTTCTTTACCAGGGGTTACCTCTAAAAATGAACTTAGTTCTCAATATTCAGTCAGAGGGGGTAACTTTGATGAAAATTTAGTTTATGTCAATGGATTTCAAATTTACAGACCATTTCTGATCAGAAAGGGTGAACAAGAAGGTTTAAGTTTTATTAATCAATATATGGTTGAAGATATAAATTTTTCTTCAGGAGGATTTGAATCTAAGTATGGAGATAAGTTGTCTTCTGTGTTAGATATTAAGTATAGAGATCCTAAGGAATGGAAAAGTTTTTTTGATATTAGTTTTATGGGATTTAACTCTACTGTTGAAGGAATTAGTAAATCACTAAAGTGGACTCATTTAACAAGTATAAGAAGAAAAACTAATCAATTTCTATTAAATTCTTTAGATACAAAATCAGATTACAGGCCAAGTTTTACAGATATACAAACTTTGAATAATTATTATATAAATTCAGATTTAAATTTATCACTATTAATTCATTATGCCTCAAATGAATACCAATCTATTCCTGAATCTAGAGTTAGTGATTTTGGTACAATAAATCAGCCATTCAGAATTAATTTATTTTTTGATGGAATGGAAAAAGATTCTTATTCAACGATAATGTCTGCTGTAAAAATTAATTATAAACCTAATGATAGTCTGAGTTTGACTCTTTCTTCCTCAATAATTAATTCACTAGAACAAGAATTTTTTGATGTTGAAGCCCAGTATTTTTTGGGCGAAGTTGAAAATGATTTAAGTTCTGAGAATTTTGGTCAAATTTCTCAAAATTTAGGGATAGGTGGGTTTATCAGACATGCAAGAAATGAACTTCAATATGATATTTTTAATATTTATCATAGTGGAGATTTTTTTACTAAATCGTCAAAGATTAGTTGGGGAATAAAATTTCAAAATGAAAATATTGATGATATTTTAAGTGAATGGCAATATATAGATTCATCAGGGTATTCTCTGCCTCAATCAAATGATTCAATAGTAGAAATGTATAATTTTATTTCCTCAAAAAATAATACTTTTTCAAAAAGAGTAACTTCTTATCTTCAAAGTAAAGGATCCTTTAATGTTTCAGATCATGATTTTAATTATAATTTTGGATTTAGAACACACTATTGGTCATTAAATAATGATTTTTTTATTTCTCCAAGATTTTTAATTAATTACAAGCCAAATCTTAAAAGAGATATACTCATCAAATTTTCTTATGGATCATACAATCAATCACCATTTTACAGAGAAATTAGAAATATGGATGGTCAAATAAATAAAGTGAATCACCAAAAATCTGATCATTATATTTTAACTGCTGATTATAATTTTAATTCTTGGGGAAGAAAGTTTAAATTAATTTCTTCGATATACTATAAAAATTTAAAAAGGTTAATACCATATGAACTCGAAAATCTAAGAATAAGATATTTACCAAATCTTGAATCTAATGGCTACGCAACTGGAATGGATTTAAGATTAAATGGAGAATTCGTTAATGGTGTAGATTCATGGATAAGTTTATCTGTTATGGATACTAGAGAGGATATCAAAGGTGATGGATATGGATTTATTCCAAGACCTACTGATCAGAGATTTTCTCTGTCCATTTTATTTCAAGATTATCTTCCTAACAATCCGACTTATAGGTTAAATTTAAGGTTATTATATAGTTCTGGAATGCCAACTGGATCATTATCTTCAGAAAGATATAATCAAACTCTAAGGATACCTCCTTATAGGAGGGTAGATCTTGGTTTTTTGAAAGTTTTTAATAGAAAAAAAATATTAAAGAAATTTGATTCTGTAATTTTAAACATTGATATATTTAATTTATTTGGAATAAGAAATACAATTTCTTATTTGTGGATTTCTGATGTTAATCAGAATGAGTATGCAGTTCCTAATTATCTTACATCAAGGATACTAAATTTGAGATTAAATTTGACTTTTTAATACTTTAAATATTTGAAAAATCAATCTCGTATCCTTGATGTTTTCTAACATTAAAAACTGTATTATTTCTAAAAATTAAATATTGACCTTTGATTCCATCTAATATTTGACTTATATTATTAGTTTTATCTAAACTGATTGATGAAATTTTTTTTGGATATTCTAGAACTGGATATTCAAAGTTATAAATTATTTTATCATCAATTTTATAATTTGATAATTCATTAGGGTAATTATTATAAATTTTTTTTTTTTCTTCTAAAATATTTGAATTAACAAAGTCATTCTTTAGCATTTTCTGCCACGAAGTTTTATCAGAGTAAAAATTTTTTAAGAATACTTCAATTTTACCAGCTAAGTATCTATTTGGTGTTCTAGCTATTGGTAATGCATAAGTTGCTCCTTGGTCTATCCATCTTGTTGGAATTTGATTTATTTGAGTTACACCAACTTTTAATGAACTTGAAACTGCAAAATATACAATATGATCTTTTAAGTGATATTTTTTTTCCCATTCAATATCTCTTCCTAATCCAAGATGAGCTTTACATAGTTCAGGTCTAATAATACACTCTGATGAAAGAGGACTTTTTCTAAAGCAAGGGTAACAGAATCCTTGATTAAACGACTTTTTTGTTTCCTTTCCGCAATTAATACAGAAAATATTTCCGTTAAAATTAATTTCAATTTTACTTCCTATAAATTTATTTAAACTAACTAGGTTTTTTCCGATTGGAAGGGTATATTCAATTGGGAATTTATATTTTGTTAATAATTTTAAAATTGAACCTTTTAATTTCATATCCAAATTTTTATAATAAATATCTTAATATCAAAATGAACTTAATTAAATCTACTTTTTTCAAATTTATCAAGAAAAGACAAAAAACAAATCATTATTCATCTAAAAATTCATTAATAAACCAAAATTTAATTTTAAAAAAATTCATTTCAAATTCAAAAAATACTTTTTTTGGAAATAAATTTAATTTTAAAAAAATTAAAAACTATTCGGATTTTAAAAAATTTATTTCAGTAAACAAATATGAGGATTTATTACCTTACATAAAAGATATGAAAAATGGAAAACAGAGAGTATTATGGTATTCAAATATTAATAATTTTGCAATTTCGTCTGGAACTACTGATTCTAAAAGTAAATATATTCCATTGAGTTATGAGGCAATAAATGATTGTCATAAAAAAGCAAGTAAAGATCTAATAATTACAATTTTAAAAAAAATGAATTTTAAAAAATTATTTTTTGGAAAATGTTTAATATTTGTAGGTAGTTTAAATGTTATAGAAAGAAATTTTATTGAAGGAGATTTATCAGCAATATTAGTTAAGAGTTTACCATTATGGACCTCATTATTTAGATTACCGAAAAATAATATAGCTTTAATCAAAGATTGGGAAATTAAAGTTGATAAAATGATTGAAAGTTCAATAAATAAAAATGTTACTTCAGTTGTTGGAGTGCCGTCATGGATTTTATTTTTTTTTAATAAAGTACTTCAGAAAACCAATAAAAAGAAAATTACTGAAATCTGGCCTAACCTCGAACTATTTATACATGGTGGTATTGAATTTTCTCCTTATAAAAAACAGTTTGATTATTTAACAAATCATAAGTTAAAATATGTTAATACTTATAATGCTTCAGAGGGTTTTTTTGGCTTTCAGAATAAAAATTCATTTGATGATATGATTTTATTAACTAATCATGGTATTTTTTATGAATTTATTTCTCTAGAACATTATTGTATATTCCAAAATAATTCAAATCTATTAAATTATACCATTGATTTATCAAAAGTTAGAATAGGTATTGATTATGTTTTGATTATAACAACAAATTCTGGATTGTGGAGATATATTATTGGTGATATAATTGAGTTTACTAAATTAAATCCTTTCAGATTTATCATTAAGGGTAGAACAAAACAGTTCATTAATACTTTTGGTGAAGAATTAATGGTTCACAATTCTGATAAAGCTATTGAGTTATCATCTAAAAAATTTAAACTTAACGTTGTAGATTACACTGTAGCTCCAAATTTTAATGTTGAAAAAACAAATGGATATCATGAATGGATTATTGAATTCTCTGACAATCCCCAAAATTTAGATGCTTTCACCAAGTATCTTGATGAAAAATTAAAAAATCTAAATTCTGATTATGAAGCAAAAAGGAGTAAAAATTTGATAATATCATTACCTAAAGTTCATTTAGCAAGAAAAAATCTTTTTTTTGATTGGTTAAAATCTAAGAATAAATTAGGTGGTCANAATAAAATTCCAAGATTATCATCTAACAGAAATTATATAGATCAATTAATTAAATTGAACAATAAATAAAATTTTGATATTAATGATCTAAAATTGTAAATTAGTTGTATTAAAATAAAAAAAATGCATATAGCAGTATCAGGAAATATTGGAGTAGGAAAAACTACTCTGACAAAAGTTTTGGCAAAAAACTTCAATTGGCAACCTCATTATGAATCAGTTGAAGATAATCCATATTTGGATAATTTTTATACTGATATGCAAAGATGGGCTTTTAATCTTCAAATTTATTTTTTGAATAGCAGATTTGGGCAATTAAAACAGATTCAAAACAGCGGAAAAAATATAATTCAAGATAGAACCATATATGAAGATGCTCATATTTTTGCACCTAATTTACATTCTATGGGTTTAATGAATGCAAGGGATTTTAATAACTATTCAAGTTTGTTTCAACTAATGGCATCATTTGTCAACCCACCTGATTTATTGATATATCTTAGAGCTTCAGTTCCTACTTTAGTAAAGCAGATTCAAACAAGAGGAAGGGATTATGAGTCAAGCATCAGAATTGACTATTTAAATAGATTAAATGAGAGATATGAAGCATGGATATCGGAATATTCTTTAGGGAAATTATTAATTATTGATACAGATAATATTGATTTCACTAAAAATGAAGATGATGTGAGTTTTATAGTTAATAAAGTTAATACTGAAATTAATGGTTTATTTTAATCTTTAGATGTCTAAAAGTTTTTTTTTAAATCATATAGCTCAAACAAATACAAATCCTTTGTCAATTCATGTAAAATCTGCAAAAGGATCTTACATTAAAGATATAAATGGTAAAAAATACCTTGATTTAGTTGCTGGAGTTTCTGCATGCACTCTTGGTCATTGTCACCCAAAAGTTACAAGTGCTATTAAAAAACAATGTGATAAATACCTTCATGTAATGGTTTATGGGGAATTCATTCAAGACCCTCAAATATATTTAGCAAAGAGTATATTAAGTTTATTACCCTCAAATTTTGATAATATTTATTTTGTCAATTCTGGAGTGGAGTCAATTGAAGCATCTATTAAACTGGCCAAAAGATATACTAGTAGATCAGAAATTATATCATTTAAAAATTCTTATTATGGGAGTACAAGTGGAGCACTAAGTATCATGGGAGATGATAATTTTAAAAAAAAATACAAACCTCTAATATCTGATTGTAACCAAATTAACTATAATGATTTTACATCAATTTCAAAAATTTCTAAAAAGACTGCTGCAGTCGTAATTGAGCCAATACAGGGAGCTTCTGGTTTTATAACTCCCAAGGATGGTTATTTAAATGCAATCAGAAATAAATGTAATGAAACAAAAACTTTATTGATATTTGATGAAATTCAAACTGGTTTTGGAAGAACTGGAAATTTTTTTGGTTTTCAATCTTATAATGTAATACCTGATATTCTGTGTATTTCTAAAGGTATGGGTGGTGGAATGTCTATTGGAGCATTTTGCTCGTCAAAAAAAATCATGAAATCTTTGAGCGAGAATCCTCAATTAGGACATATTACTACATTTGGAGGTCATCCAATTGGGTGTGTTGCAGCTTTAGCTACAGTGAAAGAATTAATGAATTCGAACATAATTTCCCAAATTTCTGAAAAAGAGAAAATATACAGAGAAGGATTAAAACATCCTCTAATAAAAAAAATTCGAGGAAAAGGATTAATGTTAGCTATTGAACTAGAAAGTGAAATTTTATGTAGAAAATTTGTTAAAATGGGTTTACAGAGGGGGATTATTACTTTCTTTTTTTTATTGAACAATACATCTGTAAGAATTTCACCGCCTCTTACTATTTCAATTTTAGAAATTAAAAAATCAATTTTAATAATTAAACAAATATTGAATGATCTTAATTATAATTAGTCTAAATATAAACTACTTATAAATTTTGTTTTTGTTAATTTTTTAAGAATTTATTAGTTAATTTTGTACAAAAAAATGATTTTAAAAGAAATAGAAACAAAAATAAATGAACAGGTTTTTGCAGAAGCAAAATCTTCTCATTTGTATCTCTCAATGGCTTCTTGGGCTGAAACTAAAGGTTATGCTGGGGTTGCTAAGTTTTTTTATCTGCATTCTGATGAAGAACGTGAACACATGTTAAAATTAATTAAATATATTAATGAAAGAGGTGGTCACGCTTTGATACCATCAATACCTCAGCCCTTAAAGGTTTTTGATTGTCTGGCTCACGTTTTTAAAGATTTCTTGGATCATGAAGTTGCAATTAGTAATATGATAAATGGTCTTGTTGATTTATGTTTGAAAAATAAGGATTATACTACACATAATTTTCTTCAATGGTATGTTGCTGAGCAAATTGAAGAAGAAGCTCTTGCAAGAACTATATTAGACAAGTTAAAATTAATTGGAGATGACAAAGGTGGACTTTATTTATTTGATCGTGATCTAGAGAAATTTCCTACTGATGAATGATTTAGTTAATTCTTTTATTTAGAATTTCTTCAAGAGTTGATGAATCTATCTGTTTTGCTATGATAACTTTGTTTTTGTCCAATAAATATAATCTTGGTGTCCCCATAATGTTATACTTTCTTCTAAAATTTGATTGATTTTCAATATCTATTACATTTATCCATTTATCAAGTTGATTTTTTTTTATGAATTGCTTCCATATTGTAGAATCAAATTCTGTACAAACAGCATAAACTTGAACTACTTTTTTGCTGAATCCATCAGTTACGTTTTTAATTTTAGGAATTTCTTTTTTACAATGCCCACAATCTGGATCATAAAAAGATAATACTGTATAATCAGAAGTTATTTTGTGTAAGTCTTTATATTCATTATTTTCATTCTTTAATTTTAAAAATGGAGCTTTTTTTCCAATTAAATTTGGATTTAATCTCATCGCTTTATCAATTATATTTGTAAGCTTTACATCGTCTATCCAATTAACTTGTCCTGTCATGAAGTATTTATATACAATATGTACAAAAACTCCGTCATGTCCCATAATTTTTGATGATTCATATTTATATGTTGACCAGTTAATTATGTATTCAAATAATTCGTCTGAAGCTCGGACTTTTGATAACAAAATATCTAAATATTTGTTAATTGAGTCAGGAATTTGTGGTGAATATTTACTGATATATTCTTCTAATCGATTATGAAAAATTGGAGTAAATAAAATTCTGGAATCTGAAAGATCAAAGTTATTCCAATAATTATTTATGAAATAGAAATATTTTGATTTTTCATCAGTTTGAAAATCTTGAGGTATTGTTACTTGTTCATTTGATTTGAGAAGTTTTACAAAAAAACTATTTAAGTTTTTTTTTCATAAAATTATTTTTAAAATTAATAACTTCTAGATTAATTTTTTCAATTTTATTTAAAGTTTCTGAGTATTCTAAGTCATCTATTGTGATTGCTTCAAGTTTATTTTTTAACGGCAAAACTTCAAGATTTTTTTTGGATGTAAATTTTTGAAACTCATAAAACTTTGAATTTTCATTAGAATTTATAAATTTCATCTTAGAAATTACTTCACTTATATCTGTTTTGAAACTAAATACTAGATCTTCATTTATTAAAATTTGAAAATTTTGATTATCATTTAGTAGAATAAAATAAATACCCTTATCAATCTTATCACTGGACGAAATAACAAACTTTCCATTAATGCAAGGAATAGTATCTTTGATATATTGTTTTTCTCCATAGTAATATCCAAACATTATGTCGCTATCTTCTAAACCAACAATTTCTCCTGAAATTTTTAATTGTTGTGAAAAAATATTTTGTGAAATGAAAAAAAATATAATTAAAGCTAATCTCATAATATTTATTTACAAAAATATAATATTTTAATAATATTACTTTAATTATATTTATTATTATTTTTGATGTCAATGAATAAGACAATTTCATTTAATTTACAAAACAAATTTATTGAGTTAAATAAATTATTAAAAGTTTTATCTCTTGTTGAAACTGGGGGGCAAGCAAATAAACTTATAAGTGAAGGATTAATCGAATATAATGGTAAAATTGAAACTAGAAAGAGATTAAAAGTAAAAAAAGGAGATAATATTGTTTTTGGTAATATAATCATATCTGTATTGTGAAAAAAATTGATACTGAAATTAAAAGAAGGAGAACATTTGCTATTATTTCTCATCCAGATGCTGGTAAAACTACTTTGACTGAAAAACTTTTGCTTTATGGTGGTGCTATTATTCAGGCTGGTGCTGTAAAATCAAATAAAATAAAAAAATCAACTGTATCAGATTTTATGGAAATTGAAAGACAAAGAGGTATTTCTGTTGCAACATCTGTAATGGGATTTGAATATTTAGGTAAAAAAATTAATATTTTGGACACACCTGGTCATAAAGATTTTGCAGAGGATACATATAGAACATTAACTGCAGCTGATTCAGTAATCGTAGTAATTGATGTTGCTAAGGGAGTAGAAATTCAAACAGAAAAACTAGTTAGAGTTTGTAAAATGAGAAATACTCCAATAATTGTTTTTATTAATAAATTAGATAGAGAGGGAAAAGATCCCTTTGATCTATTAGATGAAATAGAACAAAAATTAGAAATCAATGTTAAACCTATGTCATGGCCTATTGGAATTGGAAGTAACTTTAAGGGGATATACAATATATATAATAAATCACTTTTATTTTACGATCCTAATTTTACAAAAAAAGTAAATAATTCAATAACTATAAAAAATTTATTTGATAATGATCTTAAAATAAAAATTGATAAAGAGCAGATAAATATATTGAGAGAAGATATTGAATTGATTGAGTCAGTTTATGATAAATTTGATTCAAAAAAATATTTATCTGGTGATTTATCGCCAATATTTTTTGGGTCAGCATTAAATACATTTGGTGTTCAGGAATTACTAGATTCTTTTATTAAAATTTCACCATATCCCTTACCAAGAGAATCCCAAAATAGAAAAGTTTATCCTACTGAAGAAAAATTTTCAGGTTTTATATTTAAAATTCATGCTAACATGGATCCAAAACATAGAGATAGGATTGCGTTCCTAAAAGTTGTTTCAGGAATATTTAAAAGAAATTATTCATATAAGCATGTTAGATTAAATAAAAATATCAAATTTTCAACTCCAACAGCTTTTATGTCCTCAAAAAAATCAATTATTGAACACGCATATCCAGGTGATATTGTTGGAATTCATGATACAGGTAACTTTAAAATTGGTGATAGTATAACAGAGGGTGAATTTATAAAATTTAAAGGTATTCCATCATTTTCTCCAGAATTGTTTAGATTTATAGTAAATACTGATCCAATGAAAAGTAAACAGCTTTCAAAAGGTATTTCTCAACTTATGGATGAAGGAGTTGCTCAACTTTTTACCATGGTGTCCAGTGGTCGTAAATTAATTGGAACAGTTGGTCCACTTCAGTTCGATGTAATACAATTTAGATTAAAACATGAATATGGAGCAGCATGTGATTATGAAAAGTTTGATATATATAAAGCTTGTTGGGTATCATCAAAAAATAAAAATACTATTGAGGAATTCAAGAAGTTTAAATATAGATCCGTAGCAGAGGATAAATTTGGAAGATTAGTTTTTATGGCAGATTCTGAATTTGCTATTAAAATAGCTAGGGATAAATTTGAAGATATTAATTTTCATTTTACTTCAGAATTTTAAATTAGTTTTTGATGAATTTTTTTGAATTTCCGTTAATTTCTATAAAATAAATTCCTTTAGGAAATGAAGATATATTAATTACTGTATTGTAGTCATTGATTTTATTTGTGGAAATTATTTTTCCTTTGATATTAAATATATTAATATTTTCACCAACTTTATTTGTTGATATATTAATTATATCATTCGCTGGATTAGGATATATACTAATATCTATTGAATTATTAAATTCTATATTTAAAAAATTTTCTATACTATTTATTTTTGTTGTATAGATTCCATTTCCATGAGTAGCAAGAACAATTAAACTATCTTCTTCTCTTGTTTTTACTTGTTCACAGACTACATTTCCAATTGAGTTGTAACCCATTTGAGACCAAATAGTTGAATCACCATTTATTAAATCTGTAGCATATAGACCAGTACTAGTTGCAGCAAAATATAGAGTATCATCATTAAATGGCATTATTGAAACCCACCTACATGAAGGTCCACTTCCAAAGCCATTTGTTTGTTCCTCGAGATTTCCACTTGCTTTTATCCAATTATTACCTCCATTTGTTGTATAATATAAACTATATACTTCATAATTTGAAAATACTACCATTGCAACATCTGCATCTTTTGGATGAATTGCTATATTATTTACATATGAATTACCATGAAAGAAATCACCATTTACCATACCTGGACCATAATAAAGAGTAATATCTCTAATTATTGGATTATTTAGGTGAGAATTATCAATTCTAAAAACTTTTCTATCATCAGTTCCAACATAAAGTCTATTTAGGGGGTTGGTTTTGGATATACTAATAGCAGTAATATCTGTATTATTAAGATTTAGATCTATAGCTTCTACCCAACCATTATTTAATGTATCCCATTGATTTGTTAATTCAATATCATTTAGATTTGAATTTCTCCAAATTTTTGAGCCGTCAGGAAAATACATTATATTATCAGAATGATCAACTACATATGGGTGAATAAAATTAACATCTAAAGAATTTTCTCCAAGTGTAGTTGAAGTATCAGGATCAATTTTAGCTAATTGAAGTCTGTTTCCATTCTCATCCATTTTTAATTTATAAACCTTTCCATTTTGTTTGGAAATATAGTTATAGTCTTCATTTAGAGACAAGTGATTGAATGAACCATCTCCATTTAAAGGCATAACCCAATTAGCATTTGGGTCAGTAGAGTTGGTGAAGAAATTTCCATTATCTTGAAATCCTCCTATAATAGTATTAGTAGGCTGTTTTTCATTTATTGTTACAGTATATAATTGAGTTGTATTGTATCCATTGTTTAAAGAAATCCAACTAACATAAGAATTTAAATAATTATTTGTCAGATAAACACCGCCGTCATTTGCACTTAAAATTGAATTTGGTTTAGATGGTATGAAGATAACCTCATGTTGATCTGGATGGTGATTTTCCCATATTTGAAAATCTGGAAAATTTGTTCCTTTTTTATATCCTCCAATTTGATTTATATTATCTAAACTACTAAATCCATCAGTTGAAACATATAAATTTGTTCCTCCGATAAAAATATGATTTTCGTCAAATGGGCTAATNTTTAGCGAAAGATCATATCCCCCTTGAGCATAAAAATTATCAAAAACGCTCTCGTATCCATGAGGAATGAAATTTGATTTATCTTCCCATATTCCATTTTCTAATAATGAGTCATTACCAATAAATGTGTATTTCCAAAGGCTACACCATTCACTATCTTCATAAAAATCTAAATTTTCTTGTCCATAATCAGGAGTGACAGCTAGAAAATATACTTCATTTTCATTATTAGGGTTGATTGATATTTTGATTCTGTCATAGTTAGCAGGCCAATTGCTAGGTAAAATATTTTGCCAAGTATTACCATCTTCACTTCTCCAAATTCCTTTATCATCTCCATCACTACTTAATGCTGCATAAATAACACCATCATTTGAAATTTCAATCTCAGTGTATAATGAAGGGTTTGAATTTGACCCTAATTCAAGATTCCAATTTAAACCTCCATCAGAGCTTTTGTATATTGCTCCACATGTCGCAGTATAAATTTCATCGATTGAATCTTTAGATGTATTTATTTCAAAGTCCCAAATTATATCCCATAGCATATCAAAAACTACTGGCGTATTAGAGGCCGTAGATGAAATAGAATTCCAAGTAAGACCATTATCAGTGGATTTATATAATCCATTACCATAGAAGTATGCTCCAGCATATATATAGCTGGGATTTCCAGAGGCACTATTACCTCTACCTTCTCCTGTTCCATAATACCATATATTTGTTTTTCCAACTCTTGTATCTTGTTTTAATGTAGTTACACTATGTAACATTTGAGAACTGGTAATTTTCTCCCAGGTTTGACCTTGATTTTCTGATCTAAAAATTCCTCCAGACACTCCACCTGCCATAATAATATTTTCATTATTTACATCAATTGCTATTGCTCTTGTTCTCCCCCCCACATTGAAAGGACCCCTTTCGATCCAATCAGAATTGATAGTTTTATTTTTAGGAATAGATTCTGAAAATTTTAATTCTCTTGATCGTATATTACTTGGAATTTTTCTAGTTATTGGATTTAAAAGTCTTTTGAAATACCAGCTAGCTTGATTATTTTGAGAATTAGTTAATCCAATGCCAAGAGCACCNCCATATCGAATTTTTCTTTTGAGTTTTTTCTTATCTAATGCAATTTTGATATTTTTTTCAAGATTTAATTTTTCAATTTTTTTATTTAAGTAAAATATCATAGATAAAGATGTGATTACTAGTAAAATTAAATTTTTGTTTATTTTAAATATCATACGCTTATATTCATTCAATATTTAATTTCTGATTCATGAATATTTTTATTAATAACGATATTATTATTATGATCAAATACCTCATATTTCAGTGTTCTTTTATTATATCCACCTTCAATTTTAATTCTAGCAAACTCACCAATATTATTTCCATCATTTGATAAACCATTAAACGAAAATTGATATAGAGGGTATGCATTATCTCTAAGTAACTTTGTTACAGATGCTTTCTTTGTATCTGACGTAATTATTATAACACCGTTAATTCTTGATAAATGCAACCTTTCAATAAATTCATTAAATTCATTTTCATAATTTTTAAATCCATTATTTTTTGATCCTTCAGTTAGAAAACTGTTTCCACATACTATAAATTTGAATGTTGCACCTGAGCTCATAATTTCATCTAGAAATCTTGCAAGTTGTTTTTCCCCTAATAACTTTGGATTTTTTAATTCAATAGAAGATTTAAAAAATCTATTATCAAGTAAAAATAATTCAACATCTTGATAATCATATTTTTTGTAAACACCGTAATCGTTATAAGTGTAATTGTAGGTTTTTTTTGGAGCATTTGGCCAAAAAAGATTAAATGCTAATAATGAGGAATCTTTAAATGATTGTCTATTATCTGATGTATTGATTCCATAATCTTTATAATCCCAAATAGCTATATGGGGTAACGATTTCATGAATTGATTAACTAAAGGTCTTTTTCTTATATATTTATATTTTTCAATAACTTCTTTAAATGAATTATTGTTTGAAGTTATATTTACGTTATTTCCCAACCAGACCATAAAATCAGATTTTTTTTCAATCATAACTTCCAGAATTTTATCACCATTATCATTGTCATCATTGATATCTAAATCGTGACCAAGAATAAAATGAATATCGTTTAAATAATTTCTTGGTGTATAAATTTCCATATCATCAACAATTAAGTTATTATCAATGAATAAATCAACATGGTATTCAGTATCTGGAATTAATTCGTCTAAATTAATTGTTATTGGAATTTCATTACCATAATTATATTTTGATATTGAAAAATCATACCATTTTGAGTTATTTAAAATATTAGGGTTTGTAATATCGTAATTAATTATTTTAGTTATTTCTTCATCAAAATTTTCTAATTCTAATCTAATTTTTTTACAATCGCTAGAAACAAGCATCCACATTTGAGTATGATAATTATCAATGNAAGACAGCATTGGACCACATAAAAGTTTTTTTGAATCATAATTATAAGTTTGAGAAAATGAATATGTGGAAATTTTTATTAAAAAAAATAAAGTAATAAACGATTTTTTCATAAAAATACTTTTAAAATTTAGTTACTTAGATTTTTGAAATTATTTTATATCAATTAATTCAACATCGAAAATTAAGGTTGCATTAGGAGGTATTACTCCACCAGCTCCTCTTTCACCATATGCTAGATTTGGTGGGATAAATAATTTAGCTTTTCCACCAATTGAAAGTAATTCAATTCCTTCATCCCAACCTTTGATTACTTGCCCAGTCCCAAGATTAAATTCAATTGGAGTTTTTCTATCATATGAAGAATCAAATTTGGTACCATCTATTAAAGTTCCAGTATAATGGACGCTTACAGTTTCTGACTTTTTTGGTTTTATACCATTACCCTCATTTAAAATTACATACATCAAGCCGCTTTGTGTTGAAATTAGATTTGGATATGAGTTTTTAATTTCTGCAATTTGTTTTTCAAATTTTTCTTTCGCTAATTTTTTTTCTTCAACTAATTTCTTTTCAAATTCATCCTTTTTTACTTTAAAAATATCTAAAGCATCAAATTTGTTTGCTATTTTTCCATTTCGAATTATTTTGACAGAAATAATTTCATCGTCAGTTTCAATAAGATTAACAATATCTTGAGAAGATTCATTTAAGACATGCCCGAAAACTGAATGTTTATTATCTAGCCAAGGGGTTTCTTTATGTGTAATAAAAAATTGAGAACCATTTGTATTTTTACCAGAATTAGCCATGGATAAAATTCCTGGACCAGAATGTTTTAAGTCAGGATGAAATTCATCAGGAAATGAGTAACCTGGTCCTCCAGCTCCAGTTCCATTGGGACATCCTCCTTGAATCATAAAATCTTTAATAACTCTATGAAATTTTAAACCATTATAAAAAGGTTCATTTTTGTCTTTAATTTTATTTTTAATTAGGCCCTCACTTAGAGTTATAAAATTTGCAACAGTGAGAGGTGCTCTCTGAAATTCTAGAACTAAATTTATTATTCCTTTATTAGTTTTAATTTCGGCAAAAATTCCATCATCATTAATTGATGTTGGATCAAGTAAACTATTTTTAGTATTTTCCATATTAGTAGTTTGAGGTGTACAAGAGGTTACAATAATTATTAACAGAAATGTAATAAAATTTTTAAAGTTTTTCATTTTTAATATTTTAATTTACTAATATACTTATTTAAAAATTATTAATTAATTTTTTGAATAAAATTAGGTGTTTTTTGACAGTTCGGTCTTATAATTTGGAAGTATTGATATTAGTTTCTTAATTCCGTCCTCAATNTTTCCATAGTATATTCCTCCGGAAGCATTAATATGTCCCCCACCATTAAAATATTTTTTTGATAGAATATTTGTTTTAAAGTTATTCTTACTTCTAAATGAAATTTTAATTTTATCTTTTTCTTCAATAAATATAACTGCTAAAGATATTTTTTCAATTGATAATGCATAATTAATTATTCCATCAGTATCTCCTCTTTCATAATCAAACATATTTAGTTCATTGATAGATAAGTCAATAATTGCAGTGTTAAAATTGTAGTATATTTTAAGTTTTTTATTTATTGCATATCCTAATAATTTTAATCTTTTTTCCTTTTGGTTATTATGAAGTTTGTTATGAATTTGATCTTGTTTTAACCCAATCAGTAACAAATTTGATACTATCTGGTGGGTTCTAATGTCCACAGACGAGTATTTAAAAGAGCCTGTATCTGTCACTATTCCTGTATATAAATTCTCTGCAATTTTAATATCTATATATTCAATCAAGTTTAATTCAATCAGAAATTCATATATTAGTTGACAGGTAGAGGATATTTTTGGAAAAGAATAACTAAAATCAAAAATAAGTTCTGGATCTTCATGATGGTCTATCAAAATGGTTTTTGCTTTAGAATTTTTAATAAATTTTGACATGTTTCCAACTCTTTTGAGTGAGTTAAAATCAAGACAAAATATTAATTCAGCGTTCTCAATTAGCTTTGTAGCATTTTTAGAGTCTAAATCATAATTAACGACATCTTTGACCCCTTCCATCCAATTCAAATTTGAAGGATATGCATTTGGAATTATTACAATCGATTCTATTCCAATTTTGTTTAAAATTGAATTTAAGGCCAATGAAGAGCCCATTGCATCTCCATCAGGATTTTTGTGAGTAGTAATGATAACTTTGGAAGAAGATTTTAGTAGTCTTTGTATTTTTTTTATCACTTTAATAATGATCTTATAATTATTGTAAAATTAATAATTCAATAGTTTATTTGTATAAACTTTTTAATTATTTTTGAAAAAAAAATAAAATGAAAGGAAACAGAACTTTTACAATGATTAAGCCTGACGGAGTAAAAAAGGGTCACATTGGTTCAATTTTGAAAATTATATGTGATAATGGGTTTAAAATTATTTCAATGAAAATGACTAGATTATCTATTTTTGAAGCTAAATTATTTTATAAAATTCATGAGAAACGTGAATTTTATAAGGAATTAATCAACTACATCACATCAGGTCCAGTGGTTGTTATTTCTCTTCAAAAAGAAAATGCAGTAGAGGATTTTAGGTCATTAATAGGCTCTACAGATCCAAAATTAGCAAGGCCTGGATCAATCAGAAACTTATTTGCCGAGTCAATATCAGAAAATGTAATACATGGATCTGACTCAGATGAAAATGCAATCAACGAAATAAATTTTCATTTTCCTAATAAAGAATTATTTTAATTTAAGCTTATCCTTTATTTTTTTTGGTATACCTTCTTTATGTAGTAATATATTGATAGTTTTATATTTAATATATTCTTCTGAAGCATAAAAATAACCGTCGCATTCGTTTGATGTTATTCCCCATGAATTTTTAACTATAAAATATTTGTTATTTTTTTGATCTTTTACTACACCAGTTATATGCATTCCGTGATCGTCTGTTGTTTCATAATTATCAAATCCTAGTTGTCTGATTTCAGGAGTAATTGAAAGTTCAATACATGGTGATTCAAAAATTGATTGAATATTACTTTCAGACTCTGAGATACTTTTTTCGTCAGGAACAATTGCTAATCCATTTTTAAATGAAAATCCATTTTCTGAAACATCAGCACCCCATGCAATTGAAAATCCATTTTCTAATGAAAAATACATAGTTTCAATTAGTTCATTTAATTTTAAATTATAAGATGATTTTAACAACCAATTATCTGGAACTTCAATTATAAATTTTTCATAATAAGGGTGATGTGTAAATGAAGTAAGTGAAACATAATCACTTGAATTGATATTCAGGTAATTAAAGAATGATTTCGAATTATATTTTTTTCCTTTATATTCAAATGTATTTGGTAATTCTCCAAGATATACNTCAAGTACTTTACTTAAGGCTTCTTTCCATAGTGGTGTTAAGGATTTTTGTTTTGCTTTTATAATTGAATTAACCATTGAGAGTAAAAGATTATCTAACTCTGCATGATTTAGTTGAAAGTCCATGTTTGGATTACCATTATAGAAAGAATTAGGTACAATTCCATGAGATTTAAATATATCAATAACATCATGAAAAGCACCACCAGGACCAAAATTAATGTTTCCATGCATTCTGACATATTTTTCAGCTTTCTTTAATAAAGTATTTCTAACAATAAACATTTCTGATAATTCAATTTTCTCACCTTTAATCCTCATTATTTCAGATTCAAAAAAAGATAAAGCAGAAAAACTCCAACATGTACTCGTTCTTCCTTGATCATCAACATTGTTTGCTTCAATATTATTTAATATAGAAAATTGATAGTTACTATTTTTTGAATTAGATATAAATGATTGACTAAACAAACTTACATTTATTAATGATGAATAAATTAGGATTAAATTTTTAATTTTCATTTTNTTACAATTTAAATTCTTGAGAAAACTTCAAACCAATATATTTTTTTATTATTGAATTTGAAAGATATAAAATTGGCGTATCAATTAATGCAATTATCATTTTAAAGATCCATCCATCAATTATTAAATACAATATTTCTTTACCTGACAGTGCATTTATGAAGAGTATAGTTACAACTATAGAAGTATCTACAAGTTGAGAGAATATGGTAGAAAAATTATTTCTTAACCATAAATGATTTCCATTAGTTAATTTTTTCCAAAAATGATATATTTTAATGTCAATGAATTGAGCAAATAAATATGCAGTCATTGATCCAAATATTATTCTCCATGAATTTCCAAAAACAATATTAAAAGTTTCATTATCAACAGGAGAATTGGGAATTGAATTAAATTTTTTAGATATGAATATAACTATTAATACAAATATAGATGCAAAAAAACCAGACCAAACAATATTTCTAGTTGATTTAATTCCATAGATTTCTGAAAGTAAATCTGTAATCAAAAAAGTTATTGGATAAGGCAATATTCCTGCTGAAATTGTAAAAGTTTTAAAACCAAGATTTACAGTTATAAATTTATTGGCAATCAAATTACATATTATTAATGAGGCAATGAAAAGTCCAGCAAGGTATATATAAATTTTAAATCCTTTTGTCATTAGTTTAAAATTAAATCAAAAGGAACTCTAGTTTGAATTTTTTCTAATTTATTTACTTTATCTATAGTATTTATAAGATTATAATCTGAATTTATATTAATAAAATAACCATGCAAAATAGTTTTAAAAGAGGTAAATACTTCAAAAAATTTATCTTTACTTTCAGGTAATTCCCATACTCGAAATTCATCTAAACCTGACATTTTGGAGGCTTCTAAAATTGCATCATTGAGACCACCAAATTCATCAACTAAATTATTTTGTAGGGCATCAACTCCAGACCAAACTCTTCCTTGTCCAATTTCATCGACTCTATTTTTTGATAAATCTCTTCCATTTGAAACATGAGATAAGAAAAGATCATAAGTTCTTTCAATTTGAGATTGAAGAATAATTTTTTCTTCATCATTGAGAGGTCTAGAAGGGTCAGCAAAATCAGAATATTTACTAGTTTTCACATTATCATAACTTAGGCCAATATTTTGATTAAATTTTTCTAGATTCATAAGAACACCAAATACCCCAATGGAACCTGTTATAGTATTTTTTGATGAAAATATTTTATCAGCATTACAAGCAATATAATAGCCTCCTGATGCAGCTACATCACCGAATGAAACAATTAGTGGTTTATTTCTTTTAGCAATATTTAATTCCCTTAAAATTACATCTGAGGCTAGTGCACTTCCACCAGGGGAATTTATTCTTAAAACAATAGCTTTTGTTTTTTCATCTTTGTATGCTTTTCTTATATCCTTGACTATTGACTCTGAACCAATTTGATTAAAATTTCCTTTACCATCTGTTATATCTCCTTGAGCATAGATGACCGCAATTTTATTTTTTTTGTACTTTTTACTTAAATTTTTGATCGGAATTTTTTTGTAATCTTTAAATGATATAAAATTAACTTCATTGATTTTTTCTTTATTAAAAAAAATAGTATAAAATTTTTCTAATTCGTCTTTGTAGAATAAACTATCAACGAGATCATATGAAATTGCGTCACTAGCTGATTGTATTATAAAATTATTTATTATGGTATTAAATTTTTTAATAGGTATATTTCTTGATATNGATATCTCATTAGCTATCTCATTCCAAATAGTATTAATTAATCTTTGATTTTGTTTTTTACTTTCTTTACTCATTTCTTCTTTGATGAGAGGTTCAATTGCACTTTTAAATTTTCCATGTCTAATTATTTGTGGTTGAATTCCAATTTTTTCTAAAAATTTTTTGAGAAAAAGTATTGAGGAATTTAAACCAGTTAAACTTATTGAACCAGAGGGATAAAGAAAAATATTATCACAAATTGATGCAATGTAATATTCTTTTTGAGAATAATTCTTTGAATAAGAATTAATGAACTTTCCTGCTTCTTTAAATTTAATTAAAGAGTTCCTAATTTCTTCAAGTGATGCAAATCCAGCATTTAAACCACTATTATTGAAGTCTAAATGAATACCATTAATATTTGGATCTTTTGATGCCTTTTCTATAAATTCTAATAGACTATTTAAACTTAAAGAATTAGTGCCTTGATTTAAGAAATCAATATTAAAAGGTGATTCAAATGATCTGTCTTGAACTAGTTTATCTAACTTAATTATCAAAGTATGAGGTTCATCTAAATCTTTTTTAGTATCGGTACTTTTAATAGATATTAGTGCAAATATAGATACTAGAATAATAATTGAAATTATAATTCCAATGATTGTAGATAAAATATTTTTAATAAAATTGATCATTTTTGTTGTTTTTATTTAATTTTTTCAAATTGTTTAATCTGATCTCTCAAATTTGCTGCTTCAACAAAGTTAAAATTTTTTGAAGCTTTAACCATTTTAGTTTTAATTAATTTTAATGTTTTTATTTTTTCAATTTTACTTAGTTTTTTAAATTCATGAGAACTAATATTTTTTTCTATTTCTTTATTTGTCTCAATTTTTTTTATGATAGAATTTTCAGTTAAATTATTTTTATTTGAACTNTCATAATATGGAGTAATGTTATTTATTTGATTATATTTTTTTTGTATTTTTCTTTTATATTCGTTGTCATTAATTGTATCTCTCATAGACTTTGTTATCTTGTCAGCGTAAAAAATTGCTTTACCATTAATATTTCTTGCGCATCTTCCAACAGTTTGAATAAGCGAACTTTTTGATCTTAAGAATCCCTCTTTATCTGCATCTAAAATGGAAACTAAAGAGACCTCAGGTAAATCGAGTCCCTCTCTCAATAAATTTACTCCAACTAAAACATCAAATTTACCCAATCTTAAATCTCTCATTATTTCAACTCGTTCGATTGTATCAATATCTGAGTGGATATATTTGCATAATACTCCATTTTTTGTGAGGTATTTCGACAAATCTTCAGACATTCTTTTAGTCAGAGTAGTTATCAATATTCTTTCATTTTTCTCAACTCTTGAAGATATTTCTTCAAACAAGTCATCAATTTGATTTTTTGAAGGCTTAATCTCAATTATAGGATCTAATATTCCTGTTGGTCTGATAATCTGTTCAATTACTATTCCATCAGATTTTAAATACTCATATTCTCCTGGAGTAGCACTAACATAAATCAAGTTAGAAACAATTGATTCAAACTCATTAAATTTTAGTGGTCTATTATCCATTGCAGAAGGTAATCTAAATCCATATTCGACTAAATTTTCTTTCCTGGATCTATCTCCACCATACATTGCTCTGATCTGTGGTAAAGTCACATGACTTTCATCAATAAAAGTTAAAAAATTATTTGGAAAGTAATCTATCAAACAAAAAGGTCTTTTACCTGGAGCTCTTCCATCAAAATATCTAGAATAATTTTCAATACCAGAGCAATATCCCAGTTCTTGTATCATCTCTAAGTCAAAATTAACCCTTTCTTTAATCCTATTAGCTTCAGTATTTTTTTTATCTATTTTAAAATGTTCAATTTGATTAATCAAATCTTGTCTTATTGACTTTATTGCAGCATCATGTTTTTCTTTAGATGTTACAAATTGATTTGCAGGAAAAATATTAATAGTATTTAATTCATCAATTTTAAATCCATTTTCTGGGTTGAATGTTTCTATTGATTCAATTTCTTCATCCCAAAAATAAATTCTTAAACAGATATCAGAGTATGCTGGAAAAATATCTAGACAGTCACCCTTTATTCTGTATTGACCTCTTTTAATTTCCGATTCTGTCCTAGAATACAAGGACTCAACTAATTTCAAGAGTAGAAATTCAATTTTAATATTTTGTCCAACCTTTAGAATAATTTTTTTTTTATGAAATTCTTCTGGATTTCCAATACCATAAATACATGAGACAGATGATACAACAATAACATCATTTCTTCCTGACAATAGAGAGGTAGTGGTACTTAATCTTAATTTTTCAATTTCTTCATTAATAGATAAATCTTTTTCAATGTAGAGTCCTGATTGAGGTATGTAAGCTTCAGGTTGATAATAATCATAGTATGAGACAAAATACTCAACAGCATTATTTGGAAAAAATAATTTAAATTCACTGTAAAGTTGAGCTGCAAGAGTTTTATTATGACATAATATAAGTGCTGGTCTGTTGGAGTTATTTATAACATTAGCCATAGTAAATGTTTTTCCAGATCCTGTTACTCCTAACAAGCATTGATGTTGAAAATTTTGATCTAATCCAAGCAGAATTTTTTTAATTGCCTCAGGTTGATCTCCTGTTGGTTTAAATTTTGAAACTAATTTAAATTTCATTAACTATATTTTTTCTGTAATCAATCAAAATATTCATTTTATTTTTATTGATATTTAATTCATTTTTTATTTCTTTTATTTTTTCTCTAATGTTTAATATAATCGAATTATTCTTATTTTTTGATTTAAATAGAATAATATTATTTTCTAATAAACCAAGATTTTTAGTAATAGATTTTATTTTTTTCTCAAGTAATATTATTTTATTTTTGATTGAGGTTTTACTCAAGTTTAACTTGGATATTTTTGTAAAATATTTAAATTTTAAATCTTCTTTTTCTTGATTAGAAATCTTTAATTTTTCAATAATTTCCTCAATTATACTTAAAAAAATATCATCTATTTTTTGGTAAATATTTTCCTTATTTTCAGAAATTTCAATCCACTTATTAACGTAATACTCTATTTTTTTTGGTTTGAAAGTATTTTCATATATACTTTTTTTAAGTTTCTTTATTATATTATTTTTCAAGTCAAAAATTACTTTTCTTTCGTTTGTAATTTTTTGTTTATTTATCTTATGATTTTTAAAAAAATATTTACATAGATTATTGTATTTTATCCATATTTTTTCTGATTTTTTATAATTTATTTCTCCAATTTCTTTCCATCTTGACCGTGAATTAACAAATTTTTTGTATGTTTCATTACAATCATAATTATCTTTAATTTTACTTAGTTCTTCAATAAGTTTAATTTTTTTTTCTTCATTTTCCTTGTGATTGATTTTCTGATTTTTATAGAATTGGTTTTGTTTATTTTTAAAATTTTTTAGTGATTCAGTGAGTTTATTCCATGATTGTTTATTTTGATTTTTATTTATTGGGAGTTTTTCATTCCATTCTTTTTTTATCATTTCTATCTTATGATTAATTTTTTTCCAATCACTATGGTTTTTTAAATTATCATAATTGATTTTGTTTATTTTGTCAGATAGTTTGTTTTTTTTTTTCAAAATTTAATTTGTAAATGAGATTTCTTTGTTCATAATAATCATTTCTTTTTTTATGAATTTTTTTTGTTGCTTCTTGAAATCTATTCCATATTTGCTCTTTATATTGATTTTTAACTGGACCTATTTGTTTCCAATCCTCGTGAAGATCCTGTAATTTTTTGAATGATTTGTTGAGATCTTTTAATTTATATAGATTTTCGCTTTTTATACAAATATCAATTTTAATTTTGTAGTTTCTTTGGTATTCAATATTTCGGATGTCATCACTAATTTTTACATAATCGTAAAATTTTTCAACATGATGATAATATGTTTTCCATATTTTTTCAGTCAAATTTTTTTTTATTGGTCCAATTTTTTTCCATTTATCTCTCAATAAATTAAATTTTTCAAATAATGAATTATTGTTATTATTTGATTGTATAAGTATTTTAAGTTCATTAATTATTTCTTCTCTCAAATCAAGATTATACTTAAATTTCGATTCTAATTTTTCAACATATTCTTTTTTTAGTTTTTTATATTGAATAAGAATCTTCTTAAAATCATTGTAATGTAATTCATCAAATTTTATGTTTTCATTTTTGAAATTTATATTATTTTTTATGTGAAAATATTTTTCAAATTCATAAACTAGTTTTGTGATATTAGGTATGGAGTTATTTTTAATAGTGTATTTTAAATTTTTAATTAAATCTTCAATACTCATTTTTGATAATTCATGAACATTATAATTTATATTTAATTTTTCATTCAAACTATAATTATTTATTTCAGAAGGTTTATTTTCACAAATCATAAATTTTTTTCAAGTTTAAGTAAATATAATAATTTAGGAGTTTTATATAGATCATTAATTAAATAAATGTATGTTTGAATCATAATAAATTTTATCATGTCAATAAATAGAAATAATAATCATGAAGAAGTTTTAAAACAAACGCTTAATGATATTAAACTTAAATTTACTTCTAATAAAGATAATATAATCTTCAAAAAGGATTATTTTAAATCATTGACAAGTCTTTTAAAGTACAACAATGAAATTTCCAATATTATTTTTTTTAAACAATATTTGAATGAGATAGTTGAGTTAAAAGAATATTTTTCTGATTCGGTTCTAGAAGAAGAGGTAATTTGGCAAATAGGGAAACTACTTAATAAGATAATTAAATCAGATGAACATTACCCAAACGATTTAAGTGAAATTATGAATATGTTACTGAAGTTTGAAATTCCAAAACATTCTATCCTATTTAAATTCATTTTTTTAAATGTATATGATTTAAATATTTTTGACCATAAACATCTCGAAATACTTCTAAAGTTAAAAATTAGTAAACTTCCTGAAGAATTGTTCAAAGCCGNTGTTGATGAGGGAGAAAAAAAACCTTCTGTTGCTGAAATAATTTTAAAAAATATTTCAGGAAAAATATTTGAGTTAAATAAAATTAAATTATTGAAATTATTTATAGAAGAGTTGATTTATATTGAGGATAAATATAAAAATATTCCATTTACAAATTATTTAATTTCAAAATCCTATTTTCTAATAAATCAGAATCAAAAAGCAGAAAAAATATTGTTAAAATATCTTCAAAAAAGAAGTAAAGATTTTTTAGGTTGGGAATTATTTTCTTTAATAGTAGATGATGAAATAAAAAAAATACAAGCACTTTGTAAAAGTTACATTTCCAATATTGATGAGAGTGAGTTAGTCAACATAAAAATTGAATTAATTAAGTTACTCATCAAAAATAAATATTTAAGTGAGGCAAAATCTCTTAGTTTAAAATTACCACTTAGTTTTCGAAATGAAAATAGTAAAATAATTGATATTTTGAAAAATGATACTATAAAATTAAATAAAAATATTCATGGTTTTTGTTATGAAAAATCACTACCATTATTATCAAATATTTTTGAGGAATGGAGAGAAAATATCGGAATTGTTTATGGAGTTAATAAAGACAAGGATTTAATTCAGTACGTAGTATCTGATAAAATACATGGAGTATATAAAGCATTTAATTTAAAAACATTTAAAGTTGGAGAATTTTTAAGTTTAAAGATTCAAAAGGTTGTAAGTTTAAAAAAAATTAAATACAATGTTTTACATGTTGTTAAGTCAAATAAGAGACCTAAAAGATCAATTTATAGAGTGACTATTGACAATTTGGTTTTCAAAAATAAAAAATATTATTTAGGTAAAGTTGAAATTGATCATAAAGTGGTGAGAAAAAATAAGTTTCTAATTAATGATAAAATTAAATACAGAGCAATAAAGCTTCCTAAATCTAATAATACCTCTCCGAAATGGAAAGTTATTGATTTGAATTATCAAAAATGAAAAAAAATAAATTAGATACGAGTAATTTTGAGATGATTGCCAAAACATATTTTGGGTTTGAGTCTATATTAGCAAATGAATTAAAACAGTTAGGCGCAAAAAACATAAAAATTTTAAATCGAGCAATAAAATTTGTTGGTGATAATGGTTTTTTATACAAAGCGAATTATTCTTTGAGGACAGCAATTAAAATACTCAAGCCTGTTAAAGTTTTTAAAATTGACGATCAGGAGGATTTTTATAAAAAAATATTGTCAACTAACTGGNATTTATTCATGACAATTGATGATAAATTTATGATTAATTCTAATTCTAATTCAAATATTTTTAAAAATTCTCTTTTTTTAACCCAGAAATTTAAAGATGGAATTGTTGATTTTTATAAAAAAAAATATGGAATGAGACCAGATATAAATTTAATAGATCCAACAATAGTTTTTGATGTATACTTATACGAAAATTCCTGTACTATTTCCTTAGATAGTTCTGGAGAGTCCCTTCATAAAAGAGGATATCGATTAAATACAGGCTTAGCTCCATTGTCTGAGGTTTTAGCTGCAGGATTAATTTTAATTAGTGGATGGGATAAAAAAAAACCTTTATTTGATGGTATGTGTGGTTCAGGAACAATATTAATTGAAGCTGCTATGATTGCCCTAAATATTCCTCCTCAAATTAATAGGAAAAAATTTGCTTTTCAAAATTGGATAGATTTCGACGAGAGCCTATGGAACTTAATTGTTAATAGTCAAAAGAATAAAATTAAGAAAAGTACAATTGAAATTACTGGCTATGAAATCAATAATAAAATTTTTGAAATAGCAAAAAAAAATATTCTCAATGCTGGTTTAAATTCAATAGTCAAAATATCAAATAAAAATTTTTTTAATTCAAGTTCTATCATAAAAAAACATATCATAATTAATCCTCCTTATGGAGTTAGATTAAAAGAAAATAGTGAAAATTTTTATAAAAATATTGGTGATTTAATAAAAAATAAATTTATTGNTTCAGATGTCTGGATAATTAGTTCTAACTTGGAATCAATTAAAAAAATTAGATTAAAACCATCCAAAAAATTTAAGCTTTACCAAGGAAAATTAGAATGTAAATTTCTAAATTATAAAATATATAAAGGCTCAAAAATTAATTGAAAAAACAAAAAATATTTGTAGAAGTAATTTTACCTATTACTATTGGTAAATTAACTTATTCTGTTGAAGGTGAGTTAATTAATGATGTTTCTATTGGAAAAAGAGTAATAGTTAAACTAGGAAAAAAAAAATTCTATACTGCTATTATTTACAAGATAAATAAAGAAATCCCCAGTTTTTCTGTAAAATCAATTATCAGTATTATTGACGACAAACCATTAATACTCAAAAGTCAATTAGAAATTTGGACTTGGATTTCTGATTATTATCTATGTGAAATTGGGGAAGTTATGAATTGTGCAGTACCATCATTTTTAAAATTATCAAGTGAAACTAAAATTCAATTTAATAAATCTAATTTCAATAGATTTAATTTAACTAATGATGAAAAAGAAATCTTAAGTTTTCTAATAAATAATGAATGGGTTAAAATAAAATTACTTGAAAAAATAAATACAAACGCATTTTCAATTTCAATTAAATTATTAGAAAAAGGTCATATAAATATTGAAGATAATTTTATAAGTTTTAATAAGTTTAATAATAATGAAATAATTGAGTTATCAGATAATTTGGATAATAAAAGTGCATACGATAGGCTTAATAAATTTCACAATTCACCTAAACAAAAAAAATTTTTAGATNTTTTTTTTCAACAAAATTTAAAGAAAGATGTAATTTTAAAAGAATTCCTAAGAAAATACAATTTTAATACAATTATTACTAAATCTCTAATTAAAAAAAATATTATAAATATTAAATGTAAAGATTATGATAACTTCAATTCATCTAAATTTAAAAATCAACCATTACATAAATTAAATTATGAACAAAAATCTGTTTTTGATAAAATAACTCAATCAAAGAAAAATGTTTCATTAATATTTGGAGTAACCTCAAGTGGTAAAACAGAGTTGTATTCACACCTTATTTATAAACAAATTAAAAATGATAACCAAGTTCTATTTCTTGTTCCTGAAATTGCATTAACAACTCATCTAGTATCAAGATTAATGAGTAATTTTGGTGATAAAATTGGTGTTTTTCATTCAAAGCAAAGTTTTAATGAAAAAAAATTTTTATGGATTGATTTAATTAAAAATAATAATATTAAGATAGTAGTTGGAGCAAGGTCATCTTTATTTCTTCCCTTTTCAAATTTGAAGCTCATAATTGTTGATGAAGAACATGAAACTTCGTATAAGCAACAATCTCCCTCTCCTCGTTACAATGCAAGAGATTTAGCTGTATTTATGGGTAAAATTTATAGTGCAAAAGTCATTTTAGGGTCAGCAACTCCTTCAATCGAAAGTTTATATAATGTAAATAAAAACAAATATGATATCTTTCATCTGAATAAAAGATATGGTAATTTTAAATTCCCACAAGTCAAAATTATCAATTTAGTAGATAGTTTAAGAAAAAATAATATGATTGGAATTTTTTCGAAAAAATTGATCGATGAAATTAGCAAAATTTTAAAAATAAATCAAAAAGTACTTTTATTTAAAAATAGAAGAGGATTTGCTTTAAATCAAAGATGTAATTCATGTGGAAAAATTACTGAATGTAAGTTTTGTAGTGTTTCAATGACATACCATAAATATAAAAATATCTTAAGATGTCATTACTGTGGCTTTGAAGAAAATTGTTCTGAAATTTGCTTTGATTGTAAAAGCTCAAATATTGAATTTTTTGGTTATGGAACAGAAAAAATTGAAGAAAATTTAAAACTACTTTTTCCTACAAAAAATATTCAAAGGATGGATTATGATACAACAAGAAAAAAAAATTCATTTGATAAAATTTTCTCTAAGTTTCAAGCTAACCAAATAGATATATTAGTTGGAACACAGATGATTACTAAGGGATTAGATTTTACAAATATTGGTTTAGTAGGTATTATTGATTCTGATCAATTAATTAATTATCCTAATTTTAGATCAAATGAAAGAGCTTATCAAATGTTAACTCAAGTTGCAGGGAGAGCTGGTAGAAGAGTTAGTGGAAGTAAAGTGATAATTCAAACATTTCAACCTAATCATAAAGTAATTTTAAATTTTCTAAATAATAATCATAAACAATTTATTGTAAATCAGTTATCTGAAAGGAGATTATTCAAATATCCCCCGTATTATAAATTGATTCATATTTTCCTTATACATAAAAGTAAAGATAAATTAGATTTAGCTTCAGATTATTTTAAAATTAAACTCAAGAATATTTTAGAGGATTTTCTTGGGCCAGAGTATCCATTAATTGAAAGATTAAAGGGGGCATATCACAAACAAGTTTTAATAAAAATTAATGATAATATATCTTTAACAAAAATTAAAATAAATTTAAAGAAAATCATTAAATTATGTATTAAAAACAATAAATTTAGTGGGTTAAAAATTAAAGTTGATGTGGATCCAATCTAAAAATATAAAATGAAAATTCTAATTACAGGAGTAACTGGTTTTGTTGGGGGAGAGATTTTAAGATTTTTGTCACTAAAATTTGGCAAATCAAATGTTCATGGTACTGGGAGGAATTATTTAAAATCCAAAAAATTAATTGAGGAAGGATTTAATATATTGGTTGGAGATCTTGAGAACATAAATTTTGTCAACAATTACTTAAGAGGATATGATTTAATTATTCATTGTGCAGCTAAATCATCAATATGGGGGACATATAATTCTTTTTATAGAGCAAATATTTTAGCAACTAAAAATATATTAAATGTTTTGACTGACCATAGTCAAATTATATATATTTCTTCAGCAAATATTTACTTTAATTATAAAAATCAACTTAATATCAAAGAAGAAAATGTGAATACTAAAAATTTTAGTAATTTTTATTCTAAAACAAAATATGAAGCTGAAAAATTAGTTTTAAATCAGTCTAAAGATAAATATGTGACTGTTTTAAGACCTAGGGCAATAANTGGTNAAAATGATACAGTTGTGTTTCCAAGATTAATTAAGGCTTTTAAACAAAAAAAATTAAAAATTATTGGAAATGGAAAAAATATCATTGATTTTACTTCAATTAAAAATTTATGTCACGCAATTAATTTATGTATAATCAAAAAGGAAATTGCTAATAAAAAAATCTACAATATTACTAATGATGAGACTGTTAATTTATGGGATAAAATCATAATGATTCTCACCAAATTAGGTTATGATCCAAAACTAAAAAGTGTACCATATTTTCTCGCATATTCATTTGCTAAACTTAATGAAATTATTACTTCAAAAAAATCAAATGAACCAACATTAATGACTTACAGTATAGCAGTTTTGTATTTTTCTGTAAGTCTTGACATTACAAAAATAAAGTTAGAATTAGGATATTCTCCTGTTGAATCAACTCAGGAAACATTCGAGAATTTTTTAAAAANTTTTTTTTTAAAAAATTAGTTTAAAATTAAAAAGTTTTTTGGAACAGGAGTTTCAATGACTATATTTATCCTCTTGATTGGATGTATAAAACTTATTTTTTTTGCATGCAAACTAATTGATTTATCTTTATTTGGTCTTTTAGAATTATATTTCACGTCACCTTTTATTGAGCAATTAATATTTGATAACTGAACTCTAATTTGATGATGTCTTCCTGTTATAGGGGTTATCTCCATTAAATAATAATTATTTAGTTTTTTTAAAATTTTATAATTTAGGATTGCTATTTGAGAATTTTTTAAATTTTTTTTGCAAATAAATGATTTATTAATTTTTTCTTTCTTGAATAAATAATTTTTTAATTCACCATAATCATTTATTTTATTTTTTTCAGTCAAAGCCCAATATACTTTTTTTACCAATTTTTCTTTGANTAAAAGATTCATTCTAGCAAGTGATTTACTTGTTTTTGCAAATATAACAACTCCGCTCACTGGTCTGTCAATTCTGTGAATAACTCCACAAAACACCTTACCAGGTTTATTGTATTTGACTTTTAAATATTCCTTTACAAATTCTGATAATGGTTTATCTTTTGTTTTATCTCCTTGAACTAAATAACCAGATTTCTTATTTATTGCTATTAGGTGGTTATCTTCATAAAGAATATCAATCATTAATATTGCTCTTTATCATTTGGAAAATTTTGATTTTTTATATCTTTAATGTAATGCTTGACAGCCTTAGAAATATCATCATAAAGTGAAAGATATCTTCTTATAAATCTTGGATTAAATTCATTATTCATTCCAATTAAGTCATGTGTAACTAGAACTTGACCATCGACTCCTGAACCTGCTCCAATCCCAATGATGGGAATTTTAACTTTTTCTGCGACTTTTTTTCCTAATTCTGCTGGAATTTTTTCAAGAACAATTGCAAAACAGCCGCATTCTTCTAGTTTTATCGCATCATGAATCAATTTTTGAGCTTCATCACTGTTATTTGCTCTAACAGAATATGTNCCAAATTTATAAATTGATTGGGGTGTTAAGCCCAAGTGACCCATAACTGGTATACCGGCTGTAAGTATTCTGCTAATTGACTCAATAATTTCAGTTCCTCCTTCCAATTTTACAGAATGAGCACCAGATTCTTTCATAACTTTAATCGCTGAATCTAGAGCTCTTTTAGAATTTCCTTGGTAACTTCCAAATGGAAGATCAACTACTACAAGAGATCTTTTTACAGCTCTGACAACAGAACTTGCATGATAAATCATTTGATCCAAAGTTATTGGTAATGTTGTTTCATGACCTGCCATAATATTTGATGCCGAATCTCCAACTAATATTATATCAATTCCAGAAGAATCAACTATTTTAGCCATTGTGAAATCGTAAGCTGTTAACATAGAAATTTTCTCTCTTTGAATTTTCATTTCAAGTAGCGNATTAGTAGTAATTTTCTTATATTTTTTTTTTATTATTAGTATTCATTTTTTAATGGTTTATGATTACGATTTATTGAGTCGCTTAAACTATTGATATTTTTGTTGAAGTTAGAATCAATGACGCAATATTTGTTGAGTATTGAGTCAATAAATTGTTCTTCATGAAATTTTTTTTCTATTACCTTGTTTAATAATTCAATTTCAAAATTTTCATATTCATTTTTTAATTTGATTAAAGAATCCTTAAATAAATTTTTTTCAATTTCAAGTTGTCTATTTTCCAAAGTTTTAGAAATAACTTTTTTACTCAAATTAATTAAAATATCTAACTGGTTAGTATCAATAGCATTTTTAATTACTGAATAATTAATATTTTCATTGTCTAATTTTAAATTAATTTTATTTAAATTATTAATTTGATTTTCTAATATTTTAATTGCATTTTGATATTCAAGTGTTTTTGCATCAAGAGATAGCTCAAGTTGATTTGTTAAATATTTATTTTCATTTATTAATTTTTTGATTTCGAAATCAGATAGATAAATTTTTGATTTATCTCTATATAATTCATGTGTATAGATTTTATAATAATCAATTTTTGCCTTTGTTTTTGGACCAATATATATTCCAAAATTACCAACATTAATAGAATCTAATTTAAAAGTGTAAACATAATTATTATTTATAAAAAAATCATGTTCTTGCCCATTTGATCTGATATTGAGTGTATTAAAGTAGTTTATTCCTTTAATATTTTCATTTTTAATCCATCCCTCTTTACCTTCATTACTTATGATTATATTTTCTTTATTAAATATTTTTCTAATTCTGAATCTTCGGAATTTATTCACTTCAAATATGAAAGCAATTTGACCATTTGTACTTGCTCTAAATATTATCCCAATACTTTGATTTGTATTTTCTGTAGGTCCAAGCATCATAGATGAATAAATACTAAATGTATCTAAAGTATTATTATAATTAAGCATAACAGCAAATGGTTGATCCTTTGCTCTGTTCATAAAATATTCTCCTTTATCAAAAACAAAAAAATTCTCATCATTAGTTTCAATTGGCCAATAATTTGAAACTGAATCAAATTCTTCATTAATCATAATCTGATTGAGATTAGTTTTTAATGTAGATTGACTGTATGAAAAAAAATGGCAAAAAAGAAAAAGGTTTAAACAAAATTTATACATAACATTAAATATAATTCTGTAAAAGTAATAAAATATTATACCTTTGTCCAATCATGAAAAAAACTATTGTTTTAACTATATTATTTCTTANATTTTTCTCTTGTGAAAATAAACTAAATATATTATCAGATTGGAAAAGTATCCCAGTAGTTTTTGGGATTTTTAATGAAAAAGATTCTATAAATTATCTTAAAGTCAATAAGGTATTTTTAGGTCAAGGTGATGTAATGACTTTTGCATCAAATTTTGATTCAATTCATTACAATCCTGAATCAATATCAGTTATGNTTCATGAAAAAACTTGGGAATTTGACAATAATACATTCACACAAGGTTGGATTACTCAAAATACCCATGTTCTTGAACCAGTATATAACATTAATAAACCTGAAGGATTTTTTCATAGTCCAAATCAAATAATATATGCTTTGAATACAGAATTAAATTCTTCTATTAAATACTCAATTGAAATTATTGATCTTGAAAATGACACAATTCTTGCTTATTCAGATCCTATTGATATTATAATGCCTAGTATGTTAATACAACCCAATAGTTTTTCAGCATTAAATATCATCAATAACTCATTTAATTCCAAAGCTGAATGGATAACTTCCCCAGGGTCAAATTTATTCGAGTTAAAGGTCATATTTAAATATGTTGAATTTTCTATTTTTAATGAATCTGATACAATTCACAAAGAATTAGAGTGGAAATTTCCATTTTTTCAATCGTCAAATTTGAATGGGAATGAAAATATGTCATATATTATTGATCCCAGTCAATTTTACACTTTTTTAATTTCAAATATTGATGTTGATCCAAATTTAAGAAGATATGTTTATGGTACTCAAGCAGTCAATTCTGGAACTGGTTCAGTTGTAATATCTCATTCATGTATGACCTTTGAATTACTATCTGCAGGAGTTGATTTGTCAACTCTGATTTTATCAAATCAAAATTCAAACTCATTTGTACTTGAAAAAATTGAATATTCAAATATTAAAAATGGTCTTGGGATTTTTTCATCTAGAAATTATGATATTGTAGAAAATGTTAAAATCAACAATGTTACTAATGATTCAATTTCGTTGAATTCAATNACTCAGCCTCTTAATTTTGGTTATTTTAGATTAAATAATCAAGGTGAAATTGTAATAAGTTACAATTAAATCTTAAGACATTTTGTCATCATATTGTCATAAATAATTATAAAAAAATGTCATTTTTCGTAATTCTATTAGTAAAATTGTTTTGGCACAAAAATTGATCACATTAAATCGAATACTATAAAAACTTAAAAATTTAATTATGAGTAAAATAATAGGAATAGATCTTGGTACAACAAATTCTTGTGTCTCTGTTATGGAGGGTAATGAGCCTGTAGTAATATCTAATGCTGAAGGCAAGAGAACGACACCTTCGATTGTTGCATTTGTAGAGGGAGGTGAAAGAAAAGTTGGAGATCCTGCTAAGAGACAAGCAATTACAAACCCAAAAAAAACAATATATTCCATCAAGAGATTTATGGGAGAAAACTTTGATAATTGTAAAAATGACATAAACAGTATTCCATATTCTGTAACAAAAGGAGATAACAACACGCCAAGAGTAGATATAAATGGTAGGTTGTACACCCCACAAGAGATTTCAGCTATGGTTTTNCAAAAAATGAAAAAAACAGCAGAAGAATATCTTGGTCAAGAAATCTCTGAAGCTGTTGTGACTGTTCCAGCTTATTTCAATGATTCTCAAAGGCAAGCTACAAAAGAGGCAGGAGAGATTGCTGGTTTAAAAGTTAAGAGAATTATTAATGAGCCAACTGCTGCTGCATTAGCATATGGTTTAGATAAAAAGAATAAAGATGTTAATGTCGCTGTATTTGATTTGGGTGGAGGAACATTTGATATTTCTATTTTGGAATTAGGTGATGGAGTTTTTGAAGTTAAATCTACTAATGGTGACACTCATTTGGGAGGAGATGATTTCGATAAAGTTATAATTGATTGGTTAGCTTCTGAATTTAAGAATCAAGAGAATATAGATCTTCGAAATGATTCAATGGCATTGCAAAGACTTAAAGAGGCTGCAGAGAAAGCTAAAGTGGAATTATCCTCATCAACACAAACAGAAATAAATCTTCCTTATATTACAGCTACTGATTCTGGTCCTAAACATCTAGTCAGAACATTAACTAGATCGAAATTTGAACAAATTTCAGACTCATTAATTCAAAGATCAATTGAACCTTGTAAAAAAGCTTTAAGTGACTCTGGTTTAGATAAATCTGATATAGATGAGGTTATCTTAGTTGGCGGATCAACAAGGATTCCTGCAATTCAAAAAATAGTAGAAGAATTTTTTGGAAAAAAACCATCTAAAGGAGTTAATCCTGATGAAGTTGTTGCAATAGGAGCTGCAATTCAAGGAGGAGTTTTAACAGGAGAAGTTAAAGATGTATTACTTTTGGATGTTACACCTTTATCATTAGGAATTGAAACAATGGGAGGAGTTTTTACTAAACTAATTGATTCCAACACTACAATTCCAACTAATAAATCCCAGATTTTTTCTACTGCTGCAGATAATCAACCAGCAGTTGACATTCATGTTCTTCAAGGAGAAAGATCAATGGCTAAGGACAATAAAACTATCGGTCGATTCCAGTTGACAGATATTCCACCAGCTCAAAGAGGAGTTCCTCAGATTGAAGTTAGTTTTGACATAGATGCAAATGGAATAATGAAAGTGTCAGCAAAAGACAAGTCCACAGGAAAAGAGCAACACATTAAAATTGAATCATCTTCAGGATTAACTGATGAAGAAATCAAAAAAATGAAAGATGAAGCAAAAGCAAATGAAGACAAGGATAAAGAATCAAAAGAAAAAGTTGATAAGTTAAATTTAGCTGATCAAACAATTTTTCAAACAGAAAAACAACTTAAAGAATTTGGTGATAAACTTCCTTCTGATAAGAAAAAACCTATTGAAGATGCTCTAGCCGAATTAAAAAGTGCTCAGAAATCTCAAGATATTAAATCTATAGATTCTGCAATGAATAAGTTAAATACTATTTTTCAAGCAGCCAGTCAGGATATGTACTCAAAAAACAGTCAACCATCAGATGAAGCTGAAAAAAAACATGCAGATGATAAAGATAATTCTGAGGATGTAACTGATGTTGATTTTGAAGAAGTTAAAGAATAGTTTGTGAGAATAGTATTTTTAATATTTTTTTGTTTTAATTTTCTTCTATCTTGCCAGAGAAATAGTGGGAGTAAAATCAAAATTGACAATAAAGATTCTCTTAATTTCTCCAGGAATAAAGATCAACTAAAAAAAATTAAAACTAGTAAGGAGCTATTACTTTTAGAAAATTTAATTAAAAAAGCATTGATAGTAGAAGATAACAATGAAAAAATTATTTTAAAAATTGATGAATTTATGGATAAATATAATTTTGATAATCAAATTAAGTCTAATATTTTAAAACTCCAAATATTAAAATCAACTTTATCCATTAATGATAAAAATTATCTTTTAGCACATTATAAGATTGATTAATTTAGTTTCTTCATTATTAAGATAAGCCTTTCAGATTCTGTAGGTTTAAATTTGTTTAATTTATAATCTCCAAATATATTATCTATTTTGAGTCCCTGTCTGTTCGCCATTTCTTTAAAGTCTTTAAGACTTAATTTAAAAACCTCTTCTTTGTAATTAAAAACCTTATCATAATCTCTAATATTTATGTATTTAATAATTTGATTTTTTGTTATTTCTCTCTTAATATCAAACTCAATTTTGCTTACTTTTTTTGTTTCAGATTTAATTAAATTTTTGATTATATATTCAAGATTAAGAAAATCTAGTACAAATATTCCATCATCTTTTAAGTTATTTACACATGATGTAAATACTTTTTCATTATCTTGATATGTTTTGAAATAACCAAAACTTGTGAAAATATTAAATACATAGTCATATTCCATGTTTTTAAATGAATTTATCATATTGTGAACATAAAAATTACAATTTTTATGTTCTTTATTTTTTGCATAATTAATATTTCTTGATGAAAGATCAATTCCATCAACTTTTAATCCTTTTTTAGATAAAATAAAACAATGCCTGCCTTTTCCACAACCAATATCTAAAATTTTGGAGTTCAACTTAATATTAAGATGGTTACAAATATTATGTATAAATATTTTAGCTTCCAAATAATTTCTTTTCTCATATAAAATTTCATAATACTTTGAGTCAAACCAATTTTCATACCAAAATTTTTCCATTTACATAAATTTAAATATTTCTAAAATAGTTAATAAAATCATGATTATTAAAATTCGCCTTATCCAAATATTTTGTTTTTTAGAATTTTCAAATGCATATTTTGAAGCCACCCAAGATCCAATTCCCTGACCAAAAGATAAAAATAGTGCTGGTAAATAAACTATTTGTTTATTTATTGCATAATATATAGTTATTGGAATTAATAAAAAAGTTGTAATTAAAATTTTAATGATATTGCTTTCAGTTAAATTATATTTATTTACTATAACCAGGTTCGATATTAATAATATTCCCATACCAATTTGAATAAAGCCCGTATGAATACCAGTAATAAAAAAAATAAAAAGATTCAAAAGATTATTATTTTTTTTTTCTGACGATTCTACTCTTAACCAAATTTTAGGTTTAGTTAAGATAACAATCAGCAAAATTATCATTATAAAACATACTATTTTTTCAAAATATTTTGTCTCAATTTCTGTAGCAATTTTTGCTCCAATAATTCCTCCAATTAAAGTAGGAATAGCATAAAACAAACTTTTTTTGAGCAAATTTTTAAATTTATTATGTTTTTTCATGTGATAAATACCCACAAAGCATTGAATTACTGTTCCAACTCTATTAGTACCATTAGCTATATTTATAGGAATTCCAAGTAAAATCTGCGAACCAAGAGTAAATATAGATCCATTACCAGCTAAAATATTAATATAACCAGCAAATATACCTGATATAATCAAAATAATATATTCGTAACAATTTAAATCCATATTTAATCTATATGTTTAATATTCTTTTAAAGTAAAAGATTTAAATTAACTATATATGGTTAATAAGTTAATTTATCATTAAAAATTTAAGTTATAAGTTTTTTTATTTTTAATAAAATTATTTTATGAGAATTTTATTTATAATAATTTTAATTTCAAAAATATCTTTTTCTCAAAATTTAAATGATAATGTTTTTAAGTTTGATGATGCTATATTTGAATTTCAAAAAAAATCTTTTTTTAAGTCTGAGTTAGGCTTTAAAAATTTAAAAAATAGTTTAAAAAATAATAATTGCTTATATTATTCATACACTGAATATTATAATATACTCTCAAACATTAAACAAAATGAATCAGATAATAAATTACGATTAATAAATTTTATCGAAGAAAATTCAAGCTTCCCATTATTGAATAATGCAAAAATAAATCTCGGAGATCTTTTTTTTTATGAAAAAAATTATTCTGAGTCCTCAGAAATTTATGATGATATTTTGTTAGATAAATTAACTATTCAAAATATACATAGTTTGAAATTTAATAATGCTTTTTCAAAATATAAATTAGGTAAATATGATGAGTCATTAAAATTATTTTATGAATTATTAGATATTGATTCTGATTATCAAAATTTTTCAAAATATATGTTTGCAATAATATCATATCAAATTGGAAATCTTTCATCAGCTAAAAAATATTTGTTGCAGTTAATTGATATAGAATGGAATATTAATACTTTAATTTTTCCAATTTTGGATATACTTTGTTATCAAAAAGAATATGAAAAAATGATTTTTATCGAATCAAAATATATTAATAAAAATCAAAATATTGAAATAAATAAATTAATGGGAGAAGCCTACCATTATCTTAAGAAATTTAATAAATCCATTGATTATTTTGACAATTATATCAAAAATAAAGGGAAATTAGATCCTATTGGTAACTATTTATTGGGAAGAAATTATTATGAATTATCAAAATATGAAAATGCATTAGTTTTATTCAATAAAGTAGTCAATACTAGTGATAGCTTGGATCAAAACACTAATTATTATTTAGCTAATTGTTATCTCAAATTGGGAGATAAAGAATCAGCTAAAAATGCATTCGAATCTTCCTCAAGTTTTAATTATGATAGTACAATAAAAGAACTTTCATATTTTAACTATGCTAAAATTTCTTATGAAATTGGAAATCATTTTGAAAATTCATCTAAAATTCTAGAGGACTTTATTTTTAGTTTTCCAAATTCAGAATATATAAATGAAGCATATGATCTTTTGATTGATATTTCTTTAGATAATAAAGATTATGAAAATGCGCTAAAGATTATTGATCTGCATAACAATAATAATTTAAAAAATAAAATTAAATATCAGAGAATCGCATACTTTAGAGGAATTCAACTTTTTAATGATCAAAAATATGATGAATCGATTAAATATTTCAATATGTCTTTAGAGTATGATATTGATAATGATTTTTATTCTTTTTCAACATATTGGAAAGCTGAAGCATTTTATAGAATAGGTGATTATGAAGAAGCATTCCAAAATTTTAAAATTTACAGAAATAATACTTTAAATTTTTATTCAGATGAATATAAATTATCTATCTATAATATGGGGTATTCAAAATTGAAACTTAAAGATTATAAAGAATCAATAAAATATTTTAAATTATACGTTTCTATTTCAAAGGATAAGAGTTTAATTAGCGACTCGTATACTAGAATTGGTGATATAAATTTTATATTAAAAAATTATGATGCATCCATTGAAAATTATATGCAATCATATAATTTAAATTTAATTAATTCAGATTATTGTTTATATCAAGTTGGATTATGCCAGTATTTGGTCGAAGATTATAATTTAGTGATAAGTAATTTTAAAGATTTTGAAATAAAATTTAGTGATTCAAGATATTTAGATAAAGTTTTATTTAAAATTGGCGAATCATTTTTTCATCTTAAAGATAATTTAAATTCTATAAAATATTTTAAAAAGATTATTAGTAATTTTTCTGGTAGTAGCATATTTTACGAGGCTAAAATGAAATTAGCTCTAGTTTTTTATAATAATAATAATAATAATAAGTCAATAGAGTTATTTAAAGAAATAGTAAATGAATTTCCTTCAAAAAGAATTGCCACAGAAGCAGTTAATAATGCAAAAAGAGCTTATATAGAAATTGGTGAAATTAATAATTTTTTTAAATGGGTAGAAAAATTAGATTTCTATGACATATCAAATAATTCTATTGATTCATTATCTTTTGAATCTGCTGAATTACAATATTTAAAGGGTAATTATGATATTGCCTTCAAAAAACTAAACCATTATATTATTAATTTTCCTCAAGGACTTTTTTCTTTATCAGCACATTATTATTTATCAAAATCTTCTAAAATTATTGATAGTATAGATAAAGCAGTTGAATCTCTAGAAATACTTAGTCAATCTAAAAATAATTCTTATTTGCTATATTCTCATCATCAATTAGCTATTGAGTTTTTTAATAAAAAAGAATATGAAAAGTCTATTAAAAATTTCTTAGTAATGGATTCACTTTCATCATCAGTAAATGAGCAAATTGAGGCTAAGAAGGGTTTAATCAATTGTTACGAATTACTTAATAATTTTGAAAAAGTTATACAAGAGTCAAAAGAATTAATAAACTCAGGTAAAATTGACGAACAATTAAATCAACAATTGAATTTAAAAATTGCTAGAGCCTATTATTTAATTAATGATTTTAAATCATCCAAAAAAATATATGAATTATTAAATCAAAAATCTCAGGGAGAAATGAAAGCTGAAGCAATGTATCATCTGTCACTATTTAGTTACCTAGAAAAAAATATTTCAAAGTCTAAAGAAATTATTTTTGATCAGTCAAAATTACTCCCAAATTACAAATATTGGCTTTCTAAGTCACTTATTGTTTTATCTAAAAATTATTTATCTGAAAAAGATTTATTTCAATCAGAATATATTTTAAATCAGATTTTAGAAACTTCAAATGAATTAGAAATAATTAATGAAGTTAAATTAATAATTGATCAAAATAATTTTAATATTAATAAAAAAGAAATTCAAAATGATTCTTTATAATTTTAAGTCAATGAGAAAAAATATTACTTTGGTACTAATTTTATTCCAATCAACTTTCCTATACAGTCAAGATTTTAAAAATTATGAAATTGATATTATTAAAAATTTCAATCCAATTATTTCATATGCAAATAAAATTAACTTCCAACCTCTTTTTATTGATTCAACTAAAATTGACACAAATTTTATTTATGATATAATAACAAAAAATTTTTATGTTAATCAAGATGTTATTTTTGAAGAAAATACATTTGAAACTAATTTAAATATTGAAAAAATAGAAAATCTTGAAAATGTTGCATCTATTAGAATTGGTAATTTTGTGAATTCAAATTTTTCTCTAAATTATCAAAATAATACTAAATCAAACTCCTATTTTGATTATATAATTGATTTTAAAAATGCATTAATTATGAATGATAAATCGAATAAGTTTAGTAATTTTTTAATCGGGACAACTTATTTGAAAAAAAATATAGAAAATGATTTTTATTCAAATTTATTTATCAAAGACATATATAGATTTAATNATGAAAATAAGATTATTGACAATAAAAAAATAACTTTTAATTCAGGGATAAACATTTATAAATCTTTAAAAAATAAACCNTTGAGTTTAAAATTCAATTCATATTATTTCAATCACTACAATAACGTAAAAGAATATAATTTCAACTTTGAAATCTCTAAAATTAATTTTAAAATTTATGATCAAAATATTTATTTTGATTCTAATATATCTTTTCAGAAAAGTAATAACAAAGATTTTACTAATTTAACATCTAATTTTAAATCTAAAATTGTAAGTTCAAATACTAAAATTACATATGGTATAAGTCTAAATTATCTAAATTCTTTAAAATTATTCCCATTTTTGAATCTTACCTATGAAGTTTTAGAAAATAATTTGTATGCTTATTTAAATATAGAGGGTGAAAGGCAATTATATAATTTCTCAGATATATTTATTATTAATCCTTATAATTATGAGAAATTAAATTCACTAACTAATTTGAAGCTAAATAATGTTTATAATTTTAGATTTGGTTTACAAGGAGTTTTCATCGAAAATTTAACTTATAATATCTCAACACAAGCTAATTTTCATAATAATTATCTTTTTTTTGTTCACAATTATAGTTCAACAAATTTTAATACCGATTTTAATTACACTAAACTTAATTGGATGAATATCAGAAGTGAATTAGATTATAATGTTGATGAGAAACTTCAAATACTATTTATTTCAGACATAAGATTAATGAAAAGAGTATCTTATGTACCAAAGTATGAATTTGGATTTTTTATTAACTATGAAATTTTTGATAAGTTCTATTTAAGTACCAATTCAACTTATTTGTCAAAAAGAGATATATTAGTTAATTATTTTGATTCCAAAAATAATTGGGATCAACTAGATGGAATTTTAAACATAAATTCAAGAGTAAGTTTTAATAAAAGTCAAAAGTTGATATTTTATTTAGAACTAAATAATATATTAAACAAAAATATATTAATTTGGCAGGAAAATCCAATTTTAAAAAGAAATTTAAATTTTGGTATTGATTATTTTTTTAATTAGTAATTAAACTCNATTAAATAAAACTAAAACTTAAAATGCGATCTTTTTTATTTTCATTTTCTTTGTTAATTTTTGGNATTACATTAAATGCTCAAAAATTACATGTAGTAAGTAAAAATGAAACACTTTACAGTTTATCAAAAAAATATAATATATCAATTAAAAAATTAATTGATATTAATCCTGAATGCAATTCAGGTTTAAGACAAGGTATGAACCTGGTTATTCCTATACAATATGAAAATATTGATACTGTTGTTTATTCCATGCATAGGGTCAGACCATTAGAATCTTTTTACTCGATCAAAAATAAATTTGGTGTATCCCAAGAGGACTTATTAAAATTAAATCCACAACTTAATGAGGGATTTAGAGCCGGAAAATATATAAAAATACCAAAACTTGATGAGCTGAGCTTTGTAACTGAGGAAATTAAAGACAGTTATAATGAATATAATTTTAAAAAAAATGGTAAAAATTTTAAAAAGAAAGATTCTTATAATATAGCTTTTTTACTCCCTTTATATTTTAAACAAAATGACTCCTTAAAATTATCATCTAACTTTACAGAATTTCCAGAAATTTATCAAAAATCTATTTATGCTTTAGACTTTTATGCTGGAGCTAAAATAGCTATAGACTCGCTTTCTAAAATTCACAAAAATATTAATATTCATGTTTTTGACACAGAAAATAGTACCAAAAAAACATTTGAAATAGTTTCTGATAAAAAATTTCTTGATTTTGATTTAGTTATTGGACCTTTCTACTCCTCAAATTTTAAAGTTGCAGCTAGAGTATTAAATAGAAGAAAAATTCCATTAATTTCACCTTTTTCAGTTAAATCTGATTTATTGAAAGATTTACCTAATACCTTTCAAACTTTGACATCTCAAAAAAGACAGCTTACTTTTTTATCTGAATATATTTTTAAACATTATAAAAACAATAATATCACACTAATTAGAAGAAAAAATGATGATATTAATTTAAGAGATTGGTTAGTTTCATCCTTTAATTTTGATTCTTTATATTTTAAAGAAATTATTGTAGAGTCCAACGTAATTGATTCTATTCATCATGAAATAGATACTATTTGTCAAAATACTGTTATAGTTTCATCAAAAGAAATTGACTTTGTAACTGATATACTAACTAAACTTAATGCAATTAGAGACCCAAAAATAACTGTATTTGGACTTTCTAATTGGTATTTATTCGAAAACTTAGATAATAATTATTTGATGAATTTAAACGTTCATATACCTAATACTGGGATGATTTCATATAATGACACACTAACTAAATATTTTGAATCAAAATTTTTTACTAATTATAAGTCATCTCCTTCAATTAGATTTGCTTATTCTGGGTTTGATGTGACTTTCTATTTTTTATCTAATTTAATAGAAAATGGTGGTGTATCTAATTTAAATTATCTTGAACCTATGAACTTGATAAGTAATAATTTTGATTTTAATTATATTAGGAATTATGAACATGGGGCCAGGAATCAATTCGTTCAAATTATTAAATATGAGGATTTTGAAATTAAAAAAATTAAGTAATTTTTTTTTCTAAATTAACCAGAAAATTTATTGAAACTTTATTGAATATGATTGGTTTCTCAACATTAACTACGTGACCGCACTTTGGTATAATTTTCAATAAAGCTNAACTATGATTTTTAACTAATTTTTTAATAGATGGAAGGAACATATAATCCTCAGAACCCATGATGTAGAGAGTAGGGATTCCGGTATCTCTAATTCTGAAAAGTCTCAACAATGGGTTAATTTCAGATATAAGACTAAACCATCTTTTATACTCTTTTTGATATAATTTTTTTGCTTCATTTATAAAAAGTATTCTAGATCTTTTATGAGTCTTTTTTGGCATTATAATTAATGCAAAGAACTTGTAGACTAATAAGTAAGGAATTATTGATCTGAGTAAAAATCCAATATTCATTAAAATTTGACTTCTAATATTTAATTTCATAATTGCACCACCCATTATCATACTTAAACTTCTATTTGGATATCTTTCAGATATTTCTCTAATTAAAATAGTCCCCAGCGAAATTCCAACAAAATGAGTTTTTTTTATTTTTAGATAATCAAGAACTTCAATTATATCATCGCTAATTTTTTCAAATGTATATGATTTAAGTCTATTGTATACATGATTTTTTGATTTACCATGTCCTCTTAAGTCAATAAGAAGAACATTAAAAGATTTTGAAAATTCTTTAACTTGTTTATACCAGATTGANCTACTTCCTCCAGCACCATGAATGAAAGTTACCCAACTTTTGTTTTTTTTGTTAAAATGTTCTAGAAAGTATAACATATACTCTAATTTATTTGCATTTATTCATAATTTAAAAATAGGAATATTGTCTAAAAATATAAATTTATTTTTCTCGTAGTCAATATTAATATAATAATGTGAAATTCCGTTAGTTATTATGATGAGATTTACATTTAAATTTAAATTATATCTTGATATTTGATCAAATGCATTTTGATTAATATTATATTTATATGACTTGCATTCTACCATAATATTCGGATTTCCATTTTGATTGTGTATCATTATATCAAAACGTTTGGAAGTCTTTAATACCTTTATTTTTTTTTCAATTGATATTAATGATGGAGGGTATTTTCGATTATTTACAAGATATTTTAAAAAATTTTGCCTAACCCATTCCTCTGGTGAAAGATATACGAATTTTTTTCTTATTTCATCAAAAATATATTGTTTATTTTTAGATGTTTTAAATTTGAATGAATAGAGTGGCAGATTAAGTTTCTGATCTGTAATCATAATTTAATTATTTACATATTATTAAGTATGACATTTCTTTTAATATATCAAATTGGGACTTTGATTTATTTTCAATTCCTTTTGACATTAAATCGGCAATTTTTAGTTTACTAATTGAATTGATTACTTTATCTTTACTGTAATTATTGGCAGCTTTGATGTAGTCTTTCAGAAAATAAGGATTGATTTTTAGTTTTTTAGATACAAAATCATCTTTATTTGAATTAATATCATGGTAAATAAGCAATTTACTGAACAGATTAAAAAGTATACTGATAATCAAATTTATATGAGTTTCTTTTGGATTTAATTCAAAATATTCAATTATTTTAAGTGCTTTATTAAAATTCTTATTGATGAAAGCATTTTGGAGTTCAAAATTATTGTATTTTCTGCTAATTCCAATATTTTGAAAAACTAAATCATTTGAAATCATATCAAATTGATTAATATTTAAAAATAATTTATCAATTTCATTAACTATTTTAATTAAGTTGTTTCCAATATTTTCTATTATAATTTGAATAGCAGTAATTTCGTATTTATATTTTTTATCTTCAACATACTTACATACGAAATCAAATACTTGATTGTCATAAATTTTTTTGCTTTCATAAATCACACAATTTTTGTTTAGGATAGAAAATATTTTTTTTCTCTTGTCTATTTTCTTTTTGTAACTAAAAATAACAATAGAATTGTTATTAGGATTTAAAAAATATGATTTAAGATTATCAAAATTTTTAATATTTTGTGCTTCTTTAATTAGAAAAATTTTTTTTTCTGAGAATAGAGGAAAAATTTTACAATTATTAATTAATTCTCCAGTGTTCAATTCGTTTCCATAAAAAATTATTAATTCATATTTATCTTTTTTTGACAAAAATAATTTTTCAAATTTTGAAGTGAGTAAATCAATAAAATAATTTTCTTCTCCAGAAATTAGGTATAGTGGAGAAAATTTCTCATTAATTATATTATTTTTAACTAAGTTGAAAGTTTTGTCTAACAAAATATTCTTTGATAATTTTTTCTTTATTTATTTCTTAAATATAACAAATATTAATATTAATTTAACTCTATATTACATTTCTAATTTATATATTCGTATACTAAATATTGACTATGGTTAGAAAATTATTTGTTTTACTCTTCTTGATTATACATTTTAAAATTTTAGCTCAAAATGGTTCGTTAAGAGGCTTTATTTATGAAGAATCTTCTGGTGAGCCTGCAATGTTTTCTAATATTTTAATTAAAAAGATTGATTTAGGTGCTGTCACAGACGTTAATGGATTTTTTAATTTATCAAAAATCCCTGTAGGTCAATATAAAATAATAGTTTCATACATTGGATTTGAACCAATTGAAGATTCAATAAAAATTGAATCAGATAAGATATTAGATAAAAAGTACTTTTTAAAAAAATCAAGTATTGAATTAAATACTATTCAAGTATCTGCTGCTAAACAAGAATCTAAAAGTAATATAAATACATCTGTTGTTAAGCTTACTGCAAGATCAATAAGTAAATTGCCGTCTATTGGTGGAGATCCTGATATTGCACAATTCTTACAAATTCTTCCTGGAGTTGTTTTTACTGGAGATCAAGGTGGGGAACTCTATATAAGAGGTGGTGCACCTATTCATAATATGGTTTTATTGGATGGAATGATAATTTATAATGCCTTTCATTCAATAGGATTATTCTCAGTATTTGATACTGATATTATCAAAACTGCTGATGTATATACGGGTGGCTTTAATGCTGAATATGGAGGAAGAATTTCATCTGTTATTGATATCAAAACAAGAGATGGAAATAAAAAAAATATTAGTGGTAAATTTTCTTCAAGTACATTTGGATCAAAGTTTCTAATTGAAGGGCCATTAAAATTCAATAAATCTAAAACTAGAAATTCGTTTATTGTCTCATCTAAGTTATCGTATATTGATAAAACTTCTGAATATTTTTACAATTATATCGGAGATAACGGATTGCCATATAATTTTATTGATCTATATGCAAAAGCTTCTTTTATGGGTTCAAATGGAAGTAAATTGAATTTATTTAGCTTTAATTTTCAAGATAATGTAAATTATTCTCAACTTATCGACTATAGCTGGAAATCAAAAGGATTTGGTGGGAATTTTGTAATTATTCCAGTTGGTTCTACTATGCTTATTGAAGGTAATTTAGCCTACTCAAATTATGTTACCAATCAGCTTAATAATGATGTTAGTCCCAGAACAAGTTCAATTAGTGGTTTTAANACTGGTCTTGATTTTACTTACTTTCTTAAAGGTGAGAATCAAATTAAATATGGAGTTGAAGTTTTAGGTTTTGGAAATTCTCTAAGTTATTTAAATCCCAGTAATATCAAGATTTCTCATCAGGATAATACAACTGAATTTGCAGGTTATATAAAATATAAGAAAGTTGGTTCCAGATTTTTATTTGAACCAAGCTTAAGGTATCATTCATATACTTCACTAGGAGAATCTTCATTTGAACCCAGATTAGGTTTAAAATTTAATTTAAATGAAAACTTAAGAATTAAATCTTCTGCTGGTTTATTTTCCCAAAATTTAATTGCNATTAATACTGGAAGAGAAGTTGTTAATTTATTTAGAGCCTTTATATCAAGTACTACAAACTTACCCAGTTCATTAGGGAATAATGATAGAAATACTTTTCTACAAAAATCAAGACATATTATTTCTGGTTTTGAGTATGATTTTAATGAATTTTGGTCACTAAATTTTGAAGGATATTTAAAGCATTTTAATCAGTTAATAAGTCTAAATAGAAATAAGATTTATGAAGATAATTCTACAAATGAGAATGTTATTGATGAATTAAAAAAAGATTTTATTATTGAAACTGGATTAGCAAGAGGATTAGACTTATTATTTACTTATAATAATCAAAAAGATATAAATATTTGGTTTGTTTACTCAATTGGTAAAGTAACAAGAAGAGATGCATTTGAAGAATATTATCCTCACTATGATAGAAGGCATAATATTAATATAGTTTCTTCTTATTTATTTGGTGAAAAAAAAACGTGGTCTATTGATTTAAGATGGAATTTTGGCTCTGGTTTTCCTTTTACTCAAACACAAGGTTATTATGAAAATATTGATTTTTCTGATGGTATTTCTACAGATATTACTCAATCAAATGATGAAATTGAAGTACTATATTCAAATTTTAACAGAGGCAGAATGCCATCTTACCATAGGTTAGATTTTTCAATTAAAAAGACCTTTAAGTTTAGTAATTATAATATTATAGAATCTGTATTTAGTATCAGCAATTTATACGATAGAAATAATATTTTTTATTATAATCAATTGACAGATTCAAGAATTGATCAATTTCCAATTTTACCCACTTTAAGTTTAAATTGGCAATTTTAATAATATATGATTAGAAATATTTATTTTACCTTAGCGAAAATTATTCTTATAATTTAAATTAATTTTATGTCTCCTTCAAAATATATTTTTGTTACTGGTGGAGTTTCTTCATCTTTGGGAAAAGGAATTATTTCTGCTTCTCTAGCAACCTTACTAAAAAGTAGAGAATTTAGGGTTACTATTCAAAAATTTGATCCTTATTTAAATGTAGATCCAGGAACTTTAAATCCATATGAACACGGTGAATGTTATGTAACAGAAGATGGTGCTGAAACTGACCTAGATTTAGGTCATTATGAAAGATTTATTGATCAACCTATGACTCAAGCTAATAATGTAACTACTGGCAGAGTCTATCAATCAGTCATAAAAAAAGAAAGAAAAGGGGAATATCTTGGAAAAACTGTTCAGGTGATTCCTCATATTACAAATGAAATAAAACAAAGAATTAAATTATTAGGTACTTCCCAGAAATACGACATAATTATTACNGAAATAGGTGGAACTGTTGGAGATATTGAGTCTCTTCCGTATATTGAGTCTGTTCGTCAAATTTGTTGGGAAAATCCTAATGACTGTATTGTTATTCACTTAACTTTAATCCCATATTTATCTGCAGCTGGTGAATTAAAAACCAAACCCACTCAACATTCCGTTAAACTTCTTCAGGAATCTGGTGTATTTCCAGATGTTTTAATTTGCAGAACTGAGTATCAAATCTCAGAAAAAATAAGAAGAAAAATTGCTTTATTTTGTAATGTTAACAATGATGCAGTTATTCAATCAATTGATGCATCTACAATTTATGACGTTCCAAGATTAATGAAGGAAGAAAAATTAGATAGGGTAGTTTTAAAAAAATTAAAATTAAAAAAATTAGGTGAGACTAATATTAGTCATTGGGAAGAATTTGTATATAATCTCAAAAATCCCATAAATGAGGTTAACATTGCAATAGTTGGAAAATATGTTGAATTAAAAGATGCGTATAAATCTATTTCTGAATCATTTATTCATTCAAGTTCTTATTTGAGATGCAAGGTAAATATTAGTTGGATTCATTCCGAAAAAATTAATCCAAAAAATCTATCTAAATCTTTTGATAATATCCATGCAATAGTTGTTGCACCTGGATTCGGAGATAGAGGAATTAACGGTAAAATTTTAGCTGTAGAGTTTGCAAGAATTAATAAAATCCCTTTTTTAGGAATTTGTTTAGGTATGCAAATTGCTGTTATTGAATTTGCCAGAAACGTATTGAATTACCCTGATGCAAACTCATCTGAGATGAACTTGAATTCAAAATGTAAAGTCATAGATTTAATGGAAGAACAAAAAAAAATCAAAAAAATGGGAGGTACCATGAGATTAGGCTCAGGCATTTGTAAACTTAAAAAAGGNTCTCTAATCAGATCTATTTATGGATCTGAAACAATCAGTGAGAGGCACAGGCATAGATATGAATTCAATAATAAATATTTGTCCAAATTTATTAAAAAAGGTTTTATTCCCTCGGGATTAAATGAAAAATTAGATTTAGTTGAAATAATAGAATTAGAAAGTCATCCCTGGTTTATAGGTGTTCAATTTCATCCTGAATTCAAAAGCACTGTTTCACGTCCACATCCTCTATTTATTAGTTTTGTAAAATCAGCACAAAAAAATAAAATTCAGTAAAATGCTTCAACCAGAAAAAAAAACAGATTATAATACTTTAATAGGATTCATTTTGATTACAGTCGTTTTACTTTGGTTTTCAAATAATCAAGTTAAAAATAATATTAATGAAAATAATAAATCCAAAATAATAATCCCTGATACAAATAATAAATCCACTAGTGTAAAATCTTCAGATAATTTATCATCAGATATTAGAAATAATTCAGAAATTAAAGTTTTTAAAAATTATACCACAGATTTATTGGAGGAACAGTATTTTCTTGAAAATGATTTAATTAAAGTCAGTTTCACAAATATTGGTGGTAAAATAAATGGAATTTTTATTAAAAATCATAAAAATTTCATGAGAGAACCATTAAATTTAATAAATAAAGATTCATCTGATTTTAATTTAGCTTTTTTTTATGAAAATCAAAAAGTAGAAACATCAAAACTCTATTTTGTTCCATCTCATGAAGAAAATTCAAATATAGAGTCATTATCTATGAGGTTTGATGTTTCTGAAGATAAATACATTGAATTTAGGTATAGTCTTCCTAGAAATTCTTATAATCTGGATTGTCAGATTAATATTATTAATCTTGAAGATTATATTAAANAAGGTTCTGAATTTGATTATATAGTTGACATATCATTACCTAGATTAGAATTAAACAAAAAAAAATGAACTGTATAATAGCGGTATATATTTTTTTAATGAAAATGATTTGAAATATTTGTCGACTTCTAAAAATGAGGATAATAAAATTATAAATAATCCTGATTGGGTTGCGATGAAGTATCAATATTTTTCCGCTGTAATTTTAACGGAGAAATTCCCAAATAATATATTTATTAAAACAAAAGAAATCAATGAATCTGAAAAGTTTTTAAGACAAAATACATTTAAGACCAAATTTGTAGCTAGTGGTCGTAATGAAAATATTAATTTCACATGGTATTTTGTTCCAAATCATCTTAAAACTCTAAAAAAAATAAATAAAAATTTAGAAAATTTAGTTCCATTAGGTTGGAGTTTAATAGGATGGATCAATGAATATATCGTAATTAATATTTTTTATTTTTTTGAATCTATGGGATTAGGTTATGGTTTAATTATTTTTTTAATGGCATTAATAATAAAAATTGCTTTATTTCCATTTACATATAAGTCTTATGTTTCGATGGCTAAAATGAGAATATTAAAACCCCAAATTGATTTAATTAATGAAAAATTTAAAGATCCTTTAAAAAAGCAACAAGAAACTATGTCCCTATACAGAAAAACTGGGGTTAGTCCCTTAGGAGGTTGTATCCCAATATTCTTTCAAATGCCTATTTTATTTGCTTTATTTCAATTCTTTCCTGCAGCCATCGAATTACGTCAAAAAAGTTTTTTGTGGGCTGATGACCTTTCAACATATGATTCAATTTTAAATCTTGGTTTCAATATTCCTTTTTATGGTGACCATGTAAGCTTATTTACATTATTGATGACTGTTTCAACAATGATACAAATGAGATTTAGTAATATGAATACTAGTAATTCTCAAATGCCTCAATTAAAGTATATGATGTACTTTATGCCAATAGTATTTCTTGGCGTAATGAATAATTATGCAGCTGCATTGAGTTATTATTATTTTTTAGCAAATCTTATGACTTTTGCTCAACAAAAGGCTGCTTCATTTATGATTGATGATTCAAAGTTAATTGCTAAAATGGAAGAAAATAAATTAAAGTCACCAAAAACTAAATCTAAATTTCAAGCTAGATTGGAGAAAATGATTAAAGATCAACAAAACCTAAAAAAGCCGAAATGATCTTTATCAATTTGATTAGTTCTGTAGATTGTTATGAGTTGAGAAATAAGGTCTTATGGCCACATAAGAAATTTAATCAGTGTTATATTGATATGGATAATCATCCAGATTCTTTTCATCTTGGTGCTTTTTGTGAAGATCGTTTAGTTAGTATTGGTAGTTTTTTAAAACAGGAAAACAAATTATTTAACAATCAATTACAGTATAGATTAAGAGCGATGGCTACAGATTATAATTTTAGAAATATTGGATCTGCAACTAAATTAATTAAAAAATCTTTTGAAATTTTAAAAAAAAAGAAAATAGAAATACTTTGGTGCGATGCTAGGTTAATAGCTGTTGACTTTTATAAAAAAAATGGTTTTAAAATATCTAGTAATATATTTGAAATACCTATTATTGGCCCCCATTATGTTATGAAAAAACTTTTTTAATCTTCACTTAGATAATTATTGAATTGACTTTTAAATTTTTCAACTTTTGGTTCAATTATATATTTGCAATATGGCTGATTTTTATTTAATTCAAAATAATTTTCGTGATATATTTCAGCTTCGTAAAAAGCTTCATATTCCTTTATTTCTGTGACAATATTTTTTTNATATAAATTTGTATCAATGACCTTTTTTAAAGAATTCTCAATGATTTTTTTTTGAGATTTATTGTGATATAAAATTATTGATCTGTAGTGCGTTCCAACATCATTTCCTTGTTTGTTTAGACTTGTAGGATCATGGATATTCCAAAAAATATCTAAAATTTGAGCCAAAGATATCTCTTCAGGATTGAATTCTATTTGACAAACCTCTGCATGTCCAGTTCTACCTGAGCATACTTCTCTGTATGATGGGTTTTTGATAAATCCACCTGAATAACCTGACTTTACACTTATTACTCCATCTACTTTTAAATAAATTGCTTCAGTACACCAGAAACATCCACCCCCTATGGTTATTATTTCATTCATTGAATTTTGTATTAATGTATTGGTTAATATTATAAATATAATTTTAAACATTGTTTTCTATTTCACTTAAATATCTCTCTGATTCAAGAGCAGCCATACATCCACTACCAGCAGCTGTTACAGCTTGACGATATATTTTATCTTGAATATCTCCGGCAGCAAATACGCCTTTAATATTTGTCTTTGTTGAGTCAGGTTTAGTAATTAAATAACCATTTTCATCCATATCTAATTGATTAATGAATAGATCTGAATTAGGTTTGTGTCCAATTGCAACAAAAAAACCTGTACATTTAATTGACGATATTTTATTAGTTTTATTATTATTTACTTTTACACCAACCACATTTTTTTCCCCAAGTATTTCTAAAGTTTCAGTATTAAATAAAACTTTAATATTTTTTGTGTTAGCTACTTTATGTTGCATAGCTTTTGAAGCTCTCATATAACTTTTTCTAACTAGGATTGTGACTTTTTTGCAAAGTTTTGCAAGATATGTAGCTTCTTCTGCTGCTGTATCCCCTGCACCTACAACAACTACCTCTTCACCTTTATAGAAAAAACCATCACATACTGCACATGCAGAGACACCAAAACCATTTAATCTTTTTTCAGACTCTAAACCAAGCCATTTAGCAGATGCTCCAGTTGATATAATTACAGAATCAGCTGAAATAATTTTTTTTTCATCAATTATTATTTTATGTTGAGAAGTACTTGAAAATTCACACTTAGTAACATATCCAAATCTTACATCAGTTCCAAATCTCTCAGCTTGTTTTTGAAGATCAATCATCATTTCAGGGCCCATAGTTCCATCTGGATATCCAGGAAAATTATCAACTTCTGTAGTATCAGTTAATTGTCCCCCAGGTTTTAATCCAGTGTATAATACCGGTTTTAGATCAGCTCTTGCTGCATATATTGCAGCTGTGTAACCCGCAGGACCAGACCCAATAATTAAACATTTTATTTTTTCTGATATTTCGGACATAATATTGTATTTTTAATTTTATAAAAGTAAAAAAATGATTAACAAAATTACATCAATTTTTATATTAATACTTTCTTTTTTTTTATTTAATTTAAAAGTTTTTTCACAAGAAAATTATGAAATATACCATAATATTAGCTCTGATAATTTTTTTAAAAATAATAATAAAATCTATGAAAAAATTGATGTTAATAAAATAGATATAGATTTATTGAATGCAAATATCTTTCATTTAACTAATATTCAAAGACAAAATAATAATCTTTCAGATTTTACATTTTCGAATTCACTATACTTATCAAGTTCTGTTCACTCAAACCAAATGATTGCAAATAATTTTTTTGATCATATCAATAAAAAAAATAATAAATTTAAATTATTAAGAAATAGAATTTTATTATATGATAATTCCTTTAGGGCTATTGCAGAAAATATTGTTGAAAATAATTTATTAGATTATAAAACAGATAAATTAATATACTATACT
>NZJX01000015.1 GCA_002692065.1 Flavobacteriales bacterium | reverse complement strand
CTGCTATCCACTCATCTACTGCTTGATGAATGTTATCATTGTTAATTAAAGTTTGGCAATAACTACTCCAATCATATGGCCAATTGAAATTTGTTAAAAATGAAGTATGAATAGCACATTTATTTTCTTCAGACAAATTTGTTACACCTTCAAACAAAGAATTCATATTTGTCACACTTGATACATTCCATGAAGATATATCTACATTAAATGAACTTGCACTATTAAACATACTAAACATACTTGTCACACTTGAAACATCCCATCCTGAGATGTCTGCATTAAAATTGTTAGCATTATTAAACATACCTGCCATGTTTGTTACATTGGAGACATCCCATGATGATAAATCTTGATTAAATGATAATGCATTAGCAAACATAGAATTCATATTTGTCACACTTGAAACATCCCATAAGGATATATCTCCATTAAATGAAGTTGCATCGCGAAACATAAAACTCATATCTGTCACACTTGAAACATCCCATAAGGATATATCTTGGTTAAATGAGGTTGCAAAATAAAACATATCCGCCATATTTGTAACATTTGAGACATCCCAACTTGATATATCTCCATTAAATGATGATGCACCCTGAAAAATTGAATTCATACTAGTTACGTTTGAAACATCCCATCCTGAGATATCTGCATTAAATGTCGATGCATTTAAAAACATAAAATTCATATTTATCACACTCGAAACATCCCAATTACTAATATGTCCATAATTAGCCTCAGCAGATACTGAATCTGCTATCCACTCATCTACTGCTTGATGAATGTTATCATTGTTAATTAAAGTTTGGCAATAATTACTCCAATCATATGACCAATTAGAATATGTTGAAAATGAAGTATGAATAGCACATTTATTTTCGTCAGACAAATTTGTAACACCTTCAAACATCAAACCCATATTTGTCTCACTTGATACATTCCATGAAGATATATCTCCATTAAATGAACTTGCACTATAAAACATACCAAACATACTTGTCACACTTGAAACATCCCAACTTGATATATCTGCATTAAAATTGTTAGCACCACTAAACATACCTGACATGTTTGTTACATTGGAGACATCCCACATAGATATATTACTGTTAAAATTTTCTGCATTATAAAATAATTCATTCATATTTGAAACGCTAGAGACATCCCATGAAGATATATTAATATTATATATCGTATTTACGAACATCCTTTTCATATTTGTAACACCTGATACATCCCATGAGGATATATCACTATTGAATGTAGCGGGATTATTATAGCCCTCATAGAACAAACTCTCCATACTATTCACATTAGAAACATCCCAATTACTTATATGACCATATTGGAGCTCAGCTGACACTGAATCTTCAATCCAAGCNTCGACTGCTTGATGAATATTTTCCTGTGTTATTAATTCTTGAGAGAANAGATTTATACTGANAATANATGAAATAAATGTATATAGAATATTTTTCATGATCAAGATTATATTTGTAAATAACTAGCCTTTAAAAAATTAAAATGCTATTTAGTTTTTTTATAATTTTTAGTGACGAGATAAGTAATATAAAAAAACCAAACAAGAAATATATCCTGAAAAATACTNTTTAACCATCCGTATTTGAAAATTTTTATATCCTTATCTAAGTAAAAGTGACTAAAAATAATATATAGAAGCCAAGCAACAGATCCAAAATACAAAATTGGAGGTAACCATGATTTACTATAAATTAATTTTTCTAATTTTTTCAAAATATTTGTTTAAAAATTTTAAAATAAAAACAAATATGATTAAAAAAAAATGAAATTTAAAACTAAATAACTTAATCTTTACTTTTTTTAATTCCTTGTGTAAAAGCCGTTGCAAGCAGACCTGAGGGAACAGCAACTAAACCTAATCCTATAAATACAATAAAAGTTGAAAAAATTTTACCGCCTATTGTAATAGGGTACATATCACCATATCCAACAGTTGTAAGAGTAGTTACTGACCACCACAATGAATGAAAGACAGATTTAAACTTTTCAGGTTGGACTGGATTTTCAAAATAATAGATACCAACAGCCGAAACATACAAAAGGAATAATATGGCTATGAAAAATATTACTAATTCATTTTTTATTTTTTTGAATGCATCACTCATTCTATCGATTGATTTAGTATACTTTAATAATTTAAATAATCTAAATATTTTTAGAATTCTGAATACTCTAACTGAACGTAAATCAATTCCTGAAGTAATGTAAAAAGGAAGGATAGCTAACAAATCTATTAATCCAAAAAATGAAAACATATAATTTTTCTTATTATTTAAAATTATTCTCAATAAATATTCAATTGTAAAAATATAAATACATACAACTTCAATTTTTTGTAATATATCGTATAGTTGATTATTTAATTCTGGTAGGGTTTCAAGAGAAAATGAAATCAGTGATAAAATAATTAAAACTTGAATTATAATATCAAACAATCTTCCTTTTTTAGTCGAATCATCCACTACAATTTCGTGAATTATTTTATATACTTTTTTGATCATTTTAATTAAAAATTAAACTAATATTAATTTAGATTATAATTTCCATCCCTGAATATTAAATGTAGAATAACTTGAATTGTAACCCGGAGGTTCAGATAAAACATTGTTGAAAAAAGTTGAATCTGTAAGAGTCCAGCTAGATGAGTTCCAATTTGTANTTCCTACTCCATTATCATCTAAGTTATAAATTACAGCGTCACAAGTTTCGCAATATTTAAATAAAAGTTCATTAGATTTTTCACCTAATTGAATACTTCCTGTACTATCATTGTATATGGTATTATATGTCTCAGAATAAGTCCACTCCGGATCAGGATTGTAAATATAATAACTAGAAAAAGAGTACTCATTACCCTTAAAATTCCATTGACCAGTATAATGCAACCTTATATCATTATTATCTTTTTTGCAAGAATAAGTAAACAATAATAATAGAAAAAATGAAAAATATTTTACATAACTATTATTCACAATTTCTAACAAATGTTATAATTATTGCCTCTCTAGTCCAAAATAAAAATAATCGATGTTTTTCAATAACTTGAAAAGAGACGTCCCAACCCTGACTTCCATGATAATTCATAACCTCTTCCATTTTTTTTAATGGTAATTTACTTGCACCAAACAAAAGTGTGCTCAAGGCTCCTTCTTTTACAGTTACTACTTTATATTCTCTTCTCATATTAGTAATCAGAAAAAATATTATAAATGACTTAAAATATTCCTTTCTACTCTTTCATTAACATTATTAATATCTGTTTTTTTGAACTTATCACCAGTAATTTTTTCATATAATTCTATGTAACGATTAGAAACAGATTCTATAAAATCTATATCCATTTCAGGAACTACTTGATTGTCTTTTCCTTGAAATCCTCGAGAAATCAACCATTGTCTAACAAATTCTTTTGAAAGCTGTTTTTGAGGTAAATTATTGTCCTGATTATATTGATACTTATCTAAATAAAAATATCTTGAGGAATCTGGAGTGTGTATTTCATCTATTAAAGTTATATTTCCATCGCTATCTTTACCAAATTCATATTTAGTGTCAACTAAAATTAACCCCATATCTTTTGCAATTTTTGTACCTCTTTCAAAGAGTTCAAGTGTATATTTTTCAANCAATTCATAATCCTCTTTTGATACTAAATTTGTTTTTATTATTTCTTCTTTTGAAATATCTTCATCATGACCGTGAGAAGCTTTAGTTGTAGGGGTTATTAGCGGAGTTTTAAACTTATCATGTTCCTTCATATTTTTTGGAAATGGTATACCACAAATATTTGACTTACCTGCAGAATATTCTCTCCAAGCATGACCTGTTAAATATCCTCTAATAACCATTTCAATTTTAAAAGGTTCACATTTTTTTCCAATTGTCACCATCGGGTCTGGAGTAGAAATCTTCCAATTTTGAACAATGTCTGAAGTATTATCTAAAAATTTTGAAGCTATTTGGTTTAAAACTTGACCCTTAAAAGGAATACCATTTGGGAGTATTTTATCAAAAGCAGAAATTCTATCAGTAACAATTACTATTAAGGTGTCATTATTGAGATAATATACATCTCTAACTTTTCCATGATAAACAGATTCTTGCCCTGGAAATTTAAAATTTGTTTTTAAAATTGTATTTTTCAAAGTATGATTTTTTAAGTGTTATTATATGATTTAACTATTTTTGAGACTAATTTATGTCTTACTATATCTTTATTATCTAAATATACAAATTCAATTCCCTTAATATTTGATAAAACCTCAAGAGAATGAATTAATCCAGACTTTTGCTTATTAGGAAGATCAATTTGTGTTTTATCACCCGTTACCAGAAATTTTGCAGATTTACCCATTCTAGTTAAAAACATTTTCATTTGTTGAACAGTTGTATTCTGAGCTTCGTCTAAAATAACAAAAGCATTATCTAATGTTCTACCCCTCATAAATGCAAGAGGAGCAATTTGAATTACTCTTTCCTCGATAAGAACCCTAAGTTTCTCAGTTGGTATCATATCACTTAAGGCATCATAAAGGGGTTGCATGTATGGATCTAATTTATCTTTCATATCTCCAGGAAGAAAACCTAGGTTTTCTCCTGCTTCAACAGCTGGTCTAGTGAGTACTATTCTTTTTACTAGTTTGTTTTTTAGAGATTTTACTGCTAATGCAACAGCTGTATAAGTTTTTCCAGTTCCAGCTGGTCCAATAGCAAAAACTAAATCATTTTTTAATGATAAACTAACTAATTTTTTTTGATTTAAAGTTCGAGCTTTGATTAATNTTCCTCTATTTCCATAAACAATTAAATCGTCTGAAAAATCAATTTCATTGTCATAATTCCCAGAAATTATTCTTTGAATTTGACTTTCTGTTAACATATTAAATTTATCAAAATGCTTAACTAAGTTATTCAGTTTCACAATACAGTCATCAATAATTTTTTTTTCACCAAATAATTTTAACTCACCACCTCTTGCAACAATCTTTAACTTAGGATAAAAGGATTTAATAAGATCTAACTTGATATTTTTATGTCCATATATTTCAAGAGGATCAATGTCGTTAAATAAAAATTTACTTTCAGCCAAAAAATTTTTTTTTTTAAAAAAAAGGATTTATGATAAAATTCTTTTTAGTAATATTATTTGTTAATTTAGATTGCAAATTATAAATTTCAAATATTTTATCAAATAAAATATCTATTTTATTAATGCTTGTAATTACATTAACAACTGATTATGGTAATAGAGACTATTTTGTTTCCGCACTAAGAGGATCTTTACTGAAAATAAAAGAAAATATTAAAATTATTGATATAACTCATGAAATATCTCCCTTTAATATAAATGAAGCAGCATATATTTTAAAAAATAGTTATAAATATTTTCCAGAAAAATCTATCCATATTATTGGAATTAGTGAAACTTTCAAAAAAAATATTAAATATAAATTATGCAAAAAATTCAATCACTATTTTATAAGTTCTGACTCTGGTATTTTTAGTTTAATGTTTCCCGATCTTGAATTTGAAGAGTTAATTAATATTGACTTTGATAATACCAAAAGTTTATATCCAATATTAGATTTGTCAGTTGATATAATAAATAAAATAAAAGACAATTTTGACTTAAGTAAAATTGGTAAAAAAACTAATGAATTAAAAATTCTTAAAAGTTTTCAACCAACTATTAGTTTTAATAACAAAATTTTAAATGGACAAATAATCTATATTGACAGGTTTGGAAATTTAGTAAGTAACATATCATCTAAAATATTCAATGATTTTACCCTAAATAAAAAATTTAAAATAAATTTACCAAGAAAATATTCAATAACTTCAATTAAAGAAACCTACAGTGAAGTTAATGAAGGAGAGATTATAGCATTGTTTAATTCTGCTGGATTTCTTGAAATTTCCATCAGTAAAGCTGATTTAAATAAATCAAATGGTGCAAGTGGTTTACTAGGAATTGATATCATGGATATCATACAAATTGAAATAACATAACAAATGTTTGGAATTATAATTAAAGACTTAAATAGTTTTTTAAACTCAATTATTGGTTTTGTGGTTTTAATATTTAATGTCATTTTGAGTGGTATATTTTTATGGGTATTACCTGGAAATTTCAATATTATTGAAAGTGGAATAAGTTCAATGTATAATTATTTTTTATTTGCACCTTGGATTTTTATTTTTTTAATTCCATCCATATCTATGAGTTCCTTGTCTGAAGAATATTCAAACGAGACATTTGAAATACTTTCAACAAAACCAATTTCTTCAACACATTTAATTTTAGCAAAATATTTTTCATGTTTAATTATTTCAGTGTTATTAATAATACCCTCAATATTTTATATAATAAGTTTATATTTTTTAACTGATCCACTTGGAAATATTGATATAATATCAATTTTTGGCTCCTATTTAGGATTATTTTTATTGACATCTAGTTATGTTTCAATTGGAATTTTTTCTTCATCAATNACAAAATACCAAATTATTTCATTTCTTATTGCACTATTTATCTGCTTTCTTTTATTCATAGGTATTGAATTATTATCTACAACTTTTTATTCTTCAAATATTCATAAATTNGGAATAAAATATCATTATGATTCAATAAGTAGAGGAGTTATTGATTCAAGAGATTTAATATATTTTTTTTGTGTTAATTATCTCTTCATTTCTATAAGTATAATATCTATTGATTACAAAAAATGAGAATTAAAACTATTTTTATAAAGATTTTCAAAATATTAATTATTTTAATTTTGATTAATTTTAGTAGCAGTAAAATCTTTACATTAAAGGATTTGACAAGTGAAAAAAGATATTCAATCTCACAAAATTCAAAGGAATTCATTAAAAAAATAAATGATAATGTATACATTGAAGTATACCTAATTGGAGATTTTCCTTCAAGAATTGAAAAACTAGAATCTGAATTAAAATATTTTCTCTCTGAAATAAAAAAAATTAATAATTATTTTGAAATAAAATATGTAAATATTCTAGAAGAAAATGATTTGAAAACAAGAAATGAAATTTTGTATCAAATTAGTGAAAAAGGTATATCTCCAACTACACTAAAAATTAAAGAAAATAACAGCTATACTGAAAAAATGATAATTCCTGGTGCAATAATAAAATATAATTCAAAAGAATCTTCTGTTCAATTACTAAATAATAATATTTATCAATCTTCAAATGAAAATATAGAGCAATCAATCAAAGAACTTGAATATAAATTTTTAAGTGCCCTTAAAAATATTATTAAAATTGAAAAAAAATCTTCGATTGGTCTAATATTAGGAGAAAATATTAATAAAAATGATATAATTGGACTTAAGGAATTATTAAATAACAAATACAAAGTAAAAGAAATTGACATAAGAGAATATGAGATAAATAATAAGGGAGAACCTGATTTTGAAAAAAAAATAAAAGAATTTCAATCTAATGATTTAATTTTTTTAATCAATCCTACAGAAAAGTTTGAGGAAATTGATAAATATTTAATTGATCAATACATAATGAATGGAGGAAAAACATTTTGGGCAATTGATATATCAAATTCTAGTATGGATTCACTAATGAATAAAGGTTCATTTATTGCACACAAATCGAGAACGTATAATTTAAATGATTTATTATTCAATTATGGAATCAGAATTAATAATGATATTATTTCAGATCTGTCCTGCGCAAAAATTCCAGTTCCAGTATCTTTTATTGATAATAAACCTAGCTGGGAACTATTACCATGGGAATATTTTCCAGTATCAATTCCGATTTCAAATCATCCAATAACTTCAAATTTAAACCTTATTAAATTTGATTTTATATCTTCTATTGATACAGTCAACTTCTCCAGCAATATCAAGAAAACTGTTCTTTTAAAAAGTAGTGAATATTCAAAACTAAATAATTTACCATTTCAAATAAATTTAAAACAAGCATTTTCAAAAATTAAGCAAAATGAGTATAAAAATAGACCAAAAAATCTTGCAGTTTTACTCGAAGGGACATTTAATTCAGCATTCAAAAATAGGTACAGATATAAATCTAATAACATAAAATTTAAAGAAAAAAGTACAGAAAATAAAATTTTTGTAGTTTCCGATAAAGACTTTTTAATAAATAAGTATTATAATGGAAATAGATTACCTCTAAGCCTTGATAAATACGACAATATTAGATACGGAAACGAAAATTTTATACTAAATTCAATAGATTATATGCTTGAAAAAAATAATTTTTTAAATTTAAGAAATAAGGAAATAAAACTGAGAAGATTAAATTTAAACAAAATAAATAATAACAAAACTCTTTGGCAATTTTTTAATATTATACCTCCAATTATAATCATTATAATTTTACTTACTGTGAAGTTTTTAATTAGAAAAAGAAAATATGAAAATTTTTAATAAAAGTAATTTTTTTTATTTGTTATTAATATTTTTTTTGATAATAATATTATTGAACATTAATTATAAAAAATCGACTCAAGAAAGATTTAATCTAACAGATTTTGCCGTTGAAGACACTAGTAAAATTAATAAAATAATACTGACTTCAAAAGATGAATCAAAGTCTATTTTAAAAAAAATAGATGAAAAATGGTATGTAAATGATAACTATGACGTAAATAAAACTTACATGGAATATCTCTTAAAAACCATAAAGAGAATGAGGATATCTTATCCAATTTCAAATTCACTAAGAGAAAATGTCATAGGTAATTTAATGGTTTATGGAATTAAAGTTGATATATTCATAGATAATAAAATAGTTAAAACAATTTTTGTNGGAAAAGACGATAAAAACTTAACTGCTACATTCATGATGATAAAAGGAGCAAAAGATCCATATGCTNTTCATATACCAGGGTTTAATGGCTTTTTATCATCAAGATTTATCACTGAAGAATTAGTTTGGAGAAATAAAAAAATTTTTCAAATAAATAGCTCAAAAAATTTAGACTATATCTATAAAAATATATCAAATATTTCAAAATCAATTCAAATGAAAAAAATAGATAACTCTGTCAGCTTAATTATAAACGAAAATAATCCATTTAAAAATTTAGATAATTTTATATTAAAAAAAATATTATATTTTACAGATAATATATACTGCGAGGCATATTTAAAAAATCAAAATATCACTGATTCTTTAATTAAAGAAAATCCTTTATTTGAAATTATTATATATGACAACATAAAAAATTCTCAACAAACACTAAAAATATTTGATTATAATAATAGTTTCATTGATAAAATTAAAAATAAAAGATTTTATGGAATCTTAAATAATAGAGATTTACTTTTAATCCAACAAAGAAACTTTAAAAATATTCAGAATCAAATATCCAGATTATTCAATTGAAGTTATACTTGTTAAAAAGTAATTGTAAATTGTGAATAATTATAGTAATTAATTTAGTGGTCTTTAACTCATATATATAACTTTGNTCTTAAAATTTGCTTATGAAATTTATTGTTTCAAGTTCAACATTACTGAAAGAATTAATATCAATTAGTGGTATAATTAACTCTAATAATACTTTACCTATTCTGGATAATATATTATTTGAAATTTTTGAAAATAAATTATCTATTACTGCATCTGACTTANAGTCTACAATAACTTCGTCCCTTACAGTTGAATCCAATCAAAATGGGAATGCTGCTATTCCAGCTAAATTACTCATTGAAACTTTAAAAACGTTTCCAGAACAACCACTTACATTTTATCTAGAAAACCAAAATAATACAATTGAAATATCTTCTGAACAAGGAAAATACTCTCTTGCTTTTTTCAACGGTGCTGAGTTTCCAAAAGCTCCCTCAATTGAAACTCCAAATAATACTAATATACATTCTTCAATTTTAGTAAAAGGAATAAATAAAACAATTTTTGCAACCGGAAATGATGAATTAAGACCAGTAATGTCTGGTATATATTTCAAATTAAGTGACTCAGGGTTAACACTTGTTTCAACTGATGCTCATAAACTAGTTAAATATAACAGATACGATGTTGAGGGTAACCAAAACGCAGAGTTTATTTTGCCAAAAAAACCTCTAAATATTCTCAAAAATTTACTAAACAATATTGATGAAAATGTAAATATTGAATTTAATGAAACAAATGCAAAATATAAGTTTGGAAAAATTACTTTAACCTGTAGACTCATTGAAGGAAAATATCCTAACTATAGCGCAGTTATTCCAACAGAAAATCCTAATAAACTATTAATAGACAGAATATCTTTTTTAAATTCAATTAAAAGAGTTTCTATTTTTTCCAATAAAGCAACCCACCAAATAAGATTGGTAATTAAAGGAAATGAAATTCATATATCAGCAGAAGATGCTGATTTTTCTAACAAAGCCGAAGAGAGACTATCATGTCAATATGAAGGATCAAATATTGAGATTGGTTTTAATTCTAAGTTTTTAAATGAAATGGTAAGTAACCTTGAAACTGAAAATATAATATTGGAAATGTCAGCGTCTAATAGAGCAGGAATTTTGTTGCCTGAGGAAAATAAGGATTCTGAAAGTGTCTTAATGTTAGTAATGCCAGTTATGTTAAATAGTTAATTATCAACCAAAGATAATTTAATAACCTCCATCATTTCATCAACAAACTTGAAGCTAATACCCTTCAAATATTCTTTGTTAATTTGATCTATATCTTTCTTATTCTCTGCACTTAAAATTACTAGATTAATTCCAGCTCTTTTAGCAGCCAAAACCTTTTCCTTTATCCCACCTACAGGTAAAACTCTACCTCGAAGTGTAATTTCTCCACTCATTGCAATTTTCTTTTTAATTTTTTTATTTGTTAAAATAGAGACAATAGAAGTAAGAATTGTAATTCCAGCTGATGGACCATCTTTGGGAACTGCTCCTTCAGGGACATGAATATGTAAATCATTTTTTTCAAAAATTTTAGGAGATAATTTAAAATATTTATGATTAGATTTGATATACTCCATAGCAATCATTGCAGACTCTTTCATCACCTTTCCTAGATTTCCAGTTAAACTTAATTTTCCTTTACCAGGACTTAAACTTGATTCAATGAATAATATACTTCCTCCTACTGAAGTCCAAGCAAGGCCAGTTGTTACACCTAAAGTATCGTTTTTGATGAACTTTTCTTTATTAAATTTTGGTGGACCTAAAATTTTTAATATGCTATTTTTATTAATTTTACTTTCAAAATCTGTTTGCATTGCTATTGACTTAGCAATATATCTGACTAATTTTGATATAACTTTTTCTAAACTTCTTACACCAGACTCACTAGTATATGACTCAATAATAATTTCAAACTCTCTAGAACCAATTCTAATTTGATTTTTATTTAATCCATGATTGATAATTTGTTTCGGCAACAAATGTTTTTTAGCAATTTGAATTTTTTCTTCAATTGTATAACCAGTGACATTTATAATCTCCATTCTATCTCTTAAAGCAGGTTGAATTGTTGATAAAGAATTTGCTGTTGCAATAAATAAAACTTTTGATAAATCATACCCTCTTTCTAAATAATTGTCATAAAAAGAAAAATTTTGTTCTGGATCTAAAACCTCTAACAAAGCTGAGGACGGATCACCTTGATATCCAACTGATAGTTTATCGATTTCATCAAGAACAAAAACGGGATTTGAAGTTCCAGCTTTTTTTATAGATTGAATTATTCTTCCAGGCATAGCGCCAATATATGTTTTTCTGTGACCTCTGATTTCAGATTCATCTCTTAGACCTCCTAAACTCATTCTTATATATTTTCTTTTTAATGAGTTAGCAATAGATTTACCAAGAGAAGTTTTACCTACTCCTGGAGGACCAACAAAACATAATATAGGTGACTTCATATCTCCCTTTAATTTAAGGACAGCTAAATGCTCTATTATTCTATCTTTAATTTTGTCAAGTCCATAGTGATCTTTATTTAAAATTCTTGTAGACTTTTTTAAGTCAAACTTATCTTTTGAACAATAATCCCATGGGAGATCTAAATAAGTTTCAAGAAAGTTTCTATGAATAGAGTACTCAGGTAATTGATGATTTAATCTCTGCATTTTAAGTAAATCTTTATCAAATTGATTTTTAACATCTGTTGACCAAATTTTACTTTTTGCTCTGTTACGTAATTCTTCAATTTCTTCTACATATGAATTTCCACCTAATTCCTCTTGAATTTGTTTTAATTGCTGATTTAAAAAATACTCTCTTTGTTGTTCATCAATATCAACTCTAACCTTATTTTGGATTTCATTTTTCATTTTGATCATATTGATTTCATGATTTAAATGAATTAAAGTTGTTTGAGTTCTTTGTTCTAAATTTTTTAATTCTAATAATTTTTGTTTCTCTTTGACTTCTATATTTAAGTTTGAAGCGACAAAGTTTACTAAAAATGAGTTACTTTCAATATTTTTAATTGCAAATGAAGCCTCAGAGGGTATATTTGGAGAATCCTTAATTATTTGTAAAGCCATATCTTTTACACTTTCTACTAAAGCAGAAAATTTCTTATCGCCCTTTTTTGGTTTTAATTCATGAAAAGAAGTTACAACAGCTTTAAAATAAGGTGATTCTTGTATAAAATTCTTGATGTCAAATCTTTTTTGCCCCTGAATAATTACAGTAGTATTACCATCAGGCATTCTAAATACTCGTAAAATTTTAGCAACTGTTCCAGTAATACTTAAATCTTTTATTTTAGGATCTTCAATTAAAGAGTCTTTTTGGGATAAAACACCGATTGTTTTATCTTTTTTATTTGCATCTTTTATAAGTTTGATTGATTTATCTCGCCCTACTGTTATGGGTATGACAACTCCAGGAAATAATACAGTATTTCTCAAAGGCAAGATAGGAAGAATATCAGGCATTTCCTCTGAATTTAATCTCTCTTCATCTTCTTCAGTCATTAACGGAATCAATTCTGACTCTTGTTCAGTGCTAACTAGTGAGAATTGATCTAAAAATCTTGTGTTTCTGCTCATCTTTAATTTGTTATACAATAATCATTGCAATTTTTATGCCATAAAATTTACTGACAAAAAGTCTTATAAATAATTTTTTCTGAGATTTTTGGATTTTAAAAATACACTCGTTAATATTTTTTGATCTTCAATTGAAAATTTTATTTTTCTCCTAGCCATGATTTTTTCAGCAGTATCAAAAGATTTAGATAATTCATATTCTTGTTTAGAATTTTGACTCAACCAAATGTAAGAAGGAATAAACTTATCTATAAATCCATGTTTTTGAATTGAAGAGTTAATACCTATTACTGATCCTGTATTAAAAACTGTATTAATAGCACACTTAGAATGGTCACCCATGAATAAACCAATAAATTGGTTATTAGTATTTATAAATTTATTATCAAGATAACTCCATAACTTAACATTTGAATAATTATTTTTCAAATTAGAATTATTTGTTCCCGCTCCTAAATTACACCACTCTCCAATAACAGAATTACCAATATAACCATCATGAGACTTATTAGAATACCCAAAAAAAATTGTATTATTAACTTCTCCAGAAATTTTTGAAAAGGGACCAACNGTTGATGATCCATATATTTTTGCACCCATCATTAATTTAGAATTATCACAGATAGCTACGGGACCTCTAATCATACTACCCTCCATTATTTCACAATTTTTTCCGATGAAAACTGGCCCATTCTGAGTATTTATTGATAAAGAATTGACAATACTTCCTTGATCAATATAAACATTATCAATTNTTCCAATTATTTTTGTTGAATTATTAATTGAAAGTTTTGATTTTTTATATAATTTGAAGTCAGAAACTATTTCGTGAGAGTTTAATTGAAAAATATCCCAAAGATTATTAACTTTTAGATAGTTCTCTTTGTAAAAAAATTTCTCAGATTTACTAATTCGGGATAAAGATTCTCCTCTAAAAGCTATCAAAATTTTATTTTGATCAAATAAAGATTGATTTATATTAAGACTTAAAATTGAGTTAATAAGTGATTCAGAGGGAATAATCGATCCATTAATCCAAAATTGATCACTGTATCTTTCATATGAGTACTTAACTTGTAAGTAGGACTCAGTTTTGTAACCACAGAATTTAAAATTTGGTAATTTTTCTTTCCATTTATCTTTAATTTTTAATATGCCAATTCTGATTTCACTAACTGGCCTTGTATATGTAAAAGGTAAAAGATTTAACCTGGNGTTATCATCAAATAAAACAAATCTCATTATACAATTATAAGAATTTTATTTACTAATAACAATTAAGATATAATTAATAAAAAATTATTTAGAACTTTTAGAATATTTATTTCTAAACTTATCAATTCTTCCTGCTGAATCAACAAGTTTCATTTTACCAGTATAAAATGGATGAGAAGTGTTTGTAATTTCTCTTTTAATTAAGGGGTATTCTTTGCCATCAATTTTGATATTTTCTTTAGAATCAGCACAAGATTTAGTGAAAAATGTTTCCCCATTTGACATATCTTTTATGACAACTAACCTGTAATTTTCTGGATGAATTCCTTCTTTCATTATATTAAATTTAATATTTGCAAATTTAAAAAAAAAATAATAATCTTAAATTTATTTTTAATAAAAATAAAAATAGAATGTGTTTATTTGTAATTAAATAATTAAAAATGAAAAATTATAAAATCATTTTTATCATACTTATTTTGATTTCATGCAGAAAAGATATCAATGACTTTAAAAAAAGTCTTAATATCTCTTTTTCAACAGACTCTGTTATGTTTGATACAATATTTACTACAACCGGGAGTATAACAAAAAAATTTTCAGTATATAATAATTCAAATTATGATATCAAAATTGATGAAATTAACTTGGCAAGTAGCAATTCTCCATTTAGGATTAATGTTGATGGTAATGAAAATTATGCAAGCAATATAAATATTAGAGCTAATGATAGTATTTTTATTTTTGTAGAAGTCACAATTAACCCAAATAATTCAAATAACCCACTTATTCATTTGGATTCAATATCTTTTAGATCAAGAAATAAATCAAAATATTTAAAATTAATTGCTTGGGGGCAAGATGCACATTTTCATACTAGTAATTCATATATTTTAATTGAAAATTCTGAAAATTCTCAAATTGATACCTTCCATTACCATAAAATATCCCAAAATTCAACCTGGACAAATGACAAACCTCATGTAATAATTGGTAATTTAATAATTGAAAATGGAGCAACTTTAGAAATTCTTGATGGAGTTAAAATCTATTTACATTATAATTCTAACATAATTGTAGGTGAATTTTGGGAATCAATAAATAATAAGAGTAGTATAAAAATAAATGGTAATTATTACAATTCAATACAAATTACATCAGATAGATTAGACGAATATTACAATGAACTTCCTGGCCAGTGGGGTAAAATATGGTTAACTTCAAATAGTGATAATAATGAAATTACAAATACACTAATAAAAAATGGTCAAATTGGTATTCATATAGATACTATTTCTCAAAATATTAGTCCAAAATTGAAAATTGAAAATTGTGTAATTACAAACCACTCATATTATGGAATCCTCTCATATAGCAGTAAAATCGAAGCAATTAATTGTTTTATATTTAATAATTTAATTAATAATGTTTTTCTTTTTGCTGGTGGAGATTACAATTTTATTCATTGTAACTTATTGTCAAATAATCAATATCCATCTTTAAGAATGAGTAATTTTTACGAAGATATTTTTGGGAATGAACAGATTAGACCAATGATAAATGCAAATTTTATCAATACTGTAGTATATGGAAATCTTGAAAATGAAATATTTATTGAAAAAACAGAATTTGGTGATTTTAATTATTTATTTAAAAATTCTTTAGTAAAAGTTGATCCTAATACATTAGATACGAGTAATTATGAGGTTTTTTCTAATGTAATCTTTAATCAAAATCCAAGAATTTTAAACTTACAGAATATAGAATATGATTTCCAAATTGATTCGATTTCGCCCCTAATAAACTCTGGAGACAATCAAATATCAATTTTATATCCAAATGACATATTTGGGAATAATCGTATAAATGACAAAGCCCCAGATATTGGTGCAATCGAAAAAGTTTATTAACCAAGAGAGGTATCTAAAATCATCATAATAACAAAACCAATAATAAAGCCAATTGTTGATGTATCAGTATAATTGTCTTGCTGAGATTCAGGTACAACCTCTTCTATTACAATATAAATCATCGCTCCAGCTGCAAAAGCTAATGCGTAAGGTAAAATTGGTAGGGTATAAACGACTAAAATAGCTCCAATAACAGCAAATATTGGCTCTACAATAGCAGAAAGTTGACCAAACCAAAATGCTCTAAATCTACTTACTCCTTGCCTTCTTAAAGGCATTGAAACTGCTATTCCCTCTGGAAAGTTTTGAAGTGCAATACCAATAGCTAGGACTAAGGCAGTCGAAATTTCAGCTCCAGGTAATCCATGAGATACAGCTCCAAATAATACTCCAACTGCTAGACCTTCTGGTATATTATGTAATGTAATCGCAAGGACAAGCAAAGTTGTTTTTTGCCAATTGGTTTTAATTCCTTCGGAATTATCAAAATTAATATGTAAATGGGGCATAAATTTATCGAGAAAGAAAAGAAAAAAAGCACCCATTACGAAACCTACAGATGAAGGAAACCAAATAGGTAAATTGGGGGAAACTTCAGGGGTCATTTCTATAGCTGGTGCCAATAGAGACCAATATGATGCTGCTATCATAACTCCACCTGTAAAACCAAGCATACCATCTAATAATTGCCTATTTAATATTTTTATAAAAAAAACCAAAGAAGAGCCTAAAGCTGTTAATAACCATGTAAATAAAGAAGCAATAAATGCACCCAATATTGGATCAATTCTTTCAAAAAATTTTAGTAAAGCATCAAAATTTAACATAATATTAAAATATTTTTTGCTACATCAAAACTTATATTTCTAGTACGATTTTTAATTTGAATCTCAAATGAATGATCAAATTTATTAAAATCAATTATTTTTAATTTAGAACCTATCGAAATATTAATCTTATTTAGATATTTTAAAAAATCACTATCATCAGTTTTAACACCAACGACTTTACCAATGTTGTTTTTACCTAAATTATCCAATGATTTTGAATCTAAGTGGTTCAAAACACCATTTTTATCTGGAATAGGTTCACCGTGTGGATCAATTTTTGGAAAACCAAGAAAATTGTCTAGTCTGTTAATCAAATCTTCGGATTTTACATGTTCTAATTGTTCAGCAATATTATGTACTTCATCCCAATTATATTTTAAACAATTTACAAGAAAAAACTCCCATAGTCTATGTTTTCTAGTCAAATATATTGCTAAATTTTGACCTTTAGAGGTTAAATTTACTCCCTTATATTTTTGGTAGTTTATGAGTTTTTTATTACATAATTTTTTCAACATATCTGAAACTGAGGGTGGTTTAGTTGATAACTCGTATGCAATTTCATTAGTAGTAACATGATTAGAATTAATAAGTGAAAGTTTATATATTTCTTTGATATAATTTTCTTCTGAATTAGTCATTTAAATGTTTTATTATTAAATTTGCTCAATTTAAAAAAAAAATTTAGATTAGACTAAAAATTAATTTGAAAAGTTATCTACTAATTATTTTGATATTTATAAATTTTAATTGCTTACATGGTCAATTCATAATCAGCGGTAAAGTTTTAAATGAAAAAGGTTCTCCAATTCAAAATACTAATATTAAAATTTTAGATAATAATAATGGATGCATAACAGATGAAGATGGATATTATAAATTAATTTCTAAAAAAAAGGAATTTGAAATTAAAATTAGTTCAATTGGTTTTAAAACTGAAATCAAAAAAATAATTTTTTATGAAAAAAGAGAAATAGTTACAAACTTCACATTAATTTCTGATTCATATGAATTGGAGCAAATTGTTGTAACTGGGAATACTGGCGAGATTCTTAAAAAAAAATCTGTAATTAATGTAGAATTAATTGATAAAAAATTTATAGACAAGATTGTTAGTAAAAATTTTGCTGATATTTTAAACAATGTCAGAGGAATCCAAAATAGAATTGACTGCGGAATATGTGGAAGTTCAGGTATTCAGATTAATGGGATGAATAGCCAATATAACTTGATTTTAATAGATAACATACCACTTATAAATTCTTTATCAAAATCTTATGGCTTAAATAGTATACCATCCTCCATAATTAAACAAATTGAAATAATTAAGGGTCCAAGCTCAATTTTGTATGGTTCTGAAGCAATTTCTGGTGTAATAAACATTATAACAAAAGATAGAAAAGATTTATCTAGAGTTAATTTCAACTCTTATATGAGCTCAATTTTCGAAATTAGTAATGATATTACAATTTTTAATGAAGGTAAGTTATTTGATATATTACTTAACTTTAATTCATTCAATTTTCAAAAATTTACCGATAATAATAATGATAACTTTTCTGATTTACCATTAATTAACAGATATACTTCATTCAATAAAATATTGTTTAATAGAAAAAGTAAAAAAAAATTTAATCTATCAACTAAATTTTATCTAGAAGATAGATTTGGATGTACTAACAGATATGAAGAGTATTCTCAAGGAAATGACTCAATTTATGGAGAAGATATTGAAACTAAAAAAATTGAAATATATTTAAACTATGATTTTAATTTTATTGAAAAACTTGAATTTAATAGTGGATTAGATTATCACTATCAAAGTAGTTATTATGGTTACAACTACTTTAAAGCAAATCAAATATCATACTTCAACCAATTAATTTTTAAAAAAAAAATTAATGAAAATATTATTTCATTAGGGGTAAACCATAGCATCATAAACTATAATGATAATTCAAATTTATCATTAATTGATAGAGTTCAAAATGTAACTAGTCTATTCGCTCAAAATGAAATTAAATCACTATATCCAATTAATTTATTGTTCGGAATGAGAATTGATTTTCACCAAAATCATAATAAAATTTTTTCTCCTCGATTTAACATAAAATATGACTTTAAAAATAACTCATCAATAAGAATTAATTCTGGATCAGGATTTAGAATCGTAAATATATTTAGTGAAGAACATGCATTACTTTCAGGTTCAAAAAGTGTGGAAATAAGCGATGATATTGATCCAGAAAAATCTATAAATATGAATATAAATTATACTTTACCATTTGATAAAATTAAATTTGAAATTGATTTGTTCTTAAACAAGTTCTTCAATAAAATAATACCAAATTTTCAATTGAATGTAGATAAAATAGTTTTTGAAAATCTCAAAGGTAATTCAATATCTAAAGGATTGACTTTCAAATACGATATTTTTTTTAATAGATTTATAAACTTTTCAAATAGTATTTCATTTTTAAAAATTAAAACAATTAATAATTATATTTTAATAAATGAACTGTTTATTCCAAGTTTTTCAAGTTTATATAATTTGACATACAAAAAAAATAAATTTGAGATGAATATATATGGAAAATTCACAGGACCAATGTATTTACCAAAATTCGAAGTTGAACCACACAGAAAAGAAATATCAAATTTGTTTGGAATACACAATTTAAAATTAAACAAAAGAATTAAAAATTTTTTAATCTATATTGGAATTGAAAACTTTTTCAACTATAGTCAAAAAAATCCTCTCATTGATCCCAATGCTTCAGAAAATAGTGAAACTGGAGAGTCATGGAATGAGGGTTTTAGTCCAAATTTTGACACTTCATATATTTACAGTCCACTTTTTGGAAGAAAAATAATATTTGGAATCAATATAGTTCTTTAATTTTTATAAAAATCTCCCTGCATATCCATGCATCAGTAGCAGCATAATCAATTTGTTTTGAAGATAAAAGTTCAGTTTCCCAGTTTGAAAGTTGTTGCTTTTTAGAAATTCTAATCCCTAGTACTAAAGCTGATAACTTTTTTGCACCAATACTTATAAACCCAAAATTTTTAGCTAAATTATTTAAATCAATGAAACTTCTTTCTTTAAAATTTTTGATTCTTTTTAAATCTCTTACATCATCATGGATAGCAATACCAACTTTAATAATTTTAATATCAGAAAATATATCTAAAAGTTCATCTGGAAATTCAATTTTATTAATTCTAAATAAATAAACATTTTTGACTGTAGCAATTTGTATCAATGAGACTCTATTTTTTATACCTTTTTGAAAAGAAGGCTTAGTTTCAGTGTCAATTCCTATTATATTATTTTTTTTTATTTCTTCACAAGAATTTTTTATTAATTTTTTTGAATCAATGACTAATACCTTACCAGAATATTTTTTAAGTTCTAAATTATTTATTTCATCAACAGTTATTTCTTTTTTAAACATTTCGTAATAGTTTAATTGATTTATTTGATACAATTGGAATTTTTGTTGATATGTCATCTTTCAAACAAAAATTTATATCATCATTATGATTTTTTTTTAAGCGATCATAATGAGATGCATTTTCTTTTAAGAAAATAGACTTATCTTTTTTTGCAAAATTCCATAAATAAATTGAATTGATTGTTGCATCACATAAGGAATAATTATGTTTTTCTGCTTTAATTAAAATATTAGATAAATTTCCTGCAAACAAAGTATCTTCTAGACTAAATTTTCCTTTCCAACCTGCACAAAGAATAATAATATTTTTATCTTGATTAATTAACCAATTTGATAAAGAAGTAATATTTAAAAAAGAACCAATTACAATATTTTTACATTTACGAGCTATATCAATTGACTTAGTCCCATTTGTAGTTGTTAATATAACTGTTTTGTTAACAAAAATTTTTTTAGAAAAAATAATTGGAGAATTACCATAATCGAAATTTTTTACTTTCTTTCCATCTCTTTCACCACATAAAACAAATTCTTTATTTTTAGATTTCAATTTAATTGCCTCTTGAACTGAACCCACAGGTATAATTTCTTTTACTCCGTTTTCAAAAGCAGAACAAATTGTTGATGAAGCTCTAAAAATATCAACTAAAACAATAATTGAATTATTATCGTCATACAAATTAAATAATTTTGGAGAAATACAAACTTGAATTTTTTTAATCATTTGCTTTATAAAATGGTAGTGATACAATTTTTGCTAATATTTTTTTATTTCTTATTAATATATAAATATGTTCTCCTAAACTAGAATAATCAATATCAACTATTGCCAATCCGATTGGCTTATTTAAAGTTGGGGAGAAAATACCAGAGGTCACATGACCTATATTTTTATCATCTTCATTTTCAAAAATTTCAAAACCCTTTCTTGCAATTTTATTTTCCATTACAATAAACCCAATTTTTTTTCTTTTTAATCCATTTTCTTTGGATAATTTTAAATTTTTACTATTAATAAAATTAGTTTCAATTTTTGTTATCCAACCTAGTCCAGATTCAAAAGGAGAAATTTCATCTGTTAATTCGTTTCCATACAAACAATACCCCATTTCAAGTCTAAGAGAATCTCTTGCACCAAGACCAATAGGTCTAATATCAAATTCTTTACCTAATTCAAATATTAATGACCAAATAGATTCAGCATCAATGTTATTAATATAAATTTCAAATCCCATAGAACCAGTATATCCAGTATTTGAAATTAAAATATTTTTATTGTTAATTGATTTGGTATTAATGAATTTATAATAATCTAATTTCTCAAGATTACATTCCAATAATTTATTTAGGACTTTTAAAGAATTGGGACCTTGAATTGAGAACAATGAAAACTCATTTGATAGATCCATTACATTGGCTTTAAATTTATTATGAGATTTAATCCATTCAAAATCTTTTTTAATATTTGAAGCATTTACAACTAACATATACTTATTAATATGAAACTTATATATTAGAAGGTCATCTATGACACCTCCTTTTTGATTAGGCAAATAAGAATATTGAACACCATTAGTCTCAACAAGACTTATGTCATTTGATGAAACTTTTTGAATTAAATTAGTAGCTTCTTTTCCTTCAATAAATATTTGCCCCATATGAGAAACATCAAAAACACCTACATTATTTCTAACATGATTATGTTCTCTTACAATACCTTCATAATATAGAGGCATTAAAAAACCTGAAAAAGAAATCATTTTTGCGTTTAATTTCTTATGTAGGTGTTCAAGTTGTATTTTTTTTAAACACATAATAATTTATTTCTAAATACATTTAAAATATTCAAATGGTTCAATACAGTCATTACATTTATGAAGTGACTTACATGGAGTTGAACTAAAGAAGCTTTTTAAAGATGTATTATTTGAATTACACTTGGGACATATAATTTTTTTATTTTTTGAATTTATTAAATTAGGGGGAGATATTCCATAATTTTTAAGTTTTAATTTAGTCTCTTCACTAATCCAATCAGTTGTCCAAGTTGGATAATATACCATTTTAATATTAATATTTTTATAACCAAATTTAACGAGTTTTTCTTTTATTAACTTACCTATTAAGTCAATTGCTGGACATGCAATATAGGTTGGTGTTATACTCACTTGAGTAATATTTTCATTACATATTATTTTTCTTACAACTCCTAACTCAACAATATTTATTGCTGGTATTTCTGGATCAGGGATTTGTTTTAAAATACTTAAAATTTTATTTTTTATCATTTTACTACCATTTTGCATCAGGAAATGTTCTCTGTAAAAACTGCATTTCGGTAAGAATAAAACCCATATATTCAGAATGAATTCCATTTTTACTTCCAGTAATCATATAAGCATCTTTTGGAATATTCAAATTTGATTTATTAAAAATATCATTTATATAATTTATCCATTTTTTATAAAAAAGATTTGAATTGAGTAAATATCCATTTTTTTCCATATTTAAATCTAAATTATCTCTCTCAAATAGTTCTCCTGTAAAAATCCATAACTCATTAATTGCATTTTGTATTTTTTCTTTACTTTCTTTAGTTCCTAAACCAAGCCTTTTAATCCATAATTCAAAGTGGTTGATTTGATAATCAAGTTCTTTCAAGGCTTTAAGTGATATCCCACTTAATTCAGAATCTTTGATATTCGAAAGTGTTGTGTAAATTATTTTAAGATAAACTGACATGAAATACTGTCTTATAACAACAAATGCAAAATCGGTATTAGGTTGTTCAGATAAAATAAAATTGTAAAAACTCCTTTCATTTCTTTTGTATACAAGGTCATCAGGGGTATTTATATTTCCTTCAATTTCAGCAGCAAAGTTATAAATTGCTTCAGCTTGCCCTAAAAGATCAAGACCAAAATTTGTTTGTGCAATATCTTCTTCAAGAAATGGAGACTTACTACACAACTCTGATTGTCTATGTGCAAGTATAAGACAATTATCAGCTAGTCTGAGACAAAAAATAAATAATTCATTATTCATTAATTATAGATTTTTAATTTCATCAGGAATATTGTAAAAAGTTGGATTTCTATATATTTTATCATCGGAATTATTAATTATATAATCTGACGTATCTAGGTCAACTGCAACAATTTGGCTAGATTTAACAATCCATATACTACTACCTTCATTTCTTCTATTATACAGATCTCTTGCATTATGAATTGCAAATTCTTTATCGTGTGCATAAACAGAACCAACATGTTTATATGGTAAACCATTCTTAGATTGAATGAAAACTTCCCATAACTCTCCTAAATCATTTTTTTTATTTGTCATATTTTTCAGAATATTTTATTAAAGCTTTTCTTACCCATTCACCATCTTTATGGGCATTAATATGATGATTTATTCTTTTTTGATTACAAGGTCCTCCTCCATTAACTACTCTCCAAAACTCATTCCAATTAATTTCTCCAAAATCATATGAATTTCTTTTTTCATTCCATTTAAGTTTTTTGTCAGGTATAGTCAAACCCAAAAAATCAGCTTGAGGTACAGTCTTATCTATAAACTTTTGACGTAAAAAATCATTAGACTCTCTCTTAATTTTCCATTTAATTGCTCTTTCACTTCTGGTAGAATCTGAATCATGTGGACCAAACATCATCAATGAGGGCCACCAAAATCTATTAAGAGAATCTTGAGCCATTTGTTTTTGTTCTTTCGTGCCTTGTGACATTTTAATCATAATTTCAAAACCTTGTCTTTGATGGAAACTTTCTTCTTTACATATTTTTATCATTGCTCTTGAATATGGACCGTAAGAGGTTTTTTGTAGTGAAACTTGATTAGTTATAGCTGCGCCATCAACTAACCATCCAATTGCCCCAATATCAGACCACGTTAAAGCAGGATAATTGAAAATACTAGCATATTTAGCTTCTTTTAAATGCAGTTTGTTGATAAGATCAGATCTAGAAGCGCCAAGAGTTTCTGCTGCACTATATAAATACAAACCATGGCCAGCTTCATCTTGAACTTTAGCTAATAAAATTTTTTTTGATCTAAGACTGGGAGCTCTTGTAATCCAATTAGCTTCTGGTTGCATTCCAATTACCTCGGAATGTGCATGTTGGGAAATTTGGCGGATTAAATGAAATCTATATCCGTCAGGCATATCATCTCTGGGTTCAATTTTGATATTATTATCAATTCTTTTTTGAAATTTATAATTTATATTTTTTTTAACCATTATATTTTGTATTTAATCCCCAGTTTTTTTTCTCAATTTCCGACCAAAAACTGGGAAAAAAAATTCGCTTTTGGTACTGAGGGTGCATATATTTTTTCCACTTACTACCCCCTGTTGATTCAAAAAATTTAGGATTTTCTAGGTAGTGTTCAGCTGTTTTGTAATGAGTAAGTGGCCATTCAATATTAATTTTAAAATCTAATTTTCTCAAAAGTTCTTTAATTATTTTCGATTTAGATTTTAAAAATTTATAATTAAAATTTTTCTTTTCGTATTTTAAAGTAAATTCAATTAAAATAGATTCATATTTATTTAAAAATTCTTTCAACATCACATTAGTTTTTCCATTTTTAAAATCTTTTCCAACTGACTGCCAGTATAAACAATCAAATTTTTGTTTAACTGATGAAAAATTATTCTTCCTAAATCTCACATCAATAAGATTTTCAATATTTGTTAATGACAACTCTATTTTTCTATATTGTGAGGATTGAAATCCACTGGCAGGTGTTAAAGCATCTCTAAATTTCATATATTGATTCACATCCATACCATCTTTCATTATTGAAAAAGAGGATATCAAAATATCAAAATATCTCAAAATTCTATTTATTTTTTTTTCATAAAATTCTTCAGATTCATTCTTAAAGCATATTTGCTCAATTTCAGAAAGTATCATTTTAAAAATTAATTCATTAATTTGATGATACATTATAAAGATCATTTCGTCATCTAAATTTGTTCGTGACTTCTGTAAAGTTAACAATGTTTCAACTTCACAATATTCCCAATAATTAATTGGCTTAGAGTGCATTAATCCACTTAGATATGTATGAGGGTTTTCTCCTTGTGAATTGTACTTATTGTTAATTGAAGTTATTATTTTTTTTTCTTTCATAAATTAAATTAACGAGGAATAACATTAAAATTATTAATCCTACTCTTATTAAAAATTTTATTAGTGTTATTTTTTCCTTTTCTATTTTTTTTTTTGTTCATTAAGAGGTAACAAGTTAATATCCATGCATTTATTAGAACAGCAATTATTATATTTTGATTTACATGAATCACATTGAATAAACAATAAATTACATGAAACATTAGCACAATTTGTGTGCTTTTCAAATGGTTTATCACATTGATGACAGTTTGAAATTATGTGGTTAGAGATTTTTTCAGCTCTCCTTTCATCAAAAACAAAATTACTTCCTAAGAATAAGTTTTCTAAATTTTGATCCTTTACCTGTTTAGCATATTCAATAATTCCTCCTTCAAGATGAAATATATTTTTAAATCCTTTACTCTTCATCATTGCGCTAGCTTTTTCACAACGGATACCACCAGTACAATACATAACTATATTTTTATTTTTGTTATTTTTCATTTTATTTAAAATCAATGGTAATGATTCTCTAAAAGTATCCACATTTGGTGTAATAGCATTTTTAAAATGACCAATTTCAGATTCATAATGATTTCTTACATCTAAAATAACTGAATTTTTATTTTTAATGTGATTATTCATCTCTTTAGCTGAAATATAGGTTCCTTTAATATTTAACTTTATTTGATTTTCTTTTAATCCATCAGATACAATTTTCTTTCTAATTTTAATTTTTAATTTTAAAAAAGATTTATTAAAATGTTCTCTTGCAAGATTTAAACGAATTCCTTGAAGAAATGAAATATCTTCAAGCTCAATTTTAAATTTGTTATAATTTTCCTTAGGAACCGAAATTTGGGCATTTATTCCCTCTCTTGAAACATAAACTCTTCCAAGAATATCTAAATTGTTCAAAATAATAAAAATAAAATTTCTGAAAATTATTGGATTTTTAATAAGGTGATATTTATAAAATGATACTACAAATCTTGTTTGATTGGATTTATCAATTATTTCTGAATTTTCTTGTGAACTTAATTTATTATATAGCTGCAATTTTGTTTCAATTTATAAATACTAAACTCAAACAATCTAAATCAGATAAGAGTTTAATAACATTTTTAATTAATTATCAATCAAAATAATCTTTAAATTATTGTTAAAAGGATCTAATTCATTTTTCAATAAATATATTATTTTTTTTTGATTTACATTATCTTCTGAACATAACTGAAAAAAATTAATTACTCTTTCCTGAGGTTTGTTATCTGGAAAAAAAAGATACTTTATTTTTTTTATTCTATTTAAATCTTTTTCAAAATTATTTTTTTGATATTTTAAAATTTTTCTTTCAAAGTTATCAAATGATCTTAAATTCTTCTTTAGTTCAAAATTAATAGATCTAATTATATCCTTATCATCATAAAATAACTTGAATTCATTGTATAATTTAACAATTTTTGTTCTATAACAACTTAAATGAGAGTCATTTTTATTATTAAATGAAATGAATTTTTTGAAAATATGATTTTCATCCTCAAAAAAATCTAAATAAGATAATTTTAAATTGTCTATATAATTATTAAATCGAGTATTTAATATAAAGGCAGAATTTCTTAAAAATAAAATGGGAAATGATATTGAATGAGTTTTAAATAATTGTTTCAGCTGTAACCAATATAAAATTTCATTTTGTCCCCCAACAACTGCTAAATTTGGTAATATAAGTTCTTGATAAAGAGGTCTTAATAATACATTTGGACTGAAAGAGGTTGGACTTTCATTAATTTTTTTTTTAATTTCTTGTTCGGAAAAAATAAATTCAGTATTGATCACCTTATATTTATTTCCTTCCTTAATGATTCTTGATCTTAAATTATCATGCAAATAAAAAAAATTAATATCTCTTGCAAATGCTTGAGAATAACCTAATAGATCTGTGGTTTTATTAATTATATCTTTACTTGAATTATTTATAATATCAGATTCTATAAGATGAATAATTTGCTGTTTTAATGTTTTAGAATTGGGATCAATAATAATTAAACCATAATCTGAAAATAAATAATTTAATATTTTTCTAGTGGATTCTGCAAGATTATTGTTTTTCAAATAAAAATTTTTCAATAAATCAATTATTGATGAATAATTTTTATCGGACAATTTTAATTCGTCTACGACTTCCTCCAAAGATTTTGTAGACATTTTACCTGTTACTGAAAAACTCTCATAACAATTATCCCACTTTATTTTTGAATTATTGAAATTAAAATTATTTATTTCTTCAAAGTCATGGTCTTCAGTATGCATCCAAAAAATTGGCACAAAATTATAATTTTTATATTTGATATTGAGTTTTTCACAAATGCTTATAGTATTGAGAATCTTATAAATATAGTATACTGGGCCCGTTAGAAGAGATAATTGATGACCAGAACAAACTGTAAACGTATTTTTTTTTTTTAAACTTAAAATATTATTATGTACTTTTTTTTTAAATTCAATTGTGTGATATTGTGCTAATAGTTCACTAACCAATATATTTCTATCGATATTTTGTTCATTTTTAATATCAATTTGGTCCTTAAATGAAGAAATTCTGGGATAATTTGAATAAAACTTAGATAAATATGCTTTATCATTTAAATAATCCTTAATTATATTTTTATAGATATCTACAGAATTGTATGGGATTTCATTTAAATTCATGATATAAATTATGAAATTATTTTAGTAATGAGTCAATGAATTCATCCTTATTAAAAAGCTGAATATCGTCAATTTTTTCTCCTAAACATAAATATTTGATTGGAATATTAAACTGATCAGATACTGAAATTACAATGCCTCCTTTAGCTGTTCCATCAATTTTAGTTAAAACAATATTATTTACATTTGTTTTAGATATAAATTCTTTAGCTTGGTTAACAGCATTTTGACCTGTGGTAGCATCTAAAACTAAAAGAACTTCATTTGCTTTATATGACAATTTTTTTTCAATTACATTTGAAATTTTCTCAAGTTCATTCATCAAATTTATTTTATTATGCAATCTACCAGCAGTATCGATAATTAAGAAATCAACTTTATTATCTTTTGAATAAGATATTGAATCAAATATAACTGAGGCTGGATCTGATCCCATGGATCTTTTAATTAATGGAATATTAATTCTTTTAGTCCAAATCTCTAGTTGATCTATAGCAGCAGCTCTGTAAGTGTCTCCAGCAGCTAGAGCGACTGAAAAACCTTTTTTTTTGTACATATTAGCCAATTTTGCAATAGTAGTAGTTTTTCCAACTCCGTTGACTCCAACAACTAAAATTACATATGGTTTAGTTGATGGAATATTAATAGGAGGTGTATCTTTTAATAAATTAGAAATTATATTTTTAAGCATTAAGCTTAGTTCCTCAGAATTTAAGTATTTATCTTTTTTTACTCTTTTCTCTAATTCATCAATTATTTTGAAGGTTGTATTAATACCAATATCTGAAGAAATCAATAATTCTTCAATTTTATCTAAAATTTCTGAATTAATCCTAGACTTTCCAACGAAAATTCTAGAAAGTTTTGAAAAAAAATTCTGTTTAGTCTTTGATAGACTATCATCTAATTTTTTTTTATTAAATCTGTCGAAGAAATTTAAAAAAGACATAAGTATATTTATAAAAAAAACTCCTGACAAAATGAAAGAAGTTTTAATGAAAGTTTTAAAAATTTAATTATTTAAAAAACCTTTAATATTATCCTTAAACAAAATTTCCTCTTTGAAAGTATAAGAACCTGTCTTGGATACTTTGATCATTTTGATCACCTTAGTAAAATCTTTAGCTCCTCTTTTTTGGAGGGAGGCAACAACTTTCTTTGCCATAATTACTTATTTAATTTCTTTATGAATAGTCATTTTCTTTAAAACAGGATTGAATTTTTTTAGTTCTAATCTGTCTGGTGTATTTTTTTTATTCTTTGTAGTTATATATCTCGATGCACCAGGAAGTCCAGATTTCCTGTGTTCTATACATTCTAATATAACTTGAATTCTATTTCCTTTTTTTGCCATTGTATTTGATTAAAAGATGACAAATTTATAATTAATTATTTTAGTTTGCAAAATCTAATGTTTTTTATATTTTAACTTTTCATACAAATAATAATTATTTTCAAAAATACATTGACTTTCAGCTTTAATATTTAAACTAATTTTTTTGAATTCACTTCCAGGGAATAATAAAATCCTCTGACTATCAATTAATATTGAAATAGGCATATTAAAATTTTTTGATTCAATATCCCACTTATAATTTAAGTCAAAATTAATGTTATTATTATTTTCGAAATAATACTCAAGGACTGGTAGATTTTTTGATTTCAAAAACTTTGAAAAAATTGGTTCTAAGTTATATTTTAATTTTTTTGAAAAATATTTTACAACATCTTCTGTTGATATAATTTTAAACTTGTAAACATTATAAAAATCTTTTATTGTTTTAAACCATAAAGAATCATTTAAAACTATATTTCTAATTGAATGTAACATCCAAGAACCTTTATAATACATATCAATTTTACTTCCAGAAGAATTAACTCCATGAACTCCAATGATAGGCTTGTCATTTTTGATTAATTTTTTTTGATGAAGTAAATAATCCAACATTGATTCAAAACCATATTTTTTTTCAACAAAAAGAGCTTCAGTATATGTAGCAAAACTCTCATGAATCCATAATTCACATATATCATCAACACTTACGCTATTACCCCAATATTCATGAGCAGATTCATGAATAATGATAAAATCAAAATCTATATTCTTAGGATATTTACCAAGATACCCATTTTTAAAATTATTACCATAAGCTATTCCACTTTGATGTTCCATACCAGGATAAGAAGATTCTATTAAAGCAAATCCATCGTCCCAAAATGGGTATTTATCAAATAATTCTTCATAAACTTTTAGCATCGGTTTGACTTGTTTAAAGTGATTAAAAGCTATATTTTCATTACCCTCAATTACATAATAATCAATAAATAATGAATCATTATCTGAAAAATACATATCATTTATATTTACATAATTACCTATATATAGTGATACATTATAAATATTTATTGGATATGAAATTTTCCATGTAGTTTGTCTTTTAATGTCGTTTATTAATGAATCAGATTCTATATTTCCATTACATATAAATTTTAATTTTTTTGGAATTTTACACGTTACTCTCATACTATCAGGTTTATCTGATAAATGATCTTTACATGGCCACCAGATTGAAGCACCATCACCCTGACATGCAACTCCTAACCAATTAAAATTGTTATAATCTTTTAACCATACAAAACCACCATCCCATGGGGGATTAATAGCTTCCTTGGGAGTTCCATTATAATAAATTCTTAGTTTATAATTCTTATTTACTTCAAGTTTTTTACTGAAGGTTAAGAAAAATGAATTAAATTTTCTTCTAAATTCTAATTTATTGTTATTGAAAACTACACTATCAATTTTAAGTTTTTTATCTAAATCTAATTGCATAACACATTTAGAATCAATAACATTAAAAAAAATATCGTTATATCCAGAAATTGATCTATTATTGAAATTTACATCTAAATTTAAATTATAATATTTCACATCAAACCATTTTCTATTTTCATTTAAAAATCCTCTCAAACTATCCTCATACGAAAATATTTGTCCAAATAAATAATATTTCGAAAGGAGAAAGAAAAAAAAATAAAGACTAAGTCTCATTATAAAACTTGTTTAAAATTGATTTTGCAATTTTTTGTGAGGGTGAATTCTTGCCCAATTTTTTGATCAATATATCATATGATTTTATCATTGAAATTCTTTTTTCTCTTATAAACAAATGATTAAATTCTCTTAATAGACTCTTGATATTTAAGTCATATTGAATAAGTTCAGTTACAACATTTTTATTTAAAATTAAATTCACTAAAGAAATAAATTTAACTTTTATAAATGTTTTAGCGATTATGTAAGAAAGAAAACTTGTTTTATATATTACTAATTGAGGGATTTTAAACATAGCCGCTTCTAAAGTTGCTGTTCCTGAAGTTACAATTGCCACGTGAGATTTACTCAGTAAATCATAAGTTTGATTATATATAAAATACATTTTTGAGTTGTTTGAAAACTTTCTGTAAATCTCTTTCTTAATATTATTTGAACAAGCTACATAAAATTCGCAATTCGGAAAATAACTTGGTAATTGAATTAAATATGGCATGGTTTGCAATATCTCAGACTCTCTACTTCCAGGTAACAAAGCAACTATATGTTTATTATTTTTTTTATCGAATCTAAAATTTGATTTATTTATTTTATAATTATTAATGGAATCTATCAATGGATTTCCATAATATTCAACTTCACAATTATATTTTAAAAAATATTCTTTTTCAAATGGAAGAATGCAATAAATTGCGTTCACATTTCTTTTAATTTTTTTTATTCTACTTCTATTCCATGCCCATACTTTAGGGGTAATATAATAAACAACTCTAAAATTATTATTTTTCGCGAAATTTGAAATTTTCAAATTAAAGCCCGAATAATCAACTAATATTATTAAATCTGGATTAAAAGACCTTATATCTTTTTTACAAAATGAAAGATTTCCATATATTTTCTTCAAATTAAAAAAAATCTCATAAAATCCCATTATTTGTAAATCACTTAATTCTTTTGAAAGATTCACTCCTACTGATTTCATATTATTACCACCAAAACCTCTAAAATCATGTTTTTTATCATATGTAGAGATATATTTTAATAAATTTGATGCATGTAAATCTCCTGACTTTTCCCCAGCTATTATATAATATCTCATCTTAAAAAAGTTGAATCATATCATGTTTAAATATAAATAAAGCAGTAAGTACAAATGAAATAAAAAGTATACCTCTACCCAACTTATCCTTTTCATAATTTATCAAAAATATTCTTAAGAGAGGGAAATTAATCATCAAACATATTACATGAATTGTAGATTCCCTTAAAATATTTTTGATTAAAATATTTAAAAAAAAATAAACTATTACAGGACAAATCGATCCAATAAAAATTCCTACAATAAAATTATCGTTGATTTTATTCATTTAAATAATTAATTTGTTTTATCATTTCATAGAAGGTTCTATCTGGATTTATTGGGACTACTGTAATAAAATTTTTTTCTAACAATGAAAGATCATTTTCATCATTTTGATCTAAATTATTTAATTGACCAGTCAATTTAAAACTTTCTTTATTATCAGTTAATATATAATTTTCGGTCCATTTTGATCTTGCTTGCCGGCAAACTTTAACTCCTTTAATTTTTTCTTTTTTAACGTTAGGAATATTGATGTTTAGACAAAGTTTACTTTGAATATAATTTTTTTGTTTGTAGTTAAAATCTGAAATATTTGTTTGTAAAATCTTATCAATAATATTTAAAATATACTCTTTAGCTTCATAAAAATTTGGATTTAATGAATAATCTAATAATGAAAAAGCTAAGGATGGTATACCATTAATTGATGCCTCTAAAGCAGCAGCAACTGTTCCTGAATAGTAGACATTTATTGATGAATTTGACCCATGATTAATTCCTGAAATACAAAGATTTGGACATCTTTTTACAATTTTATTAATTGCAATTTTCACACAATCAGTTGGGGTACCAGTACAAAAATATTTTGAGAGATTTTTAGATTTAAAAACTTGCTTAATTCTAATGTCTTCATTTATTGTCAAAGAATTACTTTTAGCTGATTGTTCTTTTTGAGGAGCAACAACGACAATTTCACCTCTTTTTTTAACTAATTCAATAATAAAGTTGATTCCCATGGAATTTATTCCATCATCATTAACTATTAAAATTAATGGTTTTTTTGTGTTCATATTTTTTTTAGAAAATATTCTTTTCATTCAATGATATTAATTAATTTTGAAAAAAAAAATTATTATGTTATTAATATTTATAATATTTCTGTTAATAGGATGGTCTATTCAAACTAAACTAAAATCAAAAATAAAAAAATATAGTTCAATCAAAATTTCTTCAAATTTATCAGGTAAAGAAGTTGCTGAAAAAATGTTGATAGATCATGGGATTACAAAAGTTAGTATAGTATCTGTTCCTGGAAGACTAACTGATCATTACAATCCCCAAAATATGACAATTAACTTAAGTAAAGAAGTCTATTATGGTAAAAGTATATCTTCAGCTGCTATAGCTTCACACGAATGTGGTCATGCAGTTCAACATGCAAATGCTTATAGATGGCTTGAAATGAGATCAAAACTTGTCCCTATTGTTTCTTTTAGCTCTAAAATGATTAACTTCATATTTATTGCGGGAATGTTTGGAATGGGAATTATGAGATTATTTACTCTAGATATAGTAATTCTCACTATAATTTTTTCACAGCTCATGGTAACAATATTTAGTTTAATCACTTTACCAGTTGAATATGATGCTTCCAATAGAGCTGTAAAATGGCTTGAAAATGCAAATATTACCTCAGGAAATGAAACTACAGCAGCAAAAGATGCATTAAATTGGGCTGCAAAGACTTATTTAGTTGCAGCTTTATCCTCTTTAACATATTTACTCTATTACATAATGATTTTTCTTAACAACAGAAACTAAAACTTTAATAAACTATTAAATTTAAATTGAAATAAATTATGAAAAATTTATTTTTGATCTTAGCTATATTATTTAAATTCTCTCTTTATATAAATGCTCAAAATTCGATTCTGGATTTGAATGATATTTGGAATTCTAGAAAATATCAAGCTGATTATTTATGGGGATACAAACCACTAAATGATGGAGTTCATTTCACATCATTAAATTATAAAAAAAATAAAATATTAATTACAAAATATGATTACTTTACAGGAGATTCTATAAAAAACATATTAAATTCTAAAGATATAGATGAGTTAAAATTTGATGATTATGAATTTAGTCCAAATGAATCAAAAATATTACTCTCCACTCAAACAGAATCAATTTATAGATATTCTAAAAAATCTAATTATTATATTTACGACATAGATAAAAAATCAATTGAAAATCTGTCCTCTGGCAAACAAAATATAGCTATTTTTTCACCTGATAATAAAAATATTTCATATGTATTTGAAAATAATATTTATATTAAAAATCTTGAAAGTAATAATATAATTCAAATAACAAATGATGGAGAAAAAAATGTTATAATAAATGGATCACCTGATTGGGTCTACGAGGAAGAATTTATGCTTAAAAATGGGATATATTGGAATAAAAGTGGTTCGAAACTTGCTTATTTCAAATTCAATGAAAAGGAAGTTAAAGAATTTAGTATGGATATTTACGATGGTTTGTATCCATCTAAATATAAGTTCAAATATCCTAAAGCTGGAGAAAAAAATTCTAAAGTTGAAATTCATGTTTATGATTTAGCTAAAAATATTTCAAAGAAAATTAATCTTAAAGATAAAAGCGATTTTTATATTCCAAGAATCAAATGGACAAATAATGACGAGTTATTGATGATAGAAAAATTAAATAGACATCAAAATAAATTAGAATTAATTTTACATAATGTTACAAAAAATAAAATTACCACAATTTTAACAGAAAAAGATGACGCATATATTGAAATTCATGATAATTTAGAATTTATTTCTAATGACAATAATTTTATATGGACAAGTGAAAAATCAGGATATAATCATATTTATTATTATGATATTAAAGGCAGACTTCTAAATAAAATCACCAAAGGAAATTTCGATATTGATCAATTTTATGGGTATGATAATTTAAATAATAAAATATTTTATCGATCATCCGAAGCTAGCCCACTAAGAAGAGATATTTATTCTATTGAAACTAATGGAAAAAATAAAACTAAAATTTCCCAAAAAATTGGATTTAATGATGCTTATTTTAGTAAAAACTTTAATTTTTTGATTAATGAATATTCTAATGCGAATTCTCCTTACGAATTTGATTTATTAGATTCTAAAGGAAATTTTATTAGAAATATTATTGATAATGAAAGATTGAAAAATGAATTAGAAAATTCACAATTGTCCAAGAAAGAATTTTTTTAATTCACTAATTCCAGTAACATTGATTTAAACGGTTGGATAATTAAACCCCCAAATTTTAATGAAACCAAAAAATATCCTGTATTTATGTATCTATATGGTGGACCAGGTTCCCAACAAGTTCTAGATAGTTGGGGAGGTTATAATTTTCTTTGGTTTCAAATGTTAGCAAAAGAGGGTTATATTGTTGCTTGCGTTGATAATAGAGGTACTGGTGGCAGAGGTAGTGATTTTAAAAAATGTACTTATTTGAACCTAGGTAAACTTGAAACAAAAGATCAAATTGATGCAAACAAATTTTTATCCAATTTGAGTTATGTTGATTCTAGCAGAATTGGAATTTTTGGTTGGAGTTATGGAGGTTACATGTCATCTTTATGCCTTTTTAAAGGATCAGATATTTTTAAAATGGGAATAGCTGTTGCCCCTGTCACAAACTGGAGATACTACGATTCTATATATACTGAAAGGTATATGAGAACTCCAAAAGAAAATTCTGAAGGATATGATTTAAATTCTCCCATAAACTTTGCAAGTAAACTAAAAGGTAAATATCTCTTAATTCATGGATCAGCAGATGATAATGTTCATTATCAAAATTCTATGGAGTTAGCAGATGAATTAATTAAATCAAATAAACAATTTGAATTTTTTGTTTATCCTAACAAAAATCATGGAATATATGGTGGTTCAACTAGATTCAACCTTTACACTAAAATGACTAATTTCATCAAAAATAATTTATAATTTTTTTTTTTTAATTTAGGCTTTTAAAATAAAACAAATGAAAAAAAATATTGCAACTGAAAAAGAAATTTTTGGTCATCCTGTAGGTTTATTTATGCTTTTTTTTACTGAAATGTGGGAAAGATTTTCATATTATGGTATGAGAGCTCTATTAGTTTTATACTTAATAAGCGAGATTTCATCTGATAACCCTGGTCTTGGTTGGGGTCAAAGTAATGCTAGTGAGCTTTATGGATGGTATACAATGTTTGTATACATTACCCCAATTTTTGGAGGTATCATTGCCGATAAGATAATTGGTTTTAGAAAAGCAATAGTTATTGGTGGATTATTAATGACTTTAGGTCATTTATCATTAGCATTCAAACCAATACCTGCATTTTATCTTGGTTTAATCTTACTTGTTTTGGGCAATGGATTTTTCAAACCAAATATATCATCAATTGTTGGTCAACTTTATCCTGATGGTTCAAATAAAAAAGATTCTGGATACACAATTTTTTATCAAGGAATTAATGTTGGAGCATTCCTAGGATCAATTCTTTGTGGATATCTAGGAGAGACCTTAGGATGGCACTACGGATTTGGTTTAGCTGGAATTTTTATGTTAATAGGATTAATTCAGTTTAAACTCTCTGAAAACATGTTTGGTGAAATTGGATTAGCCCCTGTAAAATCTAAAAAGAGTTCAAATGATGTCAAAAAAGAACCATTGAATAAAATTGAAAAAGATAGATTGATAGTTGTTGGTGTTCTAGCCTTTTTTTCTATCTTTTTTTGGGCTGCATTTGAACAAGCTGGGTCAAGTATGAATATTTTTGCAAGTAAACATACTGATCGTCAACTAGTAAGCAATATTACCATTATCTTGTATAAAATAATTAGTGCAGTTTTATCAGCCCTTCCTGTTGTTATATTAACTTGGTTGTTTATGAGTATGAACAAGGCAGTTGGTAAAATTTACTCAAAAGCTATTATATTTATGGGAATCAGTGTTCTATTACTTTGGTTATTAATCGGATATATGATTTACAACAATTATTTAGTTGATAACCCTGAGGTTCCAGCTACATGGTTTCAAAGCTTAAATGCTCTATTTATATTTACTCTGGCTCCTGTTTTTTCTGTAATATGGGAAAAGTTGTCTAAAACAAAAATTAATCCCAATGGTCCTCAAAAATTTGCTATTGGATTGATTTTATTAGGTATCGGTTTTATTCCTATGGTTTTTGGCTCTTCAGGATTAGATTCAGAAATTACTACCAAAAAAGTTAGTATGATTTTTTTAACTCTGGCTTATCTACTTCATACCATGGGTGAATTAAGTTTATCTCCTGTTGGATTATCTTATGTTAATAAACTATCTCCGAATAGATTACTTGGGATAATGTTTGGAATTTGGTTTTTCGCATCCGCAATGGGTAACAAACTTGCAGGGTCATTATCAAGTTACATGGAAAAAATTGCTTCCGAATCATCAATGTCTGATTTTTTTGAAATTTTGGTATGGATCCCCGTATCCGGTGGTATAATTTTATTTATCTTAAGTTTTGCTTTAAAGAAACTAATGCATGGAATAGATTAATATAGTATGATGTTCATTTTAAATTTTTTTATTGTATTTTTGATTTACAATTAATGCATGGATTATGAAAAAAACGATTATAATTATATGCGTAACTATTTTGTTACCTAATTACATATTTTCTCAAAATAACATTAATTGGATTTCAATTGAAGAAGTTCAAAATCTTCAAAAGAAGAAACCAAAGAAAGTTCTAATTGATGTTTATACAAAATGGTGTGGTCCATGTAAAATGATGGACAAAAATACATTCTCAAACAATAATGTTATTGAATACATAAATAAATACTTTTACGCTGTTAAATTTAATGCTGAGAGCGGTGAAAGTTTGACTTTTAAAGGTAATACATACAAAAACCCTTCATTTAATGTAAATTCAACAATTAGAAATAGTCAACATGAATTTGCTAACGCTTTAGGTGTTTCGTCTTATCCAACTGTTATTTACATGGATGAAAATCTAGACATAATTGCTCCAATTAAAGGATACTTAACTCCTAATAAAATTGAATTATATTTGAAGCTTTTTGCTGAAGACAAATATTTGGATATTGAAAGTCAAGAAGATTTCAGCGAATATCAATCGAAATTTAAATCTACTTTCTAAAATTGGGTGGAAGATGGGATTCGAACCCACGACCCCCGGAACCACAACCCGGTGCTCTAACCAACTGAGCTACAACCACCATATATTTTGGCAAATTTAAACTTTCTATTGAAAATTTTAAAATATTATAAATCTTTTATTGAAATTGTTAAAAAAATATATTAATGAAAATTTTGCATTTGACAAAATGGTATCCAAATTTGTTAGACCCTACAAAGGGAATATTTATAAAAAGACAAATTGATTTAATATCTAAAAATAATGATAATAAAATAATTTATTTACAAAAAAACTCCAATCAAATCAATAATTATATTATCAAAAGAACTAAAAAGAATAATATAGAAGAATTTATAGTTTACTACAAAAAAAATAATATAATTTCAAAAATAAATTTACTTTACTTATGCTTAAAAGAGATAATAAATTATAATCCTGATATAATTCACAGTCATATAATGGGATGGAATTCTACTTTATCATATCTAATTTATAAATTCAAAAATATTCCATTTATCGTTTCAGAGCACTGGAGTGGTTATAGTACAAAATCAAAGTACAGATTATCTAACTTATCAAAATTTATTAGAATTTTAGTTGCAAAAAATACTAAAGTATTAATTGTTGTTTCGAATTCTTTAAAAAATGAAATGATTAAATTTGGAATTAAGAGTCAATTTAAGGTTATACCAAATGTAGTTGATTGTAAAATTTACAGTGTTAAGAAAAATAAAATTTTCACGTTTATTTTTATTGGTGATTTAATTGATGAGGTTAAAAATATAAGTCAAATTATTATTGCAATAAATGAATTAATTAAAAAAAATATAGATGTTAAACTTAATATAATTGGTGATGGTAAAGACTTAAAGAACTTAAAAAAATTGAGAAATAAACTATTTTTAAATAAAATAATCAATTTTTTAGGTCCAAAATCTAAAGAAAATATCGATATCTATATTCAAAAGTCTCATGTGTTAATAATCAATAGTTTCTATGAATCATTCTCTATTGTTTGTGCAGAGGCCTTAAGTCTTGGAATTCCTGTAATAAGTTCTAAATGTGGAGGACCAGAAGAGTATTTAAATAAATCTACCGGAATTTTATTTGATAATAATATCACAAATAATCTTATCAATGCAATGATTGAAATAAAAAGAAATTATAAAAATTACAGAAAAAAAAATCTCATCAAAATTTCCGATAAATTTAAATCCAGTGAATTTCAGAATAAAATTAATAAACTATATGAAATTTAATCTAATTTATATAAATAAATTAAAGACATAAATAACGAAATCAGCCCTGATAACCAAAATAGTAAAGAAGTTACAATTGCAGCTCCGTTTATTCCATAATTTGGAATAAAAATAATATTCAATAAAATATTTATTAATATTAAAGCTATTGAAATAAATGCATTCCAATCTGATTTTCCTATTGCAGCTAACAAATTTCCAAAAGGGATTCTTAGTAAAAAAGCACCTATTGAACCAATTAGTAAAATTTTAAAACTTGACAAACAATCTAAATACTCAAGTCCAAAAAAAATTATTATTATTTCCTTTGAAAAAATAAATAAAAAAGTAAACAAACAAATTGTAATTATAAAAAAAATTGACAAATAATCTTTTAAAAATTTTTTAATAAAAATTTTATTTTTGGAGTTTTTTGCCAGATCTGTATAAAATGATTTTAAAAATGAATTAGGAATAAAAAAAATAGCCATAGGAATAATTGAAGCAGACTTATATAATGCGATTTGATGATTATTTTTTAAAATATTACCAATCAAAAAAATATCAATTGAATATAATAATTGGGATGCAATAGAACCAATACCAACCCATATTCCATATGAGATATATTTTTTTGGTAGTTTTATTTTTAGTGATTTAAATTTAAAATATGGTAAAACACAAATCAAAGGAAAAATAACATATACATAAACATATCCAATTAAACCAAAAATGTAAGCAAAAATAGCACCAAAAATAAAAATTGATAATGAAATTATAATTTCTAAAAAAGCAAATCTTTTATTTAAACTTTCAACTAAAAAATTAATTTTAATCAATTCCGTCACAAAATAACTGACTTGATAAACACTCAATACGTATATTACATTATAAAATAAACTATCCTTAATGTTTAATTTACTAATTATATAAAAAAGAAATAATATCGTCAAAATTGAAAAAAGAAAACCGATAAATAAAGTATTAGAAAAAAGTCTGTATCTATCATTTAATTTATGATTTGGAGCAAATCTTAAATAAGAAAAATGCATCCCACCTCCAGAAAAAGGTATAAAAAAAGATAATATTGACATTGAATAAGCAAATATTCCAAACTCTGAACTACTTATAATCCTAATTAAAAAAATTGAGGTTAAAAAACTTAGAAATTTTGAAATAAATGATGATAATATTATATAATCACCATTTCTATTTAAAAAATCTTTTACAATAACTCGTAGTTTAAAAAAATACTGCCATTTAATCATTTGGTAAAATAATTTTTATAATTTAACATGAAAATATTATATTGCTAAAAAGTTAAAAAATCAACCATGAAAAAACTACTATTTATTCCTTGTTCATTTATTTATTTTTTCTCATTTTCTCAAAATTTTATCAATTTTATTCCAGAAAAATTAAATAAATCAGAGAAAGTAATATCTGACTCTAAATGTACAAATCAAAATTTACAATTTAATGAAGTTGAACATTATATTTCAACTAATGTACCTTCAAAATATTCTTGGGGTGGTAATGAAGAAATAATTGGTAATACATATTATGATTTACAAACAAACAAATCAGTTCAAAACAGACTATATGTGCATGAAAATGGAAATATATCTGCTGTATGGACAATGAGTCCAAATACTAATGATGGTTTTCCAGAAAGAGGAACTGGATATAATTTTTTTGACGGAAATTCTTGGATGGACTATCCAAATGTTAGAATCGAAACAGAAAGGACTGGTTGGCCATCGATTACTGGGCTTAAAGGTGGAGAAATTCTTGCAAGTCACATATTTGGTAATCCAGAGTACCATACTCAAATTTCAAAAAGATTAACTTTAGGAGAAGGAAATTGGATTGAATCACTTCTACCAAATTCTGATTTTGGATCTGTTTATGATAATGTTTGGCCAAGAATGAAAGTAGGAGGATCAAATGGTGAAACAATTCATTTGATATCTAATACCTACTCTTTAGATAAAAATTACGTTTCTTACTCAAGATCCCAAGATGGTGGAGAAAACTGGGATATTTTAGATTATATTATACCTGATATTGATTCAAATAACTACAATGGATTTGGTGGAGATGCATATGCTTTAGATGTCAAAGACGATGTTGTTGCATTTGTCCTTGGGGGACCGTGGACAGACGTTATTTTAATGAAATCCATAGATAATGGAAATACATGGAATAAAACTATATTAAGAGAGCACCCCATTCCTATGTTTGATGATTCTATCACTGTTGACTCTATGAATTTTCCTTTATTTGCTGGAAGAATAACAAATTCAGATCAGTCTTTTAGCATTTCAATTGACAATAACAATAGAGTTCATGTTTTTTATGGATTAATGGATTATTCAAATTCAAATTTGGCTGATGATGAGGAGGGGGCTTATTCTTATTATCCTACAACAAATGGACTTATGTACTGGAGTGAATATTCAAATGATACTTTATTTTTTTATGATTACAACGAAGATTTAACTGATTCAATTATGTATGACTTCATACCTGGAAAAATAATAACATCAACTTTGGACTTAAATGGTAATGGAACTTTAGATATTGCATCTATTGAAAATATCGCTTATTATGGACTTTCACTTGAAAGTCAACCAACCAGTGTAATTGGAGAAAATGGAGATATTTACCTAGCTTATTCTGGAGTTCAAGAGACTCTTAATGAACTTCAAATTGAAATAAATGATCCATTATTTAACGAACATTATAGACATATTTATGTCATGAAATCGGAAGATAATGGAATTACTTGGACAGATCCTTTTGATATTATGTCAGAAGTGACAGATCCTAATAATGGAGATCCACTTTTGGAAGGGGTCTATCCTTGTATTTCAAATGTAGTTGATGATTACGTATGTTTAACTTATCAAAGAGATGCATACCCTGGACTACATATTCAAGGTGATTTAGATCCAATTATTCAAAATGATATTATATTCGTAAAAATTCCAATAACAAATTTTAATAACCTCAAAACGCAGTTTATTAACTTACCTGAGAATCTTATTAATATTTATCCAAATCCATCTGATAATTTTATCAATTTTAATGTTGAAAATTTTAATGACAGCTATAAGGTTGAAATATTTAATTCCATTGGTAAAACTGTGATTAGTAAAGAAATTTCTAATCTTAGTAACAAGATTTCAATTGAATCTATATCTCCAGGAGTTTATTGGGCTAGAATAAATTTTAATGATAAGTTCATAACAAAAAAATTCATAGTTAAATAATATTTAACTATGATTATTTTAGTTTGAATGACCATGTTATATCAAAGCTAGAAACCATATTATTATTTTCATCAAAACCAACAGAATTTGTCAAACATGTTTGGGGTTTCCCTTCAGATATCGTTTTTTGAATTGTTTTATGAATTAGTAAACCGTCATTACAATTAAAAATAACTTTACCTATTGCTTTTTTAAAAAATTTTGATTTAACATCTATTACTAATAGTGAAATTCTCTTACCTGACATATCAATATATCGAAAAGCTAACAACCCAGTAGATAATTCAGCTGCCATTCCCTGACATGCCCAATATATAGATTTAAAGGGATTTTGATTTAGATAAGAATGTTTTAAATATACGGAGCATTGCGAAGGATTAAAATCATTCAATTTCAAACCTGCAATCCATGACATTGGAAGGTTTACAATTAAAAAAATACCAAAAAGAAATTTATTTTTAACTTTTTTGTCAAAATTGGTCATTAAATATTTATTATTTAAATTTTGTTAAAAATATATTATAATTTTGTATAAAAAAAAAAGTTGATGTCAAAAAAATTAATTTTCATAATACTTTTAATAATGTTTTCAAACAAAATTTATTCTCAAAATACTATTTTCGATTTAAGTTATGAATCTATTGAAGGTGAAAAAATCTCTTTGAGAACATATAAAGGTAAATATTTATTAATTGTAAATGTTGCGTCATATTGTGGTTTTACATACCAATATAACTCACTTGAAAGACTTTATAATACATATAAAGACAAATTAGTAATTTTAGCTTTTCCCTGTAATCAATTTGGTAGACAAGAACCCGGAAATTCGTCAGAAATATTAGAATTTTGCTCTAATAATTATAATATTACATTTCCCATTTCAAAAAAAATTAATGTAAAAGGTGAATCCCAACATGCAATATACAAATGGCTAACATCAAAAGAATTTAATAATAAATTTTCAAGTTCAGTCAAATGGAATTTTCAAAAATACCTAATTGATCCAAATGGAAATTTAATTGATTTTTTCTATTCAACAACTTCTCCCACTAGTAAAAAAATAATTAATTATATTCAATAATGCTTGGCAATCTATTTTTTGCATTTTCACCAGTATTTTGTTTTATATTGTTTATACTACTTTTAAAAAATAATTATTTAAAGAAGAAAATTTATGCAATATTTACTAAAGAATCATCATTCTACTATTTCCAAATAATTAGAATAATTGGATTTTTTCTTATGTTTTTGATACCATTTTTAATTTATAAAAAAACATTATTTTTTAACCTTGAAGATTTATTCAACTTAAAAATTGAATTATTTCTTCTAGTAATTTTATTTGTCATACCAATATCGTACCTAAATTCTAAAAAAATATCAGACTATCCAGAAGTAAAAATATTAAATTGGAATGGGTTCAAATTCATTGTAAATATTATGACTTGGGGAATTTATTTATTTGCTTATGAGTATCTATTTAGAGGATTATTATTTTTAGATCTTATTCCCAATTTTAACTTACCTTTAATAGTTACACTTAACACTCTAATATATTGTGTTGCACATTTTCATAAAAGTAAAAAAGAAATTATTGCTTGTATCCCTTTTGGGATTTTAATTTGTTTAGTTACTTTAAATTTTGGTAATATTCTATATGCATTTTTTATTCATTGGATTGTGGCAATTAATAATTTCATTTTTTCAAACTACAGGTATATAAATAATAATAAATTATGAAAGAAAAGGTAAATTTTTTTTGGTTCAGAAGAGACTTAAGATTTATTGATAATACAGGTCTTATAAATATACTTAAAAATAATAATATTATTCCAATATTTATTTTTGATATTGATATAACAAAAAATATTGATAAAGACGATGCAAGAATAAATTTTATTTATGAAAATTTATTCTTAATGAATAACGAACTCAGAAAAGTTAATTCGTCTATTCTTTTAAAAAAAGGTAAAGTTATTGATATATGGAAAAACTTAATTTCCAAATATGATATCAAAAATATTTCATTTAATAAAGATTATGAACCATATGCTATTGAAAGAGATTCAAATGTTAAAAAATTATTTAAAAGTTATAATATTGAATGTAGAATTTACAAAGATCAAGTTATTTATGAAGAAAATGAAATAGTAAAAAATGATGGAAGCCCCTATACAGTGTTTACTCCTTATAAAAATAAATGGTTAAAAAAATTTAAAGAGGAACAAAAAAAAATTATTACTAATCATCTCATATTTTATGATAATTTCTATAAATCTGATTTTAATTTTCCTACTTTAGAAAGTCTAGGATTTAAAAAATCTAAAATTAAAGTCAAGCCTTATTCAAACATAAATATAAATAATTATTCTAAAAACAGAGATTTTCCTTATTTAAATAAAACAAGTAGAATGGGCCCATATCTAAGATTTGGAATAGTTAGCATAAGAAGATTAGTTTATAATTCAATGGAAGTTTCTGATACTTATTTATCTGAGTTAATATGGAGGGAATTTTTTATGCAAATTCTATTCAATTTTCCAAATGTTATAGATAAAAATTTTAAACCTAAATATGACAATATTAAATGGATAAACAATTCAAATGATTTTGAGAAATGGAAAAATGGAAATACGGGTTATCCAATTGTAGACGCAGGTATGAGGGAATTAAATGAAACAGGTTACATGCATAATAGAGTTAGAATGATAACAGCAGGTTTTCTATGCAAACATCTTCTCACAGATTGGAGACATGGTGAAAAATATTTTGCTAAAAAGCTACTTGATTTTGAATTATCATCAAATAACGGAAACTGGCAGTGGGCAGCAGGTACTGGGTGTGACTCGGCACCTTATTTCAGGATATTTAATCCATTTGAGCAGAGGAAAAAATTTGATCCGGAGTATAAGTACACGAAAAAATGGGTAAAGGGATTAGCAACTAAAGACTACCCTCAACAAATTATAGACCACAAAATTGCTAGAAATAGAGCAATTAAAGTCTACAAGGAGGGATTATCTAAGTCAATCTAATTTTACCAGCTGGAAATTTTGACTTCCAAAATTCAGCTTTTTCAATACTTGATAAACTTATAGAAATTTTATCAGTATAAAATACAATGTTAGCTTTTTTACTTTTAATCGTATCTACAATTTTTTTTGCTTTTTCTTTTGAAATTCCTCTTGTTGACATAATATAATTTTTTTATTTAAAGCAAATTTAGTAAATTTGTATAAGAAATTAAAATAAAAGTTAGACAAAATGAAAAAAACTTTAATTATTGGTGCTTCATCAGGGATTGGAAACGATCTATTGAATAAACAAATTGAGCTTGGAAATCAAGTTTATGCTAGTTACAATACAAATGAAATAAATTTTGATCACGAAAATTTAACAAAATTTAAATTAGATATTTTAAATTATAACTTTGATAGTAATTTAATTACCGAAAATTTAGATTCTTTAGTCTATTGCCCAGGTACTATTAAGCTAAAACCATTTACTAGTATTAAGGAAGAAGATTTTATTGAGGAATTTAATATTAACGTTATGGGATTTATTAAAGTTTTTAAATCAGTTGTTAATCTTCTCAAAAATTCTATTTCAGCATCAGTTGTTGGGTTTTCTTCAGTTTGTGCTAAAAAAGGCTTTAATTACCATAGCTCTATTGCTACTTCTAAAAGCGCTCTTGAGGGATTATTTTTGTCTCTTGCAAAAGAATATGCTCCAAAAATTAGATTTAATATAATATCACCTTCAATAGTAAATACACCGTTATCTAGTCACTTATTAAATCACGAAAAAAAAATTGAAAATATAAAAAGTACTCACCCACTTCAAAAAATAGGTAGCCCACATGATATCTCCTCAATGGCAAATTTTCTAATATCGAATGATGCTGAATGGATGACTGGAACTAACTTATCTATTGACGGAGGTAAAGCTAACTTAACTTAATATCATGTTTAAATATTTTTCAAAAAAAAATAAACTCAAAAGAGAATATAAAAAATATATGAAACTTTATTTTGATTATTCAAAGATAGACAGAAAAAAATCTGATGAATACTTTAGTAAAGCTAATGAAATAATGAAAGAAATTGATAAAATTATTTAATTATTGAAAATTAAATTCATTTTATTTTCTCTGTAATCAAATATAGCTTTTAATTTTTTTTCTATTAAGATTATGTTTGCAATACTTCCTAAAATTCCAAAGGGAGGTATGTATGTAACTATATCTGTCATTAATATATTTTGATTTTTTTTCTCAAAAAAGTGCTGATGATGCCACATTTTATAAGGACCCATCTTTTGTACATCAACGAAATATTCACGATCCTTGACGCATGTTATTTCAGTAACCCAATTCATTGGAAAGTTAAAAACGGGTGATACACTATAAGTTATGATCATACCAGGATAAATAGATTTTTTAAGATCTTTAGTCGTAATTTTAAAGTTCATGTAATCTGGAGTTATAATTTTCAAATTTTCAGGAGAGGATGCAAACTTCCAAATTGTATTTATGTCTGTCTTTAAAATTTGTTCTCTTTTAAATTGGTAATACAATGCTTTAATTTTAAAGGTTATCTAAATATTTTGAAAAAGTATCAATTTCAGAGAAAGTCTTTAGAAAATATTTGTTTTCGATTAATTTTTTATTGTTCTTAGATAATATTAAATGAATTTTAGACTCTGGAAAATTCTTATTTAAAATATCTAGTTTATTATTTATGTTAGATAACGATTCATTTGAAATACAAAAAAATAATAAATTTGATTTGAAAAATTTACTATCTATATTTTTCAAAGAATCAAAAGGAAGATTAGGACCAAGATAAAGAACATCAAAACCCTTTGTCAATAAAATCAATTTAGATATTAATAAAGAAATTTCATGTAATTCATTTTCCGGTAAAAATAAGATCCATTTATCCTTTGTTGAATTACAATTATCAATTAATTCAATGGAGTAATTTAGTTTTTGTTTTAAAAAAGATGATAAAAAATGTTCTTGAGCATGAGACATCATATCTCCCAACCATAATATTCCAACTCTTTGCAAAGTTGGAATAATAATATCTCTATAATAGTTAATAACCCCTTTTTTGGAAATTCCATTTTCGTAAAGTTCGCTTAATTTATCTTTATCAAAAGTTAATGAAAATTCAATTATTTTGGATATATTAACATCTACAAAAGTATTATGAGAATTGTTGATTTCAATATTGTGAACATGAGAAACTATTTCATCATTTGACATTTTTGAAATATTAGAAACTTTCACACCGTTGTTTATTAATAGTTTGATGTTTAAAGCTTTAACTATCATCGAGTCATCATAATACCTTATATTGGTTGAAGTCCTGTGAGGAACTAAAAAAGTATATCGTTTTTCCCAAGTTCTCAATAAGAGTTTATTGATATGAGTTATTTTGGAAAATTGGTCTATTCTGTACATTTTAAAAATTATAATACAAAATTAATACAAAAATATTTGAATATCATTATTTTTGTATAAAAATTGAATTAAAAAAATATACAATTTAGAATTAATATACAAAAATTTAAAAAATTATTATGAGATATTCAATTATAGGAAGCGGTTTTTCAGGACTAAGTGCTGCTGCATATTTATCAAAAAAAGGTTATAAAGTTGACGTTTATGAAAAAAATTCAACTTTGGGAGGTAGAGCCAGAAAATTAAAATATAAAGGATATACCTTTGATATGGGACCCAGCTGGTATTGGATGCCTGACGTATTTGAAAATTTCTTTAATGATTTTGACCATAAACCTGATGATTTTTATAATCTTATCAAATTAAATCCTGGATTTGATATAATTTTTAAAGATTTCAATAAAATTAGTTTAAGTAGTAATTGGGATGAAGTATTAAACTTATTTGAAAGTTATGAGAAAGGAGCTTCAAAAAAATTAATAGAATTCATCAATGAAGCTGAATTTAAATACAATTTTGGAATAAAAAAACTTGTTCATGAACCCGGTGTATCAATTAAAGAATTATTTAAACCTGAAATTTTTAAAAATATATTTAAACTTCAAATATTTTCTTCTTACAGAAAACATGTCAGAAAATTTTTTAAAAATCATTACTTAAGATCAATACTTGAATTTCCTGTTCTTTTTTTAGGTTCTACTCCACAAGAAACGCCTGCACTTTATAGCTTAATGGCCTATTCAGGTCTTAAACAAGGTACATTCTATCCAATTGGCGGTTTTAATAAAGTTGTAGAGGGAATGGTTAAAGTTTGTAAAGAAAATGGAGTTAAATTTTATAAAAATTTTAATGTTAAAAAGTTAAATATATCAGATAATCTTGTAAAATCAATTGAAAGTGATTCCAAAAAAATTAATATTGATTTACTTCTTTGTTCAAACGATTATCAATTCGTAGATCAACAACTTTTACCAAAAAAATATAGTAATTATTCAAAAAAATATTGGGAATCAAGAGTTATGTCCCCATCTTGCTTAATCTTTTACATAGGAGTTAGTAAAAAATTAAAAAAATTAAATCATCATAATCTTTTTTTTGATGAAGATATTGATAATCACGCACATGAAATATATAAATCAAAAAAATGGCCGTCTAGACCGTTATTTTATGCCAGTGCCACATCAGTAACAGATAAGTCAACAGCTCCTCCAGGGAAAGAAAATATTTTCATTTTAATGCCTATATCACCTGGACTTAAAGATAATGATAAAATCAGAAATAAATATTTCAAATTAATTATCAGTAGACTAGAAAAATACTGCAATGAAGATATAAATTCTTACATAGAGTTCAATAAAAGTTATTGTGTAAAAGATTTCATTGATGATTATAACTCGTATAAGGGTAATGCTTATGGTCTAGCAAATACTCTTCTTCAAACAGCAAATTTAAAACCTAAAATATTCAACAGAAAAATTAAAAATTTGTTTTACACTGGTCAGCTTACTGTTCCAGGACCGGGAGTTCCTCCCTCTATTATATCAGGAAAAGTTGTTTCAGAGTATTTATTAAAAAAAGTTAACAAGAAATGAAAAAAATATTTGATGAAATATCTCTAAAAACAAGTATTTTAACTACAAAAACGTATAGTACAAGTTTTACATTAGGAATTAAAACTATTGATAAAAATATTCAAAATGAAATTTATTCAATTTATGGTTTTGTTCGATTTGCTGATGAGATTGTTGATACATTTCATGGATTCAACAAAAAAAAATTACTTGATAAATTCAAAAAAGATACCCATGAATCAATCAAAAATAAAATCAGCCTAAATCCAATTTTAAACAGTTTTCAAAGAGTCGTAAACAAGTACAAAATTGATATTGAGCTTGTTGATTGCTTTCTGGAAAGCATGGAAATGGATTTAAATAAACAAGAATATAATCAAGCAAAATATAAAAAATATATTTTAGGGTCTGCTCAAGTAGTTGGTTTAATGTGTCTAAAAGTATTTGATAAAGATAAATACACTAAACTTAAACCTTATGCAATGAGTCTGGGAGCTGCTTTTCAAAAAATAAATTTTTTAAGAGATTTAGGATCAGATTATACTAATTTAGGAAGAACTTATTTTCCCAATGTCAATTTAGAAAATTTTACAAATATTGATAAATTAGAAATTGAAAATAATATTAAAAAAGATTTTGATCATGCTTTAATTGGTATTAAAAAATTACCAAAATCATCACAAAAGGGTGTATACTTATCTTATTTATATTATTTAGAATTATTTAATAAAGTCAAAAAAATAAATAGTAAAAATTTATTAAAAAAAAGATTTAGAATTTCTAACTTTAAGAAAATTTTAATTTTAGTTAAAGTGATAATATTCGATTTTTTTAAAATTATATAAAATAAAAATGCTAATAAATATAATCATTACCTTTTCTACTTTTTCAATAATGGAATTTGTATCATGGGCTACTCATAAATATGTAATGCATGGATTTTTATGGAACTTACATGAAGACCATCATAAAGTTGATCGAAATAAAATATTTCAAAAAAATGACTATTTTTTTTTAATTTTTGCCATTCCTTCTTTTTTATTAATTCTCTTTGGCTCAGACAAACTAGATTTTAAATTTTTTATAGGAATAGGTATAGCTCTCTATGGACTGGCATATTTTATAATTCATGAAATTATTATTCATCAAAGAATTCCATTTCTAAAAAATACAAAAATTAAATACTTTAGAATTCTTAGAAAAGCTCACAAAATTCACCATAAAATTATTACAAAAAAAGGATGTAGTTGCTTTGGTATGCTTATTGTTCCAAAAAAATATTGGTAAAATAATTAAAAAATAAATTTATATTTTTTTGAATAGCTTGACATGAAACATTTTGTTTTTTTTCCAAAAATTCTATATCGATTGTTAGCAACTACTAAATAAATTTTATCTCTTAAAAATTTTGGTATAATTTTGAATAAATAAAAAAGTTTATATGGTAAATTTAATCTGGCTGAAATTTCCAAAGCAGCATCAGATTTATCGTATAATTTTCCATTTGATAAATATAAAATTGAGTTAACTTCTAATTCATTTATATTATTTTTTTTTAAAAATTTCTTTGAAAAAATACTATTAATTGATGTAAATCTCAATTCATCTAAATTCTCATTTTTAATAATGAATAATACTGAATTTGAGCACAAATTACAATATCCATCAAAAAAAACTACATTATTATATTTTTCCATTATTAAAAATTATATTGAAAATTTAACATTGAATTTCTGTTTATTGAAGGAATAATTCCTGGTCCTGGATAACCAGAAGCTCTATTTGTAAAATAATAATTATCAAGAACATTATTAAGTGCATATAAAATTTTAAATTTACCAAAATTTTTACAAATAGATATATCCATAACACTATAGTTAGGAATTAACCCTACTACTCCACTCAAATTACTTTCTATTGAATTAGTTGCATCAGTAAATTGACTTGAAACATATGAGAAATTGACAGTTAAAAAAATTGATTTATATCCTAAAGTACTGCCAGTTCTGAATATATTTTTTGGGACAAATTCAAGAGAATTACCAGTTATACCATTTACTGGAGATTTTTTATATTTCGAATCTATATTTGAATAATTTGAGAAAATTGTAAAAGTATATTTATTATCAAAATTTAAAAAATTTTTAATATCTAGTTGGATATTACTTTCAATTCCTTTGATTAATGCATTTCCTACATTGGTTTTTTTATTTTTTATCGTATAATCATCAAAAGTTGTTTGGATAAAACCAATTCTATCATTATAATTAATCATAAATACACTAATATCATAGGATAAAATATTATTAATATTTTTTCTAACTCCAAAATCTATAGATCTTCCACTTTCATCTTTTAAATTTGGATCAATTATAAAAGACGGGTTAACAACACTCATATCATTAAATGTGACTGATCTGTAATTTTGAGTTACATTAAAATAAAAATCTATTTTATTTAACTTATAGCTAATTCCAATACCACTTAAAAGGAAATTTCTCAAATTTTGTTCATTATTGAAAACTGTTTCATCATATATTACATTATTAGCTGCATCTAATATTATATTTTTATATTTACCAATACTTTCTGTTTTTATATTTTCATATCTAAATCCAGGTATTATTGAAAATTTATCATTAATGTAAAATATATTTTCTAAAAAAAAAGAATAATTTAAATTAGGATACCTGTAACTTGATTGATTTGGATAATATGGGAATTCATTTGTAAAAAATCTGAAATCTGCTCCATAGCCTTCTGAACCAGGTCCTTGTTTAGTAAAATTATTGGACTTGAAATATTTTCCTCCAATCAGAAATAAAGCATTATTATTTTTTAGTTTATATCTCTTAATTAATTTAGATTCCAGAGAAAAATTTTTAAAATTTCCTTTAATTAAGTCTCTCTCTTCATTTGAATCAAATTGATCTACTCTATTAGATCTAAATCCAATTGCATTTCTCTGAGCAACCAATCTTGAAAAATTAATTTCTAAAGATATTTTATTATTAATTTCTTTTTTAAAACTTGAGTTTATAATTAACCAATTTACGCCAAACCAATTCCTTTCTCTTATACTTTGAAAAGGATCATTAGCAAACATATAATCTGATACTCCACCCGCTTGTTGGCTCAAATAATTAAATAAAGTAATTTCACTAGATAGTTTAGTTTTATTATTGAAACTATAAATAAATTTTGTAAAAAAATTATTTGACTCAAATCCAGAATTATCTCTAAATCCGTCTCCTATTTTATAATTATTAAATATGTAGTATTGAAATTTCTCTTTCCCCCCAGAGATAGACAAAAAGTTTGTAAATAAATTATTTGAACCATATGAATTCCTGGACACCAAATCAAATTTTTTATTGATAGTTGGATTCTTAAAAATAAAATTAATCATTCCACCAAATTGACTTCCATATTGAAGAGCACCTGCTCCTCTAATAATTTGAATTTCTGATAATGCTTCCAACGGAGGTGTATAATAACTTTCAGGATATCCTAAAGGATCTGCGCTAATTTCATAATTATTTTGTCTAGTGTTAAAATTTGAAGATCTACTTGGAGACAATCCCCTAACACCAATATTTAATTGGAGACCAGCTTCATCATTTTCAAAAATATTTAAACCAGGTATTTGATTAAAAATTTGTCTTGGATTATTTGTTGGTGTACCAGGATTAAAATCAGATATTAATATGACTTCTGATTTTTTACCTAAACTTATAATCATATTTTCAACATCATATAATTTTCTAATATTAAAATCAAATTTTGTGGTTAACTCTAGATTAATTTGATCAATTTCATAAGATCTTCTTTTAAGAAAAATAGAATAGTTTAATGAATCTCGAATATTAAATTTTATTTTTTCAATTAGATAATTATCTGACTGGAAATATATTAATTTATTATTTTCAATTAAATTGAAAATAAAATAGCCATTTTTATCTGTTTTTGAAATAAAATTTGAATTTGAATCAAATAATAAAACATTTTCAATAGGAAAAGAATCAATATTTGAATAAACATTCCCTTGAATGAAATTTTGAGCTAAAATTATTTCTTTAAAAAATAAAAAACAATAAAATAAATTAAAATTCCTCATTTTTCTCATTCATTGGTATTAACCAATCTTCATAATTAAAATATTTACTTTTGGAATATAAATCAATATTCTGATCAACAAACCTTTTACTTTCTCTACCATTTAAAGTAACAAAACAATCAACAAAAACTCTAACCTTATCATTATTCATATTAGAATAATAATTACCTAAATAATGAGCAAATTCAATAATAAAATCTGGTTGAAAACTCATCTGTTTTTCCTGAAATGGTGTGAGAAATTCAGAATTATCGACTAAAAAAAATTTGTCGTTATTTTTAATTTTAAATTGACAGAAACCTGCTTTTTCAATCAACATAACTCTCCATGAAAATCTATATCCTTGTTCATTCCATAAAATATTTCCATTATACAAAAGATATCTAAAAGGAATTAAAAGTTGAAGAAAAATAAAAGAAAGTAATAAATATCTATATTTTTTAGAATCATTTTTAAAATCATTATAATATTTCAATTTGACAGTTTTAGAATAAATTTTTTTTAAAAAAAATGATAATTTATTTAAAACTTTTTTATGAAAATTTTCACTAAAAAAGATCATAGAAGAAATAATCATTACAAATGGAAAAACACCAATTGGAAAAAAAACTTTAGTCAAGATATGAAAAATTACCACAAGTATAAATGCAAATAATCTAGTTCTTTTAAAATATAATAGAAGAGGAATAAATAAATCATAAAACATTGAAAACCAGCTCATTATGATAAATATAAATTTAAATTTTACAAAGAAAAATCCTAGAATTGGGATATCATATTTAGTTGATAACCAAATTTTGAGCGGTTGGGCATTAATCAACCAATCATAGTTAATTTTTGCAATACCGGCGTAAATATATACTAATGAAATAATAAGCTTTAGAATATCAATATTCCACTTGGGAACAAAGTTATAAGATTTTCCTGATAACAATGAGTCGATTGAAAAAGAGGAGTTTGCGGGCAAAAAAATCATAATAAAACTTAAAATCATAATAAAATAATAATGATTTAAATAAGTAGTTTTGTCCATTAGCTCTATGTATGAGAATAAAATAAAAAAACTTATGATTGAAAATTTATATTTAAATCCTAAAGTTATACCTATCGATGAAACAATGCATAAAAAGAAAATTAAATAAGTCCAATAGCCCAAAGGTTTTATCCAATCAAAACCATAATAACTAAAAAAATAAGTTGGTTTTATATAAAGGGTGTATATCCAGTTGTTAAACCAGAATCTTATTAACGAGTATAACATAAGTATACCAAAAAAAATTCTGTAAAATGAGAGGGAATAAGAACTTTGCTTTTCTTTAAAATATGAATTAAAATTTATCATTTAATACTTTAATCACCATCTGCATCAACGTAGTCAACAGCAATATTAAGACATGACATCATATCAACTTTTAATTTTATAACACCTTGCTGAATAACATCAAAGGCAGAAAGCATTGCAAAATTATCATTTTGAATTTGATTAGAAAAACTATTTTCTAAATTAATGATTGAAGAATATGCTAAATCAAATTTATCCATTATATCTTGACTTAAAATACTTGATTCTTGGATAAAGTCTATATATGTATTGAAACTAGGTCCGTTAGTCATATTGTATTGACTATATCCCATAAATAAATTTTTTAAACAATTTAGAGACTCTAACGCTAAATCTTTTGATATATTATTTCTGTAAAAAGCTTCAACATTTTGGGGTAACTCATTAGAGTAAACTCCGGCTGGTATTCCAAATTTATTAGCTCTAAAACCTTTTTCATAATAATAGATAAAATCATTTGTTAATTGATTAAAACTTGAAGTAACTGAATTTCCACTGTTTTGTATAAACATATTTCTGTAACTAGTGTTCCAATCATTGACAACAGTATTAGTCACACTAACCATTTCTGTTATTAAAGCTTTTAAGTAAGATCTATACTTATAACCATCATTATCTCCAATATATTTATTATAAACTAAGCTTGTATCTAAATCAAGTCCATATAGCATGTAGTCTAAAGCGGGAAAACCTTGAGCAGAAATGTTAAAATTGATACCAGTTAAATCATAGGAACCTTGATCAATATTATTTTCAATAGTACTGGAGTTAGTGGGATAAATATTCATTTTGGATTTAAAATAAATTTCTTCGGCTTTTCCTATATTAAAAATTTCAATATGTTGCCAATACTTATATGAATTAAACCAATTTATTTTAATACTATTAAAATCCTCATTAGACTGAGTAGATAAAAAATTGTCAATTGATTCTTCTAATTCAAGTAAACTTTCAAGAAATATATTGTGAGCAGGAATTATTACATTGTCAGCCCAATTAGTTAGTATAAGAGATCTGTCATAACCATCCTCTCCAGAAGGGTTAGAGGGATTATCTTTATCACAGGACAAAAGGAACAAGAAAAGAAAAATAGTTAGGTACCTTATATTCATGATATTGTAAATAAAATAAGCAACTGGATTTAATCCAGTTGCTTATTGATTATTAATTTATTAATTATTAGTTTATAAAACAGATAAAATCTGATTACCCATTTCTTCTAATTCAGCAGTTGATCTATCCCAAAAACCATTTCCTTCCATTAATTGATCTAGCATATTATTAACCTCTGAGTTACTAAAGTAAGGCACACCATTATCATTATATGTAAACTGTAAACTTAAAATAAATCCATATCCTTCAGATAAAGAATGTAAACATCCAGCCCAGTCTCCTTCAGACATCTTAGCTGCACCCTCAAATAAATAATCAGATGCTTTATGAGCAATTACTCTAGAAACTTTCTTTCTTAAAATTTCCGCTTGATTATCCCTAACATCTGAGTTTGAAGCAACAATTGCAGCTCTTCCAAGTTTAAATGCATCATAAATCTCAGTTGCAATTCCAGGTTCATTTGAACTATTAACTTTGTTAAGATATTTGTTATATAGAACTCCTACTCCTAACATCGGACTTGTTTCATCTTCTTCTCTACCATAAACATATCCAAAAGCTTCATCCCAGTGGTGTTCAATTGAAGTATATTCACCAGCTGAAAGATCTGATGATTCATTATCTACATTATCTCCAATCTTAGTTTGAGTTAAATAATTATTTACAATTTGATCAACACACATAGCTCCAATTAGACCTTTACCAAATGCTTGATTATATTCAAGACCTTTTGAACTTACATGTCTAGATCCAATTGTTCCAGCCATACCTGGTGATGCGGTATTTGAAAAATTTGGAATAACATCGTCGACAAACTCATTGATAAAATTATCAAATTGAATTTTAACGGTTGCAGAAGCAACTGAAGATGTCGCAGTTTTACCGGCAATATTCTTACCCGAAGTATTAAGCATATCGTTAGAAAATCCAGTACCATCATTAAACATTTGATTAAGTAGATCCTTGCTACTAGATTCAGAATTAAGAGCATTCATTAACTCTTCGGCCATTTCAAGTTTAGCAGTTTGTCCGCTGAAGCTAACAGTAGATTCTCCTCCTCTGTCAAATGAGTAAGTAAGGGGAGCGTTTACGTCATTATTATTGTCATTTTCATTATCTTTTTCGCAAGAAGGTGTAAAAATCAATACAAATATTGATAAAATTGATATAATAAATTTGGTTGTTTTCATGATATTTTTTTTTGGTTTTAATTATATTTTTGCAAATATATATTCTTATTTTTAATTATTCTAAATAAACATAATAAAATTTTTAAATCATACATTAATTAAATAGTTGAGGTGAAAAAAAATTATTATATTTATATAAAGTCAAAATACATGAAAAAAATAGTGTTTATTTTTTTAATTTTTTTAATTCAATACGAGTTGATCAGCCAAAATTGCTATATTCCTGATCAATATTCAGGTAATACTGGAAATAACATGACAATATTTTACTCTCAAAATGCTTTAAATCAAATATTGAACCTCGACATTGAAGACTGGTATATAGTTGCCTCAAATTCAGTTGGATTTTCACTTGGTTCAATTCATGAAAGTGATATTATAAACTTAACAAATAATTATGGCAGCTTAGGTTTATCCTTAGCTATTTGGGGAAATGATCAATTAACTTACGAAATAGATGGAGCTATTAATAATGAATTATTTAATGTTAACTTAGTTAATGATAACAATTTATTTTCAATATCATCAAACCATACATATTTAACAAATAGTATAATTACAATTGACTCATTAGATATAAGCATATTAGATTGTACAACTATCCCAGGTTGCACTTTTTTATGGGCTGATAATTATAATATCAATGCAAATGAAAATGATGGTAGTTGTTATAAAGTTGGATGTACAATTGATTTAGCAATAAATTTCAGTGAATATGTCACAAATGAAGACAATTCCCTCTGTATGTATTCTCAATCCTTGGTTACAAATTTACAATCAAATCTTGACTTATATTCTGACTCCATTGATCATTTAAACTTTGTCAATGATCAAAATAATCTATTTATTGATACACTTCAAAATAATTTATACATTGCATTATCAAATCAAGAAGATGGTATTACCCAGAATGATCTGAATATCGTTTTAAATCAACTAGATTCATTAAATGAACAAATTAACAGTATGAGTTTTTCATATATCCAAAATCAAATTAGCTATTTTCAAGAACAAATAACTTTTACTGATTCACCAACTCAATACCAAACATTAATCCAAGCATATTCGAATTTACTCGACCTTTACACTCAATCAAATCCAAATGTTTTTGGAGAAATTAATGTTAATCTTGAAGAAAGTTGGAACACCATTGGATACAATATTTTATATGAGACAACTATCAATTATCAGTTCTCATCGATAATGAACGATGTTGTAATTATTAAAAATAATGATGGATTTATCTTTTGGCCACAATTTAATTTTAATTCAATTGGGAATTTGATTCCTGGTCAAGGTTATCAAATAAGAATGGAAAACAGTAGGAACTTTAAATTTCAACAATAAGTTATTTCTTATCAAAATTAAATATTTGTCAATATAATTATTTATTAATTAAATTTATTGAAAGTTGTCCATTAATCAATTTTAAAAAATTTAAATTATAAAAATCCAGTATACTATATTATTTTATAATAGACCTTAGCATCTTGTCTCTGATATTTAGATTATTTAGGTACCACAAAATGTTTGAAAAGATTCTTCAAAATTTTTTGATGGAGGTTTCATAAATTTCTCTACTCCATCTTGATATTCATATGGTTTTGAAAGAATTACTAAAAGTTTGTTAATAAAACCCATATCTCCACTGACAGCACTTTTAATGGCCTTATCTACCAGATGATTTCTTGGAATAAACAAAGGATTATTTTTTCTCATTAAATATTTTGCTTCTCGTATTTTTTTTTTGCTTTTAAAAAATGTAGTCCATTTTTTTTGCCAATTTATAAAATCAGTATGGTTAATTATTTGATTCTTATGTAGATTATCATGAGATAGTAAAGAAAATGTAGTTGTATAATCCATTTTTAAATTCTTCATCAAAAGTAATAATTCATCAATTAAGGGAAATAATTTAATATCATTAGTATCAAATCCAATTTTTCTAAACATCATAAAATAATATTTTTTTTTCCAAATTTCATCAAATTTCTTTATAACAGATTCGGCAAGTTGAACTGCTTTTTCTTCGTTGATATGAATTATTGGCAAAAGAGACTCTGCAAATCTTAGAATATTCCATTTTATCATTTTAGGTTGATTACCAAAAGCATATCTTCCATTATGATCTATAGAGCTATAGACAGTCATAGGATTATAAGTATTAATAAAAGCACAAGGACCATAGTCAAAAGACTCTCCAGAAATTGAAGTATTATCAGTATTCATTACACCATGAATAAATCCAACTCGCATCCAATCTACAACTAAATCAATTTGTTTTTGCATGACCACATCTAACAGTGCCAATGCGGGATTGACACAATTACTAATTTGAGGGTATAATCTATTTATTGAGTAAGACGTTATTTTTCTTAAATCATCTTGTGATCCAAAATAACGAGCATACTCAAATGTACCAACTCTAATATGACTTTTCATTGATCTAACTAAAATACTTCCATCTTCTTTGAGTCGTCGTAGTATGGTTTCTCCTGTTTTTATTACTGCGAGACTTCGTGAAGATGATATATTTAAATAATACATTGCTTCACTAATTAAATACTCTTTAAGCATTGATTCTAAGGTAGCCTTACCATCTCCATTTCTAGAAAATTTTGTAATTCCAGAACCTTTAAGTTGAATATCAAAATATTTATTTTGACCAGTATTGTGTTCACCAATAATTATTGCTCTTCCATCTCCTAGGTTAGTGAAATATCCAAATTGATGTCCTGCATAAGCCTGAGCATAGGATTTTTTACAGTTATTTTTTGAAAATAAAAAACTAATTAATTTGTCTTTATTATAAATTTTTAAATTTAACTCATGGCATATTTGTTCATTTAAAAGAAGAACTTTCGAGGATGAATTTAAATGAGGTTTAGTAAGACTATAAAAATTTTTAGGAAGAGATAAATAAGAGTAATCAAAATTAAACATGTCATAAGAAGTATATTCAACAATACAAAAATATGCATCAAATTATAATGCTTTAAATTTAAGTATTTAATAATTTTTTATAATATGTAAAAACCCACTTAAATAAGTGGGTTTTATTGTGGGCGATACTGGATTCGAACCAGTGACCCCCTGCTTGTAAGGCAGGTGCTCTGAACCAACTGAGCTAATCGCCCAACAAAAATTTCATTGCAAATATATAGGAATCATTTCTAAATATGAATTTATTTATAATTTAAATTTACTGCTGTAATATTTCAGCTACAACAAATGTACTTCCACATACTATTATAAGGTCATTTTTATTTGAAATATTTAAAGCTTTTTGATATGCTTTTTTACAGTCTTTAATCAATTTGAAAGTAAAAAAATATTTCTTGAGAATTGTTTTTAATTTACTGACTTTAAGAGACCTTGAATTTTTTGATTGACAAAATAGACAATGAGCATGAGTTGGAATTTTACTTAAAATTTTATTAATATTTTTATCATCTGAAAAGCCAATTATTAAAAAGAAATTTTCAAATGATTCAAAATCAAATTTTTCAAATAATTTTTCAAAAGAATTTAAATTATGTGCAATGTCAAAAATCACCTTAGGATTATTCGATTTAACTTCATATCGACCTCTAAAATTTGTATTAAGGTCAAAATTTTTAATACCATTTATAATATTGTCATAGATAATATTATATTTTTTTTGATTTAAATATCCAATTACTTCCAGAGCAATGTAATAATTTTCTTTAACTAATTTAAGATTTAAATTATTAAGGAGAGAATATTCTTTTTTTATTTTGATAATGTTTGAACTATTTTCTATTGCTTTTTTTATTATTACAGACTCAGCTTTTTTTGAAACGTCACCCAAAACTAGTGGAACATTTTTTTTTATAATACCCGACTTTTCTTCTGCAATTTCTTGAATTGTATTTCCTAAAATATTTTCATGATCAAATGAAATATTTGTAATTACAGAAATTTCTGGTTTTATTATATTTGTTGCATCTAATCTACCTCCTAACCCAGCTTCTATAATTGCAATATCAACTTTATTTTTATAAAAATAATCAAAAGCCATTGCAGTAGTCATTTCAAAAAAAGATAAATTATAATTTAGCAAATATGATTTATTTTTTTTAATAAAATTAATCACATAATTTTTAGGAACTAATCTTCTATTTATTCTTATTCTCTCTCTGAAGTCAAATAAATGAGGTGAAGTAAATAAACCTACTTTGAGGTTATTTTCTTGTAATATAGAGTGTAAAATATTAGAAGTTGATCCTTTTCCATTAGTCCCAGCGATATGAATTATTTTGATTTTTTGTTCAGGATTACCATTATAATTAGAAAAATTATTGATGTTATTTAAACTTTTATTATAAGCATCTTTACCAATAATTTGATAAGAAGATAGCCTTTTAAACATCCAATTAGTTATTTCCTCATAACTCATTAATTATTTTCTTTTAAAATTATAAGTTATTTTTCCAATTTGAATTGGATCCCCATCTTTATCAGGAAGCCACTTTGTATTTAATGCTGCTTTTTTGGATTCTTTAACCAAACATGGAGAGGTTTCAGTAGTTTGATTTAAATCTAATTCAGCTTTGAAAGTTTCACCTTTTTTATTTACCCAAATTCTCATAACAACCTTCCCAATTTTATCGCATATATAATCTGGTTTTGGAGTATATATTGTATTTCTATCCCCTAACTCGTATCCTTCAGAATAATTATTTTCAATAGAAGGATCAGTTGAGTTAAATTTACTTGAAATAGAATTATCTTTAGATGAATTATTTGAAATTATATCCTTAGAGTTTAAAATTGATACAATATCTGAAATTTCTTTGCTTACTTCCTTTTTAATTTTAACCAAACTATCCTCATTTTTTATTTGATAACTTTTATCAACTATAATGTCATCTTTTTCTTTTTCAATAGATATGTTTTTATTTAATGGTTGATTATTTTGATCTAAAATTATATCCTTAGTTTTACTAAACTTATCTTCTCGAATAGCATAGTCAATTTCATAACCCTCATTTTTTTTAATTTTATTTTTATTTAGGCCGAAAGAAAATGATAAAAAAAATAAACTAAGATGAACTATAAATGACAAGAAAAAAGATTTATATGAGATTTTTTTTTTCATTTTTTATTTGTTGCCAAAATAATTTTTATGTTGTTTTTATATGCGATATCCATAACATTAACAGCAAATTTGATTGGTACTGATTTATCAACTCTTAAAATAATTGATTTTTCATTAGTTTTTTTAAATTTAGAGATTAGAATTGACTCCAAATCAGTAAACTCAATAATCTGATTTTCAATATAATAATTGTATGAACTATCAATTGAAATTGATAGTTTTTTTGTTTTTACATCTTTTGATTCACTCTTGGGTAAATTTATTTCTAAAGCAGATGTTGAAACTAAAGTTGAGGTTAACATAAAAAAGATCAATAATAAAAATACTATGTCTGTCATTGAAGACATTGAGAAAGAGGAATTATATTTATTGTTATTTTTAATTTTCATTTTTTATGAGTTTCAGAAATTATTTGTAAAAAATCAGAAATAATTTGTTCCATTAAAAAAATAACATTTTGTACTTTTGAAATAAGCTGATTATAAAAAATATTAGCTATAATTCCAACAACTAAACCAACAACAGTAGTTGTCATAGCCATATATATTCCCTTTGAAAGCATTTCGAGATTAATCTGTCCTTCAGAGGATGCCATCTCATGAAATGCTATAATCATACCAATTACAGTTCCTAAAAAGCCAATCATTGGAGAAATACTTGAGAAAGTTGCCAAATAACTCAAGTTTTTTTCAAGTTTATAGACTTCTAAATTAGCTTCAGACTCCATTGCGTCTTGGATTTTTTTTGTATCGTTGTCAATTTTTTTTATTCCTTTTTTAATTACATTTGACAGTGAAGATTCAGACTTATTACATAAATAAATTATTGATTCAAATTTATTTTCATTTAAATAATCTTTTACTTTATTTAAAAATTGATATTCTAACTTTGCAGACTTTTTAATAAATAGGAACCTTTCAAAAAAGATATAAAAAGTTAAAAATGAAATTAAAAGTAAGATAATAATTATAACAATTCCGGCATTTCCTCCACTGAAAAACAAATCATAAATAGATAAAATATTATCTTGAGAAGAAATTGTATCAATTATTTCCAAATTTGATGTGTCATTTAATAATGAGTCATTGATTTTTTGTTTCATAATAATTATATGAAGTTAATTAAAATATATACTATACAACCTGATAAATAACCTGTTAAAGCTAAAATAGATATATTCTTTACATACCAAATAAAATCTATCTTTTCAAGGCCCATTACAGCAACACCAGCAGCAGACCCAATTATTAGAGCACTCCCACCAGTTCCAGCACAATAAGCAAGAAATTGCCAAAAGACTCCATTTTGCGAAAAAGGACCATTTTCAACAATTTCATACATGCTCATTGAACCAGCTACAAGAGGAACATTGTCAACTATAGCAGATAATAATCCAATTACAATATTTATTGAATATATATTACCATTAAAAAAGGTTTCTAAATTATTGGCTAATAATTTCAGATAACCTAGTGAATCTAGACCAGCAACTGCAAGTAATATTCCAAGAAAAAACAAAATACTTGCTAGATCAATTTTTTTAAACACACTTATAACATTTAGCTTTAACCTTATCTCTTGTTTTTTATTTTTATGTAAGATCTCAGTTATCATCCATAGAATACCTAAACTAAACATCATTCCCATAAAGGGAGGAAGATGAGTAAAAGTTTTAAAAATTGGAACAAATAATAAACCAACTAAACCTGAAATGAATAATAATTTTTTTTCAAAATTAGATACTTTAACTTCATCAACATGTATGTTAGATTTTGGTTTTTTTATATTTCCACGAGTTCTTATTGAGACTATAGTTAGGGGGACTAATAGAGCAAATACACTAGGAACAAATAAAGTTTTAATAATCGTTAAAGTTGTTAATTGACCGCCAATCCAAAGCATAGTAGTAGTAACATCCCCCATTGGAGACCAAGCTCCACCTGCATTTGCAGCTATTACGACCATTCCAGCAAAAAACCATCTATCATTTTTGTTATCAATTAATTTTCTTAAAAGTGATACCATCACTATTGAAGTCGTAAGATTATCTAAAGCAGCAGAAAAGAAAAAAGTTAAGATGCATACTATCCAAAGTAATTTTAACTTATTATTGGTCTTAATTTTATCAGTTATTACAGAGAATCCTTTATGAACATCTACTAGTTCAACAATTGTCATTGCTCCTAGTAAAAAAAATAATATTTGAGAAATTTCACTCAAATGATGTAATAAATTATCATGAATATTTTCATGAGTTTCTCCACTAATAACATAAAAAGTCCAAATTGTAACTCCAGTTATTAAAGCAGTTGCAGCTTTATCTATTTTTATAGGGTGTTCCAGAGCAATGGCCAAATAACCCAAACAAAAAATTGTAATTATAAATATTTCCATTTTAAATTAATTCGTTAATAGCAATTTGTAGAGAGGTTTTCGTGAAAAAAAATTTATTTTTATTTTGTTTAAATGATTTTAACATTGTAGACTTAATTGTTTTAGAAACATCTAAAAAAATTGATTCATCATCAATTAAAGGATCTTTTTTCATAAGATATGAAAAAACTCTAGCCATTCCAGAATTTGCAACAAAATCTGGAATTAAAAAAATTCTTTCGTCTAAATACTTAGTAACCTCACCATAAAATATTTTTTTTTCTTTAAAGGGAATATTTGCTCCACAAGAAATAACATTTAATCCGTTATTAATTAAATTATTAATATTTTTCATTTCAACCAATCTTGATGCTGCCGCAGGAATGAAAATATTTGCTCCTAAAGACCAAATTTTTGAGTTAACTATATTGTAAGGAAGAGATTTATTTGAATTTAGTTGATTATTTTTTTTATTAAGCAATAATTTTTGAATCTCAATTTCAGTTAAACCATTTTCATTAATAATTCCAGAATACTTATCAATAATTCCAATAATTTTCACACCAAGCTTTGATAAGTAATATGCTGCCGATGCTCCAACATTTCCCCAACCTTGAATAATTGCTTTTTTATTTTTAATTTGACCTCCATAAATTTCATAAAAATACTTAACAGATTCAGAAACACTATAACCTGTGATCAAATCAGCAATTGTAAGATAAACTTTCTTATCAGGTGAAAATTTTGAGTTTACAACTTTTTTTAACACTCCTTCTTGTAAATTCTTGATTATAATTTTCTTCTCATCAAAATCAGTAAAATGTCCAGACACTATTCCTTCAGAGGGATGTTTTAACCCTAAATTTTTAGTCAATGGAATAACTTCAGTAATTTCATCAATATTTAAATCACCTCCAGTCCCATAATAATTTTTTAAAATCGGAAAAATAGCCTTAAACCATCTTTTCATAACATCTTTTTTTCTTGGATCTTTAGGATCAAAATTAATACCTGATTTGGCACCACCAATTTTAGGTCCTGAAACAGTAAATTTAACTTCCATTATTTTTGCTAGAGACAAAACTTCCTCTTTACTTAATCCCATCCTCATTCTAGTACCTCCACCAGAAGCCCCACCTCTCAGTGAATTAATAACTAACCACCCCTCAGCTTCTGTTAAACTATCTTTCCATTCAAATATGATTTCTGCAGTTTTATTTTCAAATTTTTCAAGTAAGTCAATCATGTAAAAAATTTTTTAAATTTAAAAAGAATAAATTATTTGAATAAATTTTATTAATAATAAATTTAAACACTAATTAAGGTTAATTTTCCATATAAGGTAATTGTATCAGAAAAATTAAATGGAAAAATAATTTCAATAGTATTTTCCGTAATATTAATAATCTGTAAATTATATATTTCTTTACCATTTTCAATTGTTAATGTATTTCCACTTATATCCCAATTACCCGACAAAGGTATTATTGAAAGTTCATCTTCACCACAAATATTTTTATTGTCATTCATATTTATTATCCCATTAAAATCAAAATTAAAAAGATTATCATGAGTACATATGGGTATTAAATCATTAAATAAATTGAAGACATCAATTTCAATATTATCTAGTTCAGTAGTCACAGATTCAATCTGCCAAATATTTTCAATGATAAAGTTAGTTAAACTATATATGCAAGATGAATCATTAATTGTTGCCTGGGAATCAAAATTTAAAGCATATTCATCTGTACAACCAGAATACTCACAATTTATTGATGATTGAGAATTTGGGATAAAATTTAATGCACTTTGATCATTACAACCATCATCTGAATCTTTATTACAGGATGGAAATAAAAATAACATCAAAATAAAAACTTTTAAAAAATTAACTGATTTCATTTTGTCAAATTAAAAAAAAAATACGATTATTGAGTAAAAAAATTCCTAAAAAATGTAATTTTATAGATAAAAAATGAATTTTCAACTTACAGACGAACACAAATTAATAAGAGATACTGCGAGGAACTTTGCACAAAATGAATTACTTCCTGGAGTTATTCAAAGAGATGAAAATCAATTATTTCCGAAAGATCAAGTTAAAAAAATGGGAGAACTTGGGTTTATGGGAATGATGGTTTCACCCAAATATGGTGGAGGTGGACTTGATACCATATCTTATGTTCTTGCAATGGAAGAAATTTCTAAAGTTGATGCCTCTTCATCTGTTATTATGTCAGTTAATAATTCATTAGTTTGTTGGGGTATTGAAAAATACGGAACAGAGGAACAAAAAGAAAAATATTTAAAAAAGCTCGCCACAGGTAAAATAATTGGTGCTTTTTGTTTATCGGAACCTGAAGCTGGTTCAGATGCTACTTCACAAAAAACTTCTGTCAATGAAATTGGTAATAATTTTATTCTAAATGGTTCAAAAAATTGGATTACTAACGGAAATAGTGCCTCTATTTACATTGTATTTGCCCAAAGTGATCCAAATTTGGGACATAAAGGTATTAATGCTATTATTGTCGAAAAAGGACTCAAAGGTTTCCAAATTGGGCCTAAAGAAAATAAGCTTGGTATTAGAGGATCTGATACACATTCGTTAATGTTTGATAATGTTCAAGTGCCAAAAAATAACCTTTTGGGCAAATCTGGAGATGGTTTTAAAATTGCTATGCAAACTTTATCAGGAGGAAGAATCGGAATTGCAGCTCAAGCTTTAGGTATATCATCTGGAGCATATGAATTAGCCCTAAAATACTCAAAAGAGAGAAAGTCTTTTGGAAAATTAATTTCAAAACACCAATCCATTGCATTTATGTTAGCAGAAATGGCTACGGAAATTGAAGCATCAAGATTATTGTGTTTACATGCAGCTTGGGAAAAAGACAATGATTTAAAATATGACGTTTCCAGCGCAGTTGCAAAGTTATATGCGGCTGAAAAAGCAATGAAAATTACAACAGATGCAGTTCAAATTCATGGTGGATATGGGTTTGTAAAAGAATATCATGTTGAAAGGCTTATGAGAGACGCTAAAATAACTCAAATTTACGAAGGAACCTCTCAGATCCAAAAAATTGTTATTTCAAGATCAATTCTCAAATAATTATTTAATTAGATTAATATATCTTTGATTTTGTTAATAATAAGTTTTAGATTTGCCCTCCATTTCGTGTAAATGGATGTAATTAAACTAGGAATAACCTAATAAAATTAATTATGGCTACTAAAATAAGACTTCAAAGATTCGGTAAAAAAGGAAAACCATTCTATCATATAGTTGCGGCTGACTCAAGACAAAAGAGAGATGGAAAAAATATCGAAAAAATTGGTTCATACGATCCTAATAGTAATCCAGCAAATATTAATATTAACCATGAAAGAGCCTTATATTGGGTTCAGGTTGGTGCTATTCCCACTGAAACTGTGAGATCCATTCTCTCTTACACTGGAGTTTTGATGAAAAAACATTTAATGGATGGAGTAAAAAAAGGTGCACACAATGAAGAAGAAGCTTTGAAAAAATTCGAAAACTGGCTTGAAGAAAAAAGTAAATTAATATCACTTAAAACATCAACCATTGAAAAATTGAAAGCTGAGTCGGCTAAAAAAGCTTTGGAAGCTGAAAAATTATCAAGGCAGAAAAAAGAAGAAAAGATAGCTTTGAAAAATAAACCAAAAGAAGAAGACTTAAAATCTGAGGAAAAAGCTGTTGAAACCGATAATGCAAAGCATGAAGAAAAAGCTGTTGAAACCGATAATGCAAAGCATGAAGCAAAAGCTGTTGAAGCCGATAATGCAAAGCCTGAAGAAAAAGCTGTTGAAACCGATAATGCAAAGCATGAAGCAAAAGCTGTTGAAGCCGATAATNCAAAGCNTGAAGNAAAAGCTGAAGATAAACCTGTTAAAACCGATAGTTCAAAGCCTGAAGAAAAAGCTGAAGATAAACCTGTTAAAACCGATAGTTCAAAGCCTGAAGAAAAAGCTGAAGATAAACCTGTTGAAACCGATAATTCAAAGCCTGAAGAAAAATAATTTAAAGGAGTTTTATTGATAGATATAATTGAGGACTTAAAAAATGGAGAAAAAATTTAATCCATACTATTTCCTGTACATCATTTAATAACAAAATTAAAATATTTCTAATTATTTTTATTTCAAGCAAAAAAATACTCAATGAACTCAGATGATTTTTTCACTTTAGGTTACATATCAAAAAAAAGAGGTTACAGAGGAGATGTTATAATAAACCTTGATGTTGACGATCCGCAGAAGTATAGAAAAATTAAAACTATATATATTAAAAATGACGGTATATTTGTCCCATACATTTTATCCTCACTTAAATTATTTAAAGAAAATAAGATTATAGTTCATATAGATACTATTGATTCAGAACAAACTGCAACTTATTTTCTGCAAAAAAAAATTTATCTTCCAATAAAATTACTCCCAAAATTAGATGGCAAAAAGTTTTATTTTCATGAAATTATAGATTTTATTGCAATAGATAAAAATTTTGGCAAAATCGGCATGATTAATTCTGTAATTAATGAAAACATTCAACCTCTATTTGTTATTAAATCAAAAAAAAAAGAAATCTTAATACCTATTAATGATGATATTATAAAATCTATTGACAGAATAAAGAAAATAATTTATCTTGAATGTCCAAACGGTTTAATTGAATTATACATTTAAATTTATGTTAAGAAATAAAAATATTATCTACTCTACTAATAAAAACCTTAAAATTGATGAGGATAGTACTTTAAAAAGTAATCCAAGCCAAATTAATACCCTCAATGTTAAAATTATTAAAAAAAAAGCAAATAAAATAACAACGGTAATTGAAAATTTTGACTTTAACAAAGAAGAAATTCTAATTCTTGCTAAAGAATTAAAAAAAGTATGTAGTTCAGGTGGAACAGTCAAAGAAAATAAAATAATTATTCAAGGAAATTTTAAAGATAAAATTGCTACCTTTTTAATAAATAAGAATTTTAAAATTAAAATTTTTTAAAAACAATTTTTTCAAATATTCTCCAAGAACTTCATGGTATCAATATTATCTGAAAAATCAAAAATACTTGGTGTCTGAGATGAACCAAACAGATCAGAATCTTCAATCAATCCATTTGAAATAATACACTGTATTTTTTCTCTTTTATTTAAAATTATTTTATTAAGATGATTTTTAGATTTATAATATTCATAATTTATCACTGATATTGGAGAATGAATTTTTTTACTTTGAATTAAGTGCCAAAAATTATTATCCCTGTAATTTATTTTGTCCATTGAAAATAAAGAATTATAATATTTATAATTATTAAAATATTTTCTGTTTTTCAATACAAAATTATAGTTCATTAATGTTTCAATCATAAATTCAAAATTATATTTTACTGGGACATATATTTTAGATACATTTCTACAACCTAATCCAAAATATGAAAAAATGTCATCTCCTAATAATATAATTTCTTGTTTTGTTTCATACCCTGATATTACTGCTATAGAATTTCTATGCTTTCTTAATATTTTTGGTTTTGATTTAAAATGATAATTAAAAAAACTAATTGTATTATCAGAACCAGTAGCAATAATTGCATCATATTGATTGAATTGAAAATCAACAAAATGAATTCTATTCTTAAAATTTGGCTGAATGAGTTTTAAATAATCTACAATAATTGGAAATAAAATATTATCATTTTTTGATAATTTTATATAAATATCATGACCAGAAAATAAGCAACAAATAAAATCATGGAATCCAACTAATGGTATATTGCCAGCCATTATTATGAAAATGTTTTTTTTGTTATTATTGAAATTATAATTTGATAAAAAATTATTTAAATTTTCAATATTAAGGTAGTTAAGAATTGAAGTTAGTGATTTCTCAATATATCTTTTTTCAAACCATGGATTTAACTCAGAAATTATATCAATATTTTTGATTATTTCATCTTTCAAAAAAGTATTGTAATATCTCTTGTTTGAGTAGGTTGAAAAAATATTTGTTAATAAATATGATAGTTTTGAAAGTGTATTAATTAATTTTTCATCATTCATGTAAATGGTTTTTATATATTTGTATTACAAAGCTATAAATAATTAATTTTATATTTTGTCAATTAAAATAACAAATGAATGTGTGAACTGTGGAGCTTGCGTGATTGAATGCCCTAATAATGCTATTTATGAAGAAGGAATGGAATGGTCTTATAGTGATGGGACAAGTTTAGAAGGTATTTTAAATCATAGAGGCGAAAATATTAATGCTAAAGAAAAAAATGAACCCCTTTCGTATGATTTTTTTTATATAGTGCCTGAAAAATGTACTGAATGTAGGGGTTTTCATGATGTTCCTCAATGTGCAGCTGTTTGTCCAGTTGATTGTTGTGTTAAAGATGAAAAAAATATTGAATCTATAAATGAATTAAACTTTAAAAAAAATAAACTTCACTGTGAATAGATACGTTTCTCATTTAATTATATTTCTATGTATATCTAAATTAAGCCTAAATGTGAGTTTATTATGTCAATCCTCCTCTGATTTTTATTTTTTTGAATCCAGACTTCAAACTCTAGGTGATCAAATTCTGAACAGTAAAAATGATTCAACATCATCAATTTATAATAACTTATTAATTGATGATATAGAAGAACTAATTTTAATTAACGGAAGTTTTGAATTTCCTTTCAAAAATGTTAACAACATCAAAATTTTAACTTCACCTGATAAAAATCTTAAAATTTATAATTGGGTTTTACCAAAAAACAATGGAGAGTTTTTTTATTTCTGTTACCTTCATTTTTTTGATAAAAAATCTAAGAGCTATACTCATCATAAATTGATAGATAATTCATTTGAAAATGAAAATTTTGAATACCAACAGTATACAAATAATTTATGGTTTGGTGCACTATATTCTGAAATTGTCTACACAAATTTTCAAGGTAAAGATTTTTACACTCTTTTAGGTTGGGATGGAAATAATAATTTTACTAATAAAAAAATCATAGAAACTTTGATTTTTGATGAAGAATTAAAACCAATTTTAGGCGTTCCAATTATCAAAATGAAAAAGGGAAATCAAAATAGAGTTATTTTAGAATATTCTGAAAATACCTCAATTAATTTAAAATTTAATAAGGAACTAGATTATATAGTTTTTGATCATTTAGAACCCGTTGAAAATTCTCAAGACATATATGAATTCTATTTTCCTAGTTTAAGTTATGATGGACTAACATTCAAAAATGGAAAATGGAGACTAGTAGAAAATATTCCAGTTTACAACGATAAAATGATGGATGGGAAGAGACTTAAAAAAATTCAACAAGGGTTACAAGAATAATATTCGTTGAAAAATTGTTAATAAGATGCTCAAATATATTTTTATTACTTGATAAAATATCGGATTTTTACAAATAATATTACAATTCTTAAATCAAATGACTAAACATAATTTTGGAGCTGGTCCTTGTATTCTTCCAAAAGAAGTATTAAAATTAGCATCTGAATCCATAATAAACTTTAATGAAATTGATTTATCAATACTTGAAATTTCTCACAGAAGTCAAGATTTTATAAATGTTATTGAAAAAGCAAAAAAACTTGTCATAGACTTATTGAATGTTCCAAATAATTACTCAATTTTATTTCTTCAAGGTGGAGCTAGTCTGCAATTTTTTATGAGTGCATTAAATTTATTAAAAAAAGATCAAACTGCCGGTTATATAAACACTGGATCTTGGTCAAAAAAAGCTTTACTTGAAGCAAAAAAAATTGGAAATGTAGAGATAATTGCTTCGTCTGAGGAAAAGGGATTCTCATTTATACCAAGAAATATAAATATTTCTGATAAAATTAGTTATGTACACTTTACCTCTAATAATACGATATATGGAACTCAATTTCATTCTTACCCAAAAAGAAGTAAAAATTGTTTCATAGTTTCAGATATGTCTTCTGATATTTTTTCAAAGAAAATAAATATTTCTGATTTTGATATTATTTATGCTGGTGCTCAAAAAAATATAGGTCCAGCAGGAACTACTCTAGTAATAATTAATAATGAAGTTTTAAATATTAATAGTAATCTACCTAGTATGTTAGATTATTCTGTTCATGTTGATAAGTCTTCAATGTTTAATACTCCACCAGTCTTCTCTATTTATGTTTCAATGTTAACTCTTCAATGGTTAAAGAAAATGGGTGGAATAAACAAAATAGAAAAAATAAATGATAATAAATCTAGGATTTTATATGATGCAATTGATGAAAGTAATTACTTAAAGGGATATGCAAATAAAGCAGATAGGTCAAAAATGAATGTAACTTTTACAATTGAAAATGATAATAAGAAAAAAAAATTTGATGAAATGTGCCAACACAAAAGTATAGTTGGCATTAAAGGTCATAGGTCGGTTGGAGGTTACAGAGCTTCACTCTATAATGCACTTGAAATAGATAGCGTAAATGTTTTAGTTGATATCATTAAAAGTTTATAGATATGAATTCAAATCTTAAAATATATTTTGATAAAGATGGGAAAAAAATTTCTCCACAGTTAGATTCAAAAACTAAAAATTTTCTAATTGACATTGATGGAACTATAACAGAAGATATCCCAAATGAAGAGCCAGAAAGAATGATTACATGTAAACCCTGGACAGAAGCAAGAACCATTATAAATAATTGGTACAATGAAGGACATATAATTACTTTTTTCACTTCAAGAACTGATGAAACGAAAGATATTACACTTAAATGGCTAAAAAAACATAAATTTAAATTTCATAGCCTTTTAATGAACAAACCTAGAGGAGGAAATTATCATTGGATTGATAATCACATAGTCAGAGCAACCAGATTTAAAACAAAATGGTCAAAATTAGTAAAGACAAATGCTACAGTAGAGGTATTTGATAATGACATAAAAGATAAATGATGAAAATTTTAGCAAATGATGGTATTTCTCACAACGGTATTAAATTACTGGAAAGTCACAATTTCAGTGTTAATACTAAAAATATAAAACAAGAAAATTTAATTGAGTTCATAAACAATGAAAAAATTGAAATTATACTAGTAAGATCTGCTACCAAAATTAGAAAAGATTTAATTGATAAATGTCCTTCAATTAAATTGATTGGTAGAGGTGGAGTTGGAATGGATAATATTGATGTAGATTATGCAAAATCTTGTGGAATCCACGTAATAAATACACCAAATGCAAGTTCAGTTTCTGTTGCTGAACTAGTTTTTGCTCACATTTATTCAACGGTAAGATATTTGTATGATTCTAACTCCAATATGAAAATTAATGGAAATAATAATTTTAAAAAATTAAAGAAAAAATATTCTGATGGCTCAGAAATTAGAGGTAAAACAATTGGAATAATTGGTATTGGTAGAATAGGTAAGGAAGTTGCAAAAATAGCAATTGGAAATGGATTAAAGGTAATAGCCTTTGATCCATTTGTAAAATCTATTGAGGTATCACTAGATTTTTATGATGGATCTAATCATAATTTTACTCTTAATACATCTAAACTTAATTATTTACTTGAAAATTCTGACATTATTACAATTCATGTTCCAAATCAAGAAAATTCATTAATTACAATTCAAGAAATCAAAAAAATGAAAAAAAATGTTATCTTAATAAATACTTCAAGAGGCAATGCCATTAATGAAAAGGACTTAATTTATAGCTTAAAAAATAATTTAATAAATAAAGCTGGAATTGATGTATTCAAAAATGAACCTAATCCAGATAATAACATTTTATCATCAGATAATATTTCTCTCACTCCTCACATAGGAGCTGCTACAATTGAAGCTCAAAATAAAATTGGAATCGAACTAGCAAATCAAATTATTTCAATATTTAAATGATTAGCCTTGATACATTTTTTTAAAAAAGATAAAACAATATTTGCTGTTGAAGTTAATAAAACTTTATCTGATTATGATTTAAATATTATAAAATGGGTATTGGGTAATGCTATTTTAATAAATAAAAAAGAAATTCATGGAGATTTCATAGGTCAAAAAAAAGAAATGATATCCCCTTGGAGCACAAATGCATCTGAGATAATGCAAAATATTGGAATAAAAAATATTATTAGAATTGAAAAATTTATTTACCCTGGAAATTTTGAAAAATTTGATGATATGATTCAGAGTAAATACTCAATTTTAGATCAAAAAATATTTTCAGTATCGATTATCAAAAAAAAGATTAATTATGTAAAAAGTATAGAAAAATTTAATAAAAATGAAGGATTAGCACTCAGTGTAGATGAAATTAATTATCTTAAAAAAATTGAAAAAAAAATCAAAAAGAAAATTAACAGATTGTGAAATTTTTGGTTTTTCTCAAATTAACTCAGAGCATTGCAGACATAAAATATTTAATGGACAATTTATCATAGATGAGAAAAAAAAGAAAAAATCATTATTTGATTTAATTAAATTAACATCAAAATTAAATAACAAAAATATAGTTTCTGCATATAAAGATAATGTTGCTTTTATTAAAGGTCCATTGATTTCCCATTTTTGTCCAAAAAGTTCAGAGAAATCAGATATATATTCTATAAAAAAAATAAAAACTGTCATATCTTTAAAAGCTGAAACTCATAATTTTCCTACTACTGTTGAAGCCTTTAATGGAGCAGCAACAGGTGCTGGTGGAGAAATCAGAGATCGACTCTCAGGAGGAAGAGGAAGTTTACCTTCTGCTGGAACAGCTGTCTATTTTACCTCTTATTCTAGACTCCAGAATAATAGAACTTGGGAAAAAAAAATTTATCCTAGAAAATGGCTTTATCAGTCACCAAGTGAAATTCTTATTAAAGCATCAAATGGCACCTCTGATTTTGGAAATAAATTTGGACAACCTTTAATTTCTGGATCAGTTTTAACTTTTGAACACTCAGAAAGTAATTCAATATTTGGTTTTGATAAGGTCGTAATGCTTGCTGGTGGAATTGGTTGGGCAAAAAAAGACGATTCTATTAAAGAAATTCCTGAGAAAGGGGACAAAATAGTTTTATTAGGTGGAGATAATTATAGAATCGGAATGGGAGGATCCTCTGTTTCTTCTTTAAATACTGGAGATAATAATAATAACATTGAAGTTAATGCTGTACAAAGATCTAATCCTGAAATGCAAAAAAGAGTAGCTAATGTTATTCGTGGAATGGTTGAAAAAAAAAAAAATTATATTGTTTCAATACATGATCATGGGGCTGGAGGTCATCTTAATTGTATTTCAGAACTTTTAGAGGATAACGGAGGTGTGATAAATATTGATAAATTACCAATTGGTGATAATTCATTAGATTATAAAGAAATTTTAGGTAATGAATCACAGGAGAGAATTGGACTAATAATCAAAAAAAAATATTTGAATTTTATAAAAAAATTGGCAAGAAGAGAAAGAGCTCCTCTTTATGTTATCGGTGAAGTTAAAAACAATAAAAATTTAATATTCAAATCTTTAAAAAATAAGATTTCACCCTTTGAATTAAAATTAGAGGATTTATTTGGATCATCTCCCAAAAGTGTTATTGTCGATAAAACTATTAAAACTAAATTTTCTAAAATAACATATAACGAGTCAAAATTAAAAAAATACCTTAAAGATTTATTAAAATTAGAATCAGTTGCATGTAAAGATTGGCTAACAAATAAAGTTGATAGGTGTGTAAGTGGAAGAGTAGCTAAACAACAAACTATCGGACCTATTAATCTACCTTTGAATAATTGTGGTGTTATGGCTATTAATTATGGAGAAAGAAATGGGATCGCTACTGCAATTGGTCACTCTCCAATTAGTGGGTTAATTAATGAACAATATGGTTCAATAAATTCAATTGGTGAAGCTCTCACAAATATTATTTTTGCACCACTTAAAAATGGAATTTCAAGTATTTCCCTCAGTGCAAACTGGATGTGGCCTTGTAAAAATTCTGGAGAGGATACCAGACTTTATAACGCTGTCAAAGCAGCTAGTGATTTCTGTATTTCACTTGGTATTAATATTCCAACTGGTAAAGACAGTTTATCAATGACTCAAAAATATGAAAATAGTGAAGTAATATCTCCTGGGAGTGTAATAATTTCTGCAGTTGGAGAATGTACTGATATTAATAATATTGTATGTCCTTTACTCAAAAATAAAAAAAATACAGATATTATTTATATTAACTTATCAAGAGATAAATACAAGCTCGGTGGTAGTGCATTTGGTCAAATAAATAATAAAGTTGGAGAGGAATGTCCATCAATCACAGATTCGAAATATTTTAAAAAAGTATTCAATTGTACTCAGAAATTAATAAAACAAAAATTTGTCGAATCAGGGCATGATATATCATCTGGTGGCTTAATAACTTCTCTTCTAGAAATGTGTTTCTCTAGTAATGAAATCGGAGCCGAAATAAATCTTACTAAAATTAATGAACGTGATATTATAAAAATTTTATTTGCTGAAAACTCATCAATTTTATTACAAGTAAACAATATTGAAAAGGTTAATAAAATATTTAAAAAAAACAATATTGAATATTTTGTAATAGGTAAAGTTTCTAATAAACCTTATTTAAATATTGAAAATTTTTCAAAAAAATATTCATTCAATATTCACAAATACAGAGACTATTGGTTTGAAACGTCATACCTTCATGACTGTAAACAAAGTGGAAAAATAAAAGCTTTAGAAAGATTTAAAAATTACAAGATAACCCCTCTAAAATTTAACTTTAATAAAAATTTTAGTGGTAATTATAAAGATTTAAATTTTCATAATGTTAAAAATAATTCGATTAAAATAAAAGCTGGAATATTAAGAGAAAAAGGTTCAAACTCTGAAAGAGAAATGGCATATGCATTATTTATAGCAGGTTTTGATGTAAAAGATATTCACATGACAGACCTTATAAGTGGTAAGGAAAATCTAGAAGATTTGAATTTTCTTGCTGCTGTTGGAGGTTTCAGTAATTCTGATGTACTAGGATCTGCTAAAGGTTGGGCAAGTTCATTTAAATTCAACAAAAAAGCTCATAATTCACTAAAAAATTTCTTTAAAAGAACTGATACATTATCAATTGGTATATGTAATGGTTGTCAATTATTCATTGAATTAGATCTAATTAATCCTAATCATAAAATCAAATCAAAATTAATTAATAATGACTCTAAAAAATTTGAATGTAATTTTATTAATATAGATATAATCAAAAATAATTCAGTAATGTTTGAAAGTTTGAATAATAATAGACTTGGCATTTGGTCAGCTCATGGTGAAGGTAAATTCATTTTACCCCTTGATGAATCGAAATATAATATTATTTCAAAATATAGCTATGACTTATATCCTGCAAATCCTAATGGATCAGATTATTCTGTTGCTGGTTTATGCTCTGATGATGGAAGGCATAATGCAATTATGCCTCATCCTGAAAGATCAATATTTCCATGGAATTGGGCTACATATCCTAATGAAAATGATAAAATAACACCATGGATAGAACCTTTTATAAATGCAAGAAATTGGATCAAAAAAAAATTAAATAATTTTTTAATCTAGGTCATTTGTTTTAGCGTCAATTATTTTGGCAATCGTTGCATCTCCAGTTACATTTACAACAGTCCTCAACATATCTAAAATTCTGTCAACAGCGAAAATTAATGATACACCCTCAGGATTTACACCTATTGATTCTAAAACAATAATTAACATGACTAATCCTGCTCCAGGAACAGCAGCTGCTCCTATTGAAGCAAGAGTTGCTGTTAAAACGATAGTAATTTGTTGTGATATACTTAGATCAATACCAAATGCTTGAGCTATAAAAACTGCCGCAATAGCTTGATATAGACTAGTTCCATCCATATTTATTGTTGCACCTAAAGGAAGTACAAAGGAACAAATCTGTTTTGAAATATTTAATTTTTTTTCGCAACTATCCATAGTGATTGGTAATGTGGCAGCACTAGAACTGGTAGAAAAAGCAAGCATTTGAGCTGGAAAAATACCCTTAAAAAACTCAAAATATTTGATATTTGTAAATAATTTTAGAAATAGTGGATAAATTAAAAAAATCATCAGAAATAAACCTATAATAACGCATAATGAATATAATCCTAGTGCAGAAAATAATTCAAATAAATTATTAAGATTTCCATCTGAAAAATCAACTATCAATGAGGCTAATAATGAAAAAACACCAATTGGTGCAAAACTCATAATTAAATCAATCATTTTCAGAATGATATCATTCAAACCATCAATAAAACCTCTAACATAAAGAGTTTCTTTTTCTGATAATAATATGATAGATACACCAAAAATAATTGCAAAAAATATTACTTGTAACATATTTTTATTTTTTGAGCTTGATTCTATAATGTTTTCAGGAACGATATCAACNAGGAATTGTAAAGGACTATTATTTTTAACTTTATTGGCAATACTGAGTTTTTTGTCCGTATCAGAAGCGTATTTTTTTCTGAACTCAGTTTTTTTTAATTGTGAAAAATAATCACCAGGTTTTAATAAATTTACAGTAATTAGGCCAATATTAATAGCTATAATAGTAGATATTAAATAAAAAAAAACAGAATATGAACCAATTTTTGATAATTTAGAAATATTATTCAAACTTGAAATTCCTTTAATTAAAGATGCAAATACAAGAGGAACAGCAATTAATTTTAATAAGTTTATAAAAATTACACCAAATGGTTTAATCCAGTTTATAATTAAACTATCCTGTTTTAATAATATTGCAAAAAAACCAAATAAAATACCTAAAATCATACCAATGATTATTTTCCAATGTAATTGAATTTTTCTCATAATCTAATTGAATTATATTTTAATACACTTATTCCTTAAAAAATGATCTAAAATAGTGATTGTAGACATTGATTCAACTATAGGAACTGCTCTTGGAACAATGCATGGATCATGTCTTCCTTCAATTTTAAATTTTACTTTTTTCCCTTCATTGTCATATGAATTTTGAATTTTAAATATCGATGATACTGGTTTAAATCCAACTCTAAAATATATATCATTACCATTTGAAATACCTCCTTGAATACCTCCAGAAAAATTGGTTTTTGTCGTCAACTTATTATTTTTTTTTACAAACTCATCATTTACATCAGATCCCTTCAATTTTGTCATTTCAAATCCACCGCCATAATCGAATCCCTTTGCTCCATTAATACTTAACATTGCTTTAGCTAAATTTGCTTGGAGCTTGTCAAATATGGGCTCTCCCAAACCAGCAGGAATATTCTTAATTACTGCAGTGACAATACCACCTATGGTATCCCCCTCCTTTTTAACAGATTCTATTAATTTAATCATTTTTTTTGATATAATATTATCTGGGCATTTCACTAAACTATGATTAATTTCATTTATATTGATTTCTTTGTATGACTTTTTTAATTTTATTAATCCAATAGATGAAACATAAGTGATAAATTTTATGCCAAATTTATTCAAGACTTGTTTGGCTATAGATCCAGCTACAACTCTTGATGCCGTNTCTCTTGCTNATGNTCTACCTCCCCCTCTGTAATCTCTTATTCCATATTTAATGTTATATGAATAATCTGCATGTGAGGGACGAAAAATATTCTTAATATTTGAATAATCATTTGATATTTTATTTTCATTTTTTATCTGAAAAGCAATTGGAGTCCCCAGAGAAATATTGTTATTAAATCCAGATAAAAATTCAACAACATCCTTTTCATCTCTTGAAGATGTAATCTTAGATTGACCTGGTCTTCTATTATTTAAATCATATTGAATTGCTTTAAAGTCAAACTTAAATCCAGGAGGGCAACCTTCAATGATCCCTCCAATTGATTTTCCATGAGACTCCCCATAAGAAGTAAAACAGAATATATTTCCAAAGGCATTTGATGACATAATAACAAATATAAACTATTCAATTATTTATAAGTAAATTTTATTTATAATTGTTTAAAAAAAAAAATATATTTTTATATTTCAAAAAGAATGAAATTATATATAATTAACATATCTAAACTAGTTCAGATTTTAGATCCTAAAATCAAGTTCGTATATGGAAAAAATATGAATAATTTAGAGACTTTATCTAATGCATTTTTATTAATTGAAAATGGATTAATATCTGATTATGGAGAAATGAAATCCCTCAATATAAATGAAATATCTTTCAATAGTGAAGTTGAATTAATAGATGCAGATTTTGGGATGGTATTTCCATGCTGGGTAGATTCTCATACTCACCTTGTGTTCAGTGATTTTAGAGAAAATGAATTTGTTGACAGAATTAATGGAATGAGTTATGAGGAAATAAATACTAAAGGAGGCGGAATATTAAGTTCAGTAAATTCTATTGACAAAATTTCTGAAAATGAATTATATAAAATTTCAGAGGAAAGACTTAAAAAAATAATAAGTCTCGGAACAGGTGCTATAGAAATTAAAAGTGGATATGGTTTGAGTACTAATGGTGAATTAAAAATGTTGAGAGTAATAGATAAATTAAAAAAAAACTTTCCAATAACTATCAAATCAACTTTTCTTGGAGCTCACTCTATTCCAAAAAAATATAAAAAAAATAGAAAAAGATATATCGATCTCATAATTAATGATATGTTACCAAAAATTCACGATAAGAAATTAGCTGATTTTATAGATGTATTTTGTGAAAAAGACTATTTTTCAGTTGATGAAATGAGAAATTTAATAACAAATGGTAAAAAATTTGGATTAATTCCAAAAGTTCATATAAATCAATTTAATGATATCAATGGGATTAAAACTGCTGTTGAATTAAATTGTATATCTGTTGATCACTTAGAAATATTAAGTGAAAAAGATATTAAGATTTTAAAAGAAAGTAAAACAGTTGCAACTCTTTTACCAACATGCTCATTTTTTCTTAATATACCCTACTCACCTGCCAGAAAGTTAATCGATAATAATATACCTGTTTGTTTAGCGTCTGATTATAATCCTGGAACATCTCCATCAGGTAATATGAATTTTGTAAACTCATTGGGATGTTTAAAAATGAATTTGACTCCTGAAGAAGTTATAAACGCATCAACAATAAATGGAGCTTATGCAATAGGAATTAGTGAATCTGAGGGGAGTATTACAAAAGGTAAAAAAGGAAATATTTTCATAACTGAAAAAATTTCCTCATATTCATACTTGCCATATAATTATGGAGATAATAGTATTAAAAATATTATTATTAATGGAAAAAAAATAACCTTTTAAAAAAAAAAAAATGAAAAAAATAATATTAATTTTTATATTAATTATTGATTTTAAAATACTTCTATCCCAAGAATTAAATGTTTATGAAGATTTGGTAATATGTGAAAATCTTGACACAAATATAAATGTGCCTAATAACTTTGATGGTTACGAATTTACATGGTTATTTAATGGGAATACCTACTCTAGTGACTCATCCATTCAAATTAATGAATCTGGAAATTATTCAATTATTTTATATGATTCAATTTTTATTGACAGTACCTTTATTTCAATTGATTCAATTTTTGATTCTTTTGATGTAATATTAGAAGAGGAAGAATTTGATTTTATTGTTTCATTTAATAATGATTTAAATATTGACTCGATTGTTGAAATTTGTATAGAAAATAATCCAGTACTAGAAACAAATCAATATGATAAAGTTCATTTTTGGTATCTTGATAATAATGTCATAGGAGAAGATACCATGACAGAAAATACTATTGAAATTTTAAATATTCTAGATCTTATTGATTATAATTATCTACATGAATTCTATGTTGAAATTGAAAATAGTTGTGGGATAATTGCCTCAAAAAATATTGTTTCATCAATATTTAATGAATGTAATTGTTCTTTAAATATGCCTAATATTTTTACTCCAAATGCTGACAATTTTAACAATGAATTTAAACCCATAAATAATCATAATTCAGCTGAAGATTTTGAAAAAATGTGTAAATCAACTGATTATTCAGTAGAAATATTTAATCAATGGGGAAAACATATTATTTCACTTAATTCTAATAACAATTTTCCAAGTTGGAATGGTGAAAATACCAATGGAAAAGAGGTCCCAGAAGGAGTATATTCTTATAAAATTAATTATAAAATAAATAGATATACTAATTCAAAAAAAAGAGAGATAATAGGTTTTTTTCACTTATATAGATAATTATTAAGTTTATTTTAATGAAACAAATTATAGAATGTGTCCCAAATTTTTCAGAGGGAAGAAATAATAAAGTTATTCAAAAATTAGCAAATGAAATTAAAAGTATTGAGGGAGTAAGTCTTCTTAATGTTGACCCTGGTAAAGCTACAAATAGAAGTGTCTTTACATTTGTAGGTGAACCTGAAAAAGTTATTGACGCTGCTTTTCTTGCAATTAAATTGGCATCCGAAATAATTGACATGAGAAATCACAAAGGAGAACACCCAAGAATGGGATCAACAGATGTATGTCCTCTTATTCCAATTCAAAATATTTCAATGAAGGAAGTTATCTATTATTCAAATAAACTTGCAAAAAAAGTAGGTAATGAACTTAATATACCAGTTTATCTTTACGAAAATTCTGCTAAAATTCATAAAAGAAGTAATCTAGCATATGTTAGAAGTGGAGAGTATGAGGCTTTAAAAAGCAAGCTCTTAAATGATGAATGGAAACCAGATTATGGCCCTACTGACTTTAAATTAATAGAGAGATATGGTGCTACTGCAATTTGTGCAAGAGATTTTTTAATAGCCTATAATATAAATCTTAATACTACATCTACCAGAAGAGCAAATGCGGTCGCATTTGATATTAGAGAAAAAGGAAGATTGAAAAGAAAAAATAATTTGTTAACTGGAGAAATCTTAAAGGATAAAAATGGAAATAATATATGGACTCCAGGAACTCTTAAAGGAGTCAAAGCAATAGGTTGGTATATAAAAGAATATGGTATATGTCAAGTTACAATGAATATTACAGATTTAAAATCAACTCCTCTTCATCAAGCATTTGATGAAACTGAAAAAAAAGCAATGAAACGTGGATTGAGAGTAACTGGTTCTGAATTAATTGGATTAGTCCCTAAAAAAGTTTTGATTGATGCGGGATTATATTTTATAAAAAAACAAAAAAGATCTACTGGAATTCCAGAAAAAGAAATAATTAAAATTGCTATTAAAACACTAGGTTTAAATGAAATTTCTGAATTTAATCCAGATAAGAGAATAATTGAATATTTAATTAATAATGAATCTAAAAATAAGTTGATAAATTTATCTCTCAAAGATTTTACAGACGAAACTAGTACAGATAGTCCTACTCCAGGAGGAGGTTCTGTATCTGCATATATAGGTGCTCTAGGAGCATCTTTAGCTACTATGGTTGCGAATTTATCAGCTCACAAAAGAGGGTGGGATGAAAAATGGGAAGAATTTTCAATTTATGCAACTAAAGGAGAAGAATTAAAAAATAAACTAATCAATCTGGTGGATAGAGATACTGAAAGTTTTAATAATATCCTAAGTTCATATAAATTACCTGAAAATTCAGATGATGAAATTAAATATAAGCAAGAATTAATAATACAAAATACTAAAAATGCAATTTTAATTCCATTTGAAATAATGGAGTTGTCATATGAATCTTTTGAAATAATAAAAAAAATGGCTANGATTGGAAATCCTAATTCTATATCTGACGCTGGTGTTGCTGCATTGTGTGCCAGATCTGCTGTAATTGGAGCATATCTTAATGTTAAGATAAATTGTTATGATTTAAAAGACATTAATTTTAAAGTAAATATTTTAAAAAAATCAGCTGAAATTGTTCAAAAAACAATAAAAAAAGAAAAAAAAATATTAGATATTGTAAATAAATTAATTTAGTATCTATGTAGATTTAATAATTTTTTTTCAAATCTGCTTTTTGCTAGATAATTTAATTCAAGTTCTGATGCAAAAGGAACTGGTGTATCTAAACTTCCACATCTTATAACAGGTGCATCTAGAAACTGGAAACAGTTTTCAGTGATTAAAGCAGAGATTTCAGCTCCAATTCCATAGCATAAGTTATCTTCATGTAAAATGATTACTTTATTAGTCTTTTTAACTGAATTAAAAATTTTATCTTTATCTAANGGAACTAGAGTTCTAAGATCAATTAAATCTGCTGAAATATTTTTATTGTTATTCAAAATATCAATTGCCCAGTGTACTCCCATTCCATAAGTGATGATAGTCAATTCGTCACCACTTTTGATAATATTTGCTTCACCTAAGGGAATATTATATTCTGATATATATACTTCCTCGGATACACTTCTGTAAATAGCTTTATGTTCAAAAAACATTACTGGATTTGGATCATCAATTGAAGAAATTAACAAACCCTTAGCGTCAGATGGAAAGGCTGGATATACAATTTTAAGACCTGGAGTGTGTGCAAACCAAGCTTCATTAGTTTGAGAATGAAAAGGACCTGCACCTACTCCAGCTCCACAGGGCATCCTAATAACCACATCAGCATTTTGTCCCCATCTATAGTGGACTTTTGCTAAATTATTAACAATTGGATTAAAACCTGAAGTAACAAAATCACCAAATTGCATTTCCACTATAGACTTGAACCCATTTATTGACAATCCAAGAGATGCACTTAATATTCCAGATTCACAAATAGGTGTATTTCTTACCCTATCCTTTCCATATTTACCAAGAAACCCCTCTGTAACCTTAAAAACACCGCCATATTCAGCAATATCTTGTCCCATAATTATCAAATTATTATATTTTTTCATAGAAATATTAATTGCATCTGAAATAGCATCGACCATTCTTATTACTTTTTTAGTATTTTTTACAGGTTTTATTAGTTTAAAATTAAAATCAAAAAAAACATCATTAATTTCAGATTCCAAATTGAATTTCACCTTTTTTTCTTTAAATGCAATATCCAGAGACGAATTAATTTCATTTTTAATTTCAGTTGAAATTTTACTGATATATTCAATATCAATAACTTTATTTTTAAGTAAATAATATTCAAAATTTTTAATTGGATCTCTTTCTTTCCAGAATTTAATTAATTTTTCAGGGACATACTTAATTCCAGAGGCTTCCTCATGACCTCTTAATCTAAATGTTTCACATTCAATTAATATGGGACGGGGTTTTTTTTTAATATCCTTTGAAATTTTACTAATTGTTTTATAAACTTCAAGGATATTATTTCCATCAATATTATATGAGTCTATTCCATAACCAATTCCCCTATCAGATAATTTATCACATTTATATTGTTCTGAAACAGGGGTAGATAAACCATATCCATTATTTTCTATCAAGAAAATTAATGGTAGGTTCCAAACAGATGCAATATTAAGTGCTTCATGGAAATCTCCTTCGCTAGTACCTCCCTCACCAGTAAAAACAACACATATTTTTTTATTGTCTTTAAGTATATTACCAAGTGCAATTCCATCAGCAACAGCTAATTGAGGACCAAGATGAGATATCATTCCAACAATATGAAAATTGTTTACTCCAAAATGAAAAGATCTATCTCTTCCTTTAGTGTATCCATTATACTTACCTTGAAATTGAGAAAACAATCTGTTAAGTGGAATATTTCTAGTTGTAAAAACACCCAAATTTCTGTGCATTGGTAGAATATATTCATCATCATCCATTGCACATGCTACTCCAACTGAAATTGCTTCTTGACCAATACCAGAAAACCATTTACTAATTTTACCTTGTCTCAGTAATATAAGCATTTTTTCTTCAATCAATCTTGGTTTTAAAAGATTTACATATAATTTTTTTAGGTCTTCATCATTTAAACCATTTCTATCATAAACAATTTTTTCCATGATTAATATTAAATTACTCTTACTGTTTTATGTTTTATTCAATTAAATTTATAAATTTAATTGAATAAATATGAAAATATTAATTAATATATAAATTAAATGGACAAAATACCAATTCTAAATTTAAATGAATTTAAAAATGATAATCACAATACCAAACTTGATTTTGTTCAAAAAATTGGCGAAAGTTTTGAAAATATTGGATTTGTTACTATCAAAAATCATGGAATTAAAAATGAATTATTAAGAAATATTTATGCCCAAGTTGAAAAATTTTTCAATTTAGAAACTAATACAAAAAAAAAATATGAAATATATGGATTATCTGGTCAAAGAGGATATGTTCCATTTGGGAAAGAACATGCAAAAAATAATAATCAAGGAGATTTAAAAGAATTTTGGCATTTTGGTCAAGAACTAGAGACTGAAAAACTTAATATATTAAATTATCCAAAAAATATAATTGTAGATGAATTGTCTGAATTTAATAATATTGGAAATAAAGTATTTCTAGAATTAGAAAATTTAGGGAGGGTTCTACTTCAAGCTATATCTATATATTTAAATTTAGATGAATTTTATTTTGATAATAAAATTTTAAATGGTAACAGTATTTTGAGACCAATTCACTATCCACCAATAACTAAAGAACCAAAAAATGCTGTTAGAGCTGCTGAGCATGAAGATATTAATTTAATAACATTACTAATAGGAGCATCTGCAGAAGGTTTAGAGGTATTAAATAAAAATAAGAAATGGATAAAAATAGATACACAGTCAAATGAAATTGTTGTAAATGTTGGTGATATGTTACAGAGACTAACAAATAATAAACTAAAATCTACTACACATAAAGTTGTCAATCCTCCAAAACATCAGTGGAGTAAATCAAGATATTCTATACCATTTTTTCTTCATCCACATTCCAATGTGTCACTTAAGTGTCTTAATTCATGTATTGACAAAAATACACCAAAAAGTTATAACGATATTACTGCTGGTGAATATTTAAATGAAAGAATAAAAGAACTTGGTTTAAATAAAACATAAAAAAAAAGTCCATCTTATAAATAAAATGGACTTAAAAAAGGCGGCGACATACTCTCCCGATATTACTCAGTACCATCTGCGCAGATAGGCTTAACTTCTCTGTTCGGAATGGGAAGAGGTGATCCCTATCGCTATAGCCACCATAAAATTTTAAATAAATACAGACAGAGAAAAAACACAATAGTAGGAACAAATTAATAGTTGAAAAGGAAGTATACGGGTAATTAGTATCACTCAGCTTTGATGTTGCCACCTTTACACTTGTGACCTATCAACGTAGTCGTCTTCTACGACCCTTAAAAGAAATCTTATCTTGAAGTGAGTTTCGCACTTATATGCTTTCAGTGCTTATCTCGTCCCAACATAGCTACCCTGCGATGCAACTGGCGTCACAACAGGTACACTAGAGGTTAGTCCGCCTCGGTCCTCTCGTACTAGAGGCAGGTCTTCTCAAATTTCTAACGCCCACTACAGATAGGGACCGAACTGTCTCGCGACGTTCTGAACCCAGCTCGCGTGCCACTTTAATGGGCGAACAGCCCAACCCTTGGGACCTTCTCCAGCCCCAGGATGTGACGAGCCGACATCGAGGTGCCAAACCCCCCCGTCGATGT
>NZJX01000014.1 GCA_002692065.1 Flavobacteriales bacterium | reverse complement strand
GGAATGTTTAGCCCAGACGGACTTTTAAATAATGGTTCAAATTACGCTTCATGGTATGGGTATGATTATCAAGGAAATTTAATTGATGGTGTCCAACCAGGAATCAATGAATTTTTAACTGATAAAGACGAAAATGGAAATTATAAAAGAGAAATAGGTGCTTTTCAACCAATTTATGTTGCTGGATATATTCAAGATAAATTTGCATTTAAAGATTTAATTTTTAATATAGGTGTTAGGGTAGATAGGTATGATGCAAATCAAGAAGTTTTAAAAGATCCATATTCTATATATAATGTTTTGACAGCAGGTGAAGTTTCTCAATTTGGAAATCATCCATCTAATATTGGCTCAGATTATGTAGTATATGTAAATGATAATTCAAATCCAAGTTCAATTACTGGATATAGAAATGGTGAAAACTGGTATGATGCAGAAGGGTTACCAATAAATGATCCCAACATTTTAAATGTTTCCAAAGGAGTTTTACCAATGCTTGCTAATCCCGAAGCATTACTTGATGGAGATGATGCACTTAACAAGGGTTTGTCAGCTGATGCATTTGAAGATTATATTCCTCAAGTAACAATAATGCCTAGGATATCTTTTAATTTTCCTATATCTGATCAAGCTATGTTTTACGCTTATTACGATGTTTTAACACAAAGACCTTCAGGAAATAGAATGAATCCACTGGATTACTTATTTTTAGCTTACAAAACTACTAGTTCAGTTTTTAATCCAAATTTAAAACCTCAAAAAACTACTAATTATGAAATTGGATTTAAACAAGCGTTATCATCTAGTTCAGCCTTAACAATAAATGCTTTTTATAGAGAAATGAGAGATATGATTCAATATACGAGAATTCCTTATGCATTTCCTATAGAATATTTTACATATGGAAATATCGATTTTGGAACTGTAAAAGGTCTCTCACTTGCCTATGAATTAAGGAGAACCAAAAATGTAACTATAAATGCAAATTATACTATGCAATTTGCAGATGGATCAGGTTCAAATGCAACCTCAGGGGCAAATATAGTTACTTCGGAACAACCAAATCTAAGAACTACGTTACCACTTGATTATGATCAAAGACATAATATTACTACAGTTTTAGATTTTAGATATGGATCTGGAAGATCATATAATGGACCTGTTGTTAATGGAAGAGAAATATTAGCAAATATGGGAGTAAATTTGATAGCTACTGCTGGGTCAGGAACTCCCTATAGTAGGCAATTAAATGCAACCAGAGAAGCAATGTTTGGAATTAATAATAGAGCTTACTTAGAAGGGACAATTAATGGTTCAAGGTTGCCTTGGACTTACAGGTTAGATTTAAGACTAAATAAAAGCTTCAATATTTATTGGGGTAATGAAGACAACAAAAATTCAGGTTTAATGAATATTTATCTACAAGTCCAAAATATACTTAATACCGCTAATATTGTGAATGTTTACCAGTTCACTGGTAATCCTGATGATGATGGATATTTATCTACTGCAGTCGGTGTGAATGATATTCAAGACCAATTAAGCCCTGCTTCATTTGCTGACTTATATACCGTGAAGCTAAATAACCCTAGTAATTATACAAGACCAAGAACAATAAGGCTTGGTCTAATGTTTGACTTTTAATTTTAAAAAAAATTCTTTTAAATTATGAGAAAATTAAATTATAAATTTTTGTGTACATTTTTATTTCTAGTTTCGACACTGATGATAGCTAAGGAAAATGATAATGTAAATAACTCTAATTTTAATAATCCCTTGCAAACTTTAGCCTTCAATTGCGCAGCAGGTACAGCACAAACCTTATTGGATATTAATAACGTTAAGACCACAATTTTAAATGGAGGTGACATGTGGTGGGATTTAAATAATGGAAGATATGAAATCCCTCAAGGTTCTGGAAAACATTCAATGTTTGCAGGAGCTTTGTGGATTGGTGGTTTAGATGATCAAGGAAATTTAAAAGTTGCAGGTCAAACATATAGACAATCGGGTAATGATTTTTGGCCTGGACCCTTAGATAATGTTAGATTAACTGAGGATCAATTTCCCAACCCAAACTACGGATCAACTGATGCATCTATTTGTGCTCAATACGATAATCATCATGTAATATACAGAACTGAGGTTGAAGAGTTTATCGGGTACTTAAATTCTGATGAACCATCTGTTGACTTTCCAGATTACTCTATTCCTAAATCAATTTTGGAATATCCTGGAAACAGAAATACTGACAATCTACAAGGTGGGTTTTCAGGATATGACGCTGAAGTTTCAACAGCCCCCTATTATGCTCAAGAGTCTTTAGCCCCATTTTATGATGCTAACGGTGATGGATTTTACGATCCTTTAGCTGGAGATTATCCTGAATATAATATTGATGGAAATCTTAATTGTAAAGAAGCTGACATGTTATTTGGTGATCAAACCCTGTGGTGGGTATATAATGATAACGGAAACATACATACGGAGTCTCAGTCTGAAACATCAATTGGAATTGAAATTCAAGCCCAAGCATTTGCTTTCTCAACTAACGATGAGATTAACAATATGACATTTTATAATTACAAAATTATAAATAGATCACACCAACCATTAAATGAAACCTGGTTTGGTGTATGGGTAGATCCTGATCTAGGAGATTATCAAGACGATTATGTTGGTTGTGATGTACAAAGAGGTTTGGGTTATTGTTACAATGGAGATGAAGACGACGGAACAGCTGTTGGATATGGCTCAAATCCCCCAGCAATAGGTGTTGATTTTTTTAGAGGACCTCTGGCTGACGAAGAAGATGGATTAGATAACGATGGGGATGGTGAAATTGATGAGCCAGGTGAACAAATAATTATGTCAAAATTTGTTTATTACAATAACATAAACGGTACTGTTGATGGTAATCCTGATGTGGCTACTGATTATTATAATTATCTAAGAGGAATTTGGTTAGATAATCAACCAATGACCTATGGAGCTGATGGTAGAGATCCGTCTGGGATTCCTTGTAGTTACATGTTTCCAGGGGATACTGATCCTCAGTTTTCAGATGTTTGGACTGAACAAACAGCAGGTAACCCCCCTGCAGACAGAAGATTCATTCAATCTGCTGGACCTTTTACTCTTGAACCAGGAGCGTTAAATACAATTACTACAGGAGTTGTTTGGGCAAGAGCAAATGAAGGAGGAGCATTTGCATCTGTTGAGCTTATGAGGCTTGCTGATGACAAGGCTCAAAAGTTATTCGATGTTTGTTTTGAAGTTTTAGATGGACCAGATGCTCCTAATCTTACAATTCAAGAATTAGATAAGGAATTAATAATTACTTTGACTAATTCTAACACTTCAAATAATTATCAGGAAGCTTATTTAGAAGCAGATGAAGTTAATATTTTAGGTTTTTATGATGAAGCTCAAACAGACACATTTCGTAATGAATATTCTTTTGAGGGATACCAAATATTTCAGCTTAAAGACGAGACAGTTACTGCTTCAGATGTTTATGATGTAGAAAAGGCAAGATTAATTTTTCAATGTGATATAAAGAATTTTAAAAACTCAAATGGTTTAGTAACTTTAGATGAAGATGGAAATGATCCAATAGCTCAGTTGACTAATTTTTATTTTGATCAAGAACTTCAAGCAAGTGTTCCCCAAAACATGACAATTGAAGCTTCAAATTCTGGCATATCCCACAGTGTTTCAATATTACAAGATTTATTTGCTTCAGGGAATAATTCACTAATAAATAATAAAACATACTACTATTTACCAATAGCTTATGCTTATAATGAGTTTTTAGAATATTCACCAGACCAAGTACCCGATCCAAATGATCCTTATGCTCCAAGTTTACTAGGTCAAAAAAAACCATTTCTTGCCGGAAGAAAAAATATCAAACAATATACAGGAATTCCGCACAAGCCTAATGCCGAATTTGGTGGAACTATTCAAAATTCCGATTATGGTACAATACCAAATATGAAGAGAATCGAAGGGATTGGAAATGGAGGTTTGGAACTTGAACTTTCTGATGAAACGAAAAATTTACTAATTTCTCAGTTTTGTATACCTGAAACAGGATATGCAGTTGATGGAGCTCCAGTAAATATAAAAGTTGTAGATCCCTTAGGAGTACCTCAAAATACAGAATTTATATTTAAATTAATCGGAAGTGGAAGCAATGCAGAATGGATCCTTGTTAATAATACCTTATCTGATACAGTATTTTCTGAACAAGTAATTTCAGTAAAAAATGAACAGTTGATCCCAGAATGGGGGCTTTCAGTAACATTGTTAGATGGAATTAATTCTGGAGATAATGGTACAGATGTATCTTCAAATAATGGTTTTTTAAGTGCAGTTGAAATAAAAGATAATTCAACATCTTGGTTAGATTATATTAATGATAGCGAAGATTTTTTTCAAACGCAAGCTGGTGATTGGTTTATTTATCCTGAAAATTGGATAAGATCAGGAACTGATTCAACAGATTTTATTGGAATTGATGACAGTCAGTCATTTGAAAAAATATTAAATGGAGTCTGGGCTCCTTATCGTTTGGTAGGAGCTGACTCTGAAGAAAAACCCTTTGCTCACTCACCTGTATACAATGCTCCAGGTGCTCAGTTCCAAAGTAGATTAGATTATCTAACTTCAGTAGATATTGTCTTTACAGAGGATAAATCTTTGTGGACAAGATGTCCGGTTATTGAAACTGCGACTGTTGATGATAGATTAAGTTTGAAGGCAAATCCGTCCGTCGATAAATTTGGTAATCCTGATAATAGTGGTACTAATGGATTCTCCTGGTTTCCTGGATATGCTATAGATTTAGATAAAGGGATTAGGTTAAATATAATGTTTGGAGAGTCTTCAGATCATCCAAATGATAATGGAGATGACATGATATGGAATCCATCTTCAAGAGTTGATTCAGGTGATCAGTTTGGTGCGTTTTTTAGTGAATTCAGTGGCTCTGATGCTGAATATGATGTTATTTTTGGTGGTAGGCACTACACCTATATAATGGGAAGTCCATATGCTGGTGATAGTCCCCAAAATCACCCATTTTATAATGACTTAACAAATATGACGTCAGCTATCTCCAAAAAAAGAGTTTTTAGAGATGCAAGATGGGTTTCAATACCAATGTTATCATCAACAAATGCAACTATTTCGGATGGAGAAATAGAGGTCAAAATTAGAGTTTCTACTGAATATGACCAATATCAGATGGATGACTCACAATGTGAATCTTCTGTTGTTTCTGAAAATTCCGGTAATATTCATTTAAAGTTTAATACTAATGATATACAAACTATCACTAATAACAGTAAAGTAGCAAAGAATGCTTTGGATCTTATAAAAATAGTACCAAATCCATATTATGGTTCAAATAATTATGAAAAAGATCAAGTAGATCAAAGAGTTAGAATAACTAATCTGCCTACAAAATGCGATATTTCTATTTACAATGTATCAGGAACTTTAATTAGACAAGTAAGTTTAGATAGTGATATAAATGTTACTGGGTGGGATTGGGATTTAAAAAATAATGATAATGTGGCTATAGCTTCAGGAGTATATATAGTTCACATTGATGCTGGTGATTTAGGTCAAAAGGTTTTAAAGTGGTTTGGTGCTTTACGTCCTATTGACTTAGATTCATTTTAATATTAACATATTTAGTTTAACTTTCATATGAATAAAAATATTATCAATAAAAATAAAACTTATATAATTTTTTCTATATTGTATATAGTCTTAAATTATTCCTCAAATGTTTTAGCTGGAAATGAACAAAGATCAGGTCAAGCTGGAGCAACAGAACTATTAATTAATCCGTGGGCTAGGTCATCAGGTTGGGGTAGTATAAATATTGCAAATGCAAGTGGTTTGGAGTCGACATATTTGAATGTTGCCGGTTTGACAGGCACTTCAAATACTGAACTAATTTTCTCCTCAACTAATTGGTTTTCTGATATAAACATTAACGCTTTTGGATTTGCTAAATCACTAGACAATCAAACTGTAATCGGATTATCAGTTATGTCAATGGCATTTGGAGAAATTGAGATAACTACCACAGAACAACCAGAAGGAACCGGAGCATTTTATTCACCATCATATATAAATATAGGTTTCTCATATGCAAAAAAGTTTACTGATAATATTTCATGTGGTTCAACAGTAAAAATGATATCAGAGAGTATATCAGACTTGAAGGCATCTGGAGTTGCAATTGATGCTGGGGTTCAGTATGTTACTGGAGACAAAAGACAAATTAAATTTGGGATTGCTCTTAAGAACGTTGGTCCAAAAATGCAATATTCTGGTGATGGAAATGATATAAGAAATGAAAATACTACTTCTCACGGTCAAAATTATGCCATGACTTATGATTTAAGAGTAGAATCTTTTGAAATTCCTTCATCTCTAAATATTGGAGCTTCGTATGATTTTACTCTAGACTCTGAACACTCAGTTACAATAGCTTCAAGTTTTACATCTAACTCTTTTTCAAAAGATCAATTTGGATTAGGATTTGAATATAATTATAAATCTTTATTTATGTTAAGATCAGGTTATGTTTATGAAGAAGGAATTAATAAAGAATTTAATAGAGGTAGGTCAACTGCATTTACTGGATTAAATTTCGGATTATCATTTGAAATTCCTTTAAGTAATGATTCATCTTTTGGATTAGATTATTCATATAGAATGTCAAATCCATTATCTTCTCCCAATTCAATCGGTGTAAGATTAGCTTTGTAAACAAGCTTTTTTTAAATTTATTAGTAACTTTTATTAATTTTTTGAATTTTATAAGTTAAAATTATTATTATGACTAAAGTATCTTACTATACAGAAGAAGGTCTAAAAAAACTTAAAAAAGAATTAGATCATTTAAAATTTGTTGAAAGACCAAATATATCTCAGCAAATTTCTGATGCAAGGGATAAAGGAGATTTATCAGAAAATGCTGAATATGATGCTGCAAAAGAAGCACAAGGTTTATTAGAAATGAAAATTGCTAAGCTAGAGGAAATGTATTCTGGAGCCAGAGTCATAGATCAGTCTCAACTTGATTCAGATAAAGTTCTAGTACTTAGTAAAGTCAAAATTATGAATCTAAATAACAATAATATAATTACCTATACCTTGGTTGCAGAAACTGAAGCAGATTTTAAAAAAGCTAAAATTTCAATTAATTCACCAATTGGTAAAGGGTTACTTGGTAAAAAAGTTGGAGAAATTTGTGAAATAATCGTCCCTGCTGGTAGGATTAAATTTAAAATATTAAATATTTCAAGATAATGTCAACAATATTTAGTAGAATTATTAATAAAGATTTACCTGGATTCATAATTCACGAAGATGATTTCAATATAGCGTTTCTTGATATATCCCCAATATCTTATGGTCACACTTTAGTTGTTCCAAAAAAAGAAGTAGATCTAATTTTTGATTTAAATGAGTCTAGTTATTCAAATTTATTTTTATTTGCAAAAAAAATTTCCTTTAGTATTAAAAAAGCAGTTAAATGTAAAAGAATTGGAATTGCAGTTGTTGGTTTAGAAGTCCCTCATGCGCACATTCATCTTGTACCTCTAAACAAAATAAGTGATATTAATTTCTCAAAACAACGTCTTAAAATTGACAACCTTGAATTAGAAAAAATTAGACAATTAATTAAATCAAAATTATAATAAATTACCTTGTATTTATATTTTTTTTATTCAAAAAGTCTTTCCATGACGAATAACTTCTTTCTAAAAACAAATTATTTTGCATACTATGACATATTGCAACAGCCAAAGCATCCATACAATCTATATATTTATATTTAATTTCAGTATTTAAAAATCTCATGACCATTTTTGCAACTTGTTCTTTACTAGAGGAGCCTCTTCCTGTTAGAGCTTTTTTTATTTTCAAAGGTGCATATTCAAAAATAGGAATATTTTTATAAATTCCTGCAGAAATAGCAATTCCTTGAGCTCTACCTAATTTAATCATCGATTGAACATTTTTACCGAAGAAAGTTGATTCTAAAGAAATTTCATCAGGATTATATTTTTCAATAATATTAATACAATAATCAAAAATAACTTTTAGTTTTTTAAATTGATTGTTGCTTTTATTTATTATTAGGACATCATAGAAAATCAATTTTAAATTTTGTTTATTATATTCAATTATTCCAAATCCCATAAAATTGCTTCCTGGATCAATGCCCAAGATTGTTTTATTTTTTTTTTCAATCATTAATAATTAGTAGTTTTATAATTTTAAATAAATATTATAAATTTAATTTCATTTTTTGTTAAAAATCAATAAAACTTTTTATTTAACTTTAATTGTTATTTGTTTAGCAATTTTTTTTTCAATATTTGGCTATTTAATTGCTCCAGATAATTCAAAAAATGCTAATGAAATGCATTTAGAATTATCTACACTTTATCCAAATACTAAAATAGATTTTCTTCGTGTAAAAAAAAATAAAAGTATTGAAAACTCCCTTTTTAAAGTAATATTTTTTGGTGAAGAAAAAAAATATTATTCAATTCCTATAAAAGATTTTAATATTCAAAATGACACTATTAACTTTTTGACTTATGATTCTGGATTTTATAAAAAATTAAGTTTGCAAAGTTTATATTCAAATCATTCTGGCTATATTTTCAAAAAATTTTTTTATTTGGGAACAGATAAATATGGTAGAGATCTTTTAAGTAGACTTATTTTAGCTACTAGAATTTCATTTTCAGTTGGATTTATCTCTGTTTTCATTTCCTTAGTAATAGGAGTCCCATTAGGTTTACTTTCAGGCTATTACGGGGGTATAATTGATAAAATTATTCTTTGGTTTATAAATATTATTTGGTCCATACCAACCCTTTTAATGGTCATCGCTATTACCTTAGCATTAGGAAAAGGTTACTGGCAAGTTTTTATAGCTGTTGGACTAACAATGTGGGTAGAGATAGCTAGAGTTGTAAGAGGTCAAGTAATTAGTATAATAGAAGTTGAATATATTAAGTCTGCTAGAGTAATAGGATTTAATGATTTTAGGATAATGTTCAAACATATTTTGCCAAATATCATAAATCCTATTTATATTATCTCAGCCTCAAATTTCGCATCAGCAATACTACTTGAATCAGGACTCAGTTTTTTGGGGATTGGAGTTCAACCCCCAACACCTTCATGGGGAGGAATAGTAAAAGATCATTATACATATATTATTTTAGATAAATTCTACTTAGCACTTTTCCCAGGAATTTTAATTATTATACTAGTATTTGCATTTATGAATTTGGGAAATATGATAGATCGATCTGCAAATTAAAATATAACTTAAAAAATCATTAAGCCCAATAAAAAAATCATTGAGCCTATTATCATCAAAAATAGACTATAAGGAAGAATTTCTTTTGCTTTCAAACCTGTAATACCCAATAAAGGTAAAGCCCAGAATGGTTGTAGCATATTAGAAACTTGATCTCCATAGGCAAGAGCCATAATACACTTTGATATACTAATATTTAATTGATTTGCAGTTTCAATAATTATAGGTCCTTGAATCGCCCATTGACCTCCTCCACTAGGTATGAAAATATTAATAATGGCAGCACTAAGAAAAGTATAAAAAGGGAAAGTAAATGCAGATGAAACTGAAACAAAAAAATTTGAAAATAATGAAATTAGTCCTGAAAACTTCATTATACCCATAATACCAAAGTATAAAGGAAATTGAATAATTATACCAGAACAGCTTTTTATACCACTTTCTATAGATTTTAAAAAATAGTAAAAGTTATTATGAAAAAATATACATAATCCTAAAAGTGTAAAGTTTATAAAATTAGGGTTAATAAAATCTAAAGAATTAATCTTAACGTAATCTATTGAATTATAGGTTGAAACACAGATAATTAAAAAACCCATTATTTTGGAAATTAATCTAGAGTTATCAAATCCGTGAATATTAGATATTTCAATTTTTTTTTCAATTTCATTGATATTTTTAAAATTATACCTTTTTACTTTTACATATTTACTTAAAATGTATACTGAAACAGGGATTATGGTTAATGTTAATATAGAAACAAATATATTCATAGATGAAAATATTGTATCTTCTAACGAAATTTTAATGGGTAAATTCATAATTTGATAATTATCTCGAACACCACTCATTATATTTATCAAGTGATTGTTTTCTGCTGCCTTTATTGGTGCAGAACCTGATAATCCTCCATGCCAAACTAATAAACCAGAGTACCCACATGCTCCAATTAAAGGGTAATTAATTAAAATATTTTTTTTTGTCGCAGATTCTCCAATTTTTTTAACAAAAATTGCTCCAAATATTAATCCAAGGCCCCAATTTAAGTAGCTTATGAGAATGGAAAAAAAACAAACATAAAAACAAGATGATGAGTTATTATTACAAATAATTGAAATTTTAGAAATTAATTTTTCAATTAGTTTACATTTTGCTAAAGAGTATCCTAAGATTAACATTAACATCATTTGAAAACAAAAAACTAACAGTGGTGGATCCCACATTCCATTTTCCCAATTTTTAATTGTTAATTTAAAATTAGTTTTTAAGGGAGAATTTCCGCCATAGAAAAATGTAGATAAAATTATCGATACAATAGTTAAAAAAATTCCAATTGAAAAAGGACTTGGTAGTATTTTATTAAAAAGTTTTTCAATAAAATTAATAATTTTCATTTTTTTTGAAAGTACTAATTAAAAAGGTAAATCATCTTCATCTTCATCTTTTAAAATATTTTCACTTGTAGGAGTCGCGTCAATGTTTTGATCATTAACTTCTGAAGTGATTGAATCATTTTCAGTTAATTTTTCAATTCTCCATGCATCTAAAGTATTAAAAACTCTAATTTCAGAATCTGTATCTCTTTGCCATTCTCTTCCCCTTAAATTAAAGTATACTTCAATTTTATCACCTATTTTAAAATTATCAATTATATTAGTTTTGTCTTGAACTAACTGAAAAATCAAAGTTTGAGAATATTGCTCTTCAGTCTCAATTACAAATTCTCTTTTTTTAAACCTTTCATTAATTATTTGTTCTTCATGGATTCTTTTTAATTTTCCTTCTGTAGATAAGTTACTCATTTTATATTCTATTTAGTTTATCAATTAGTAATGTACACCATGCATCAAAAGTTTCATTTTCACTTAATAATTCCTTTGCATGATAGTGAAGTTTTTCTCTTATTTCTTCATCATTAGATGATGAATTGAATATATCAATAATTTTTGAATTAGTTTTAAATTTTTCAATAGAATTTGCTTGAGGAAGTTTTTCAATGTTAGCTAATTTTGCTAAATCATTGCCAGAAAGTATGTAGCTCATTAAAATTCTTTTTGGGATATTATCAAATCCAATTCCAATTTTTTTATTTGGTTTTTGAATTTCAAATAAAGATTCTCCTCTATTTCTAGAATACCAATTTCCTCCCATTCTTCCAACTAAGTCAATTTTAGATAGATCGATTTTTTTTTCATCAGAATTAATGGTTAAATTTTCATCGAAATGTACTTTTAAAATTTTACAAATCACAAGATTACCTGCTCCACCTTTATCTCCAAGTGAAATGATATCGTTAACTAAACATTCAATTTGTACGGGAGATTCTTTAACTCTGGAAGGTTTTACAATATCAGACTTTATTGGAGTAAGTCCTGATTTAATGAATTCATTGATATTTGCACTAAACTCTGAACTTGAAAATGATGTTTGTTCCACAATTTTATAATTAACCATATTAATTACTACCTCTTTAACTTCTTTAACATTTATTAAAGTATCTTTTTCTGAATTATTTCTAAGTCTTTTTAAAGGAGAAAAAATCAAAATTGGGGGATTAATGCTAAAAATATTAAAATATGAAAAAGGACTCAGGTTTTCTTCCTGTTTATNATTAATTGAACTTACTAGAGCAATTGGCCTTGGTCCAATGAAATTTAGTAAAAGTTTATGTAATTCTTGGGGACTAATATTTTCAGGCTTAATTGATAACTTCATTAATTATTATTTTATTGTTTTAAAATTTTAAAATTAATTAATTTATTTATTAAATTAGAATTTTTGAAAATATTGATAAATTTGCAAAATAAAATTTTAGTTTAAGCGGATATGGTGGAATTGGTAGACACGCTAGACTTAGGATCTAGTGCCGAAAGGTGTGTGGGTTCGACTCCCTCTATCCGCACTAAAGTTTTCTTTTCATGAAATTTTCTAAATTTTATAACTCCTTTTCCTAATTTATAGATGAAAGTATTTAAGTTTGGTGGTTCTTCCTTGAAAAATTCTAAAGGTATTTCTCAGATGTTAAATATTCTTTTGAATTATAAAAACGAAAAATTTGTTTTAGTTGTATCAGCACTAGGTAAAACAACTAACTATCTAGAGGATATTCTTAGGAACGCTTACACAAAAAAAAAATATGATTTAAAAATAATAATAGATTTTCATCATAAAATTATAAATGAGCTTTTTGAGGAGCCTATTTACTTATATGACAAAATTAATTATCATTTTATTGAATTAAATAAATTATTTAAAAATTTAAAATTTAAAAATTATTCTTTTGATTATGACCAAATAGTATCTAAAGGTGAAATTATTTCTTCTATCATTATTTATGAATTTTTAAAAAATAATAATTTTAAAATTGATTGGATAAGTGCAAAAAAACTGATAAAAACAAATTCAAATTTTCAATCAGCTTCAGTTTTAAATAGTTTAACTGAAGAATCTATAAAAAAAAAAATTGATAAGAATACTTCAATTATTACACAGGGATTTATAGGATGTAGTGAAAATAATTTTACTACAACACTCGGCAGAGAAGGTTCAGATTATACTGCATCAATAATTGCTAGTTCGTTGAACGTTAAAAAATTAATTATATGGAAGGATGTTCCAGGTGTTCTAACAGCTGATCCAAAATATTTTGAAAAATTTAATAAAATAGACTTTTTATCATACAAAGATGCTTTTGAGATTGCATTTTACGGATCTTCAATCATTCACCAGAAAACAATAATCCCTTTAGAAAAAAAAAATATTAAATTAGAAGTAAAGTCATTTAATAATCCTGAAGAAAAAGGAACTGTAATTTGTAATTATAAGAATCAAAAAAAAATCAAATTTTATAATTTAAAAAAAAATCAAATTTCAATTTTGTTTAAAAAAAAATCTGAGGATATTTTAAATGATTTAGATATGAAATATTTTTTTTCTATTTTCTCAAAGTTGAATATTCAACTGAATCAAATCAAAATACTACCAAAATCCTTAATTTGCTTCACAGAAAATGATATTTTTAAAATGGATAAATTAATAAGTATTCTAAATTTAAAATTTAGTATCAACATAAATAAGAACTTGAGTATATTAACTATTAAGAATTTTGATAAAAAAGATATCCTAAAATATTCAAAANAAAATCAAATCTTCAGCCAAATTAGTATTGATTGCTATCAAGTTATATATAGAGATTTAACAAAATGAAAATAATAACTTACAATATCAACGGTATAAGATCTGTGTTAAAAAAAGGGTTTCAAAATTGGCTAGAAATTGCTAATCCTGATATTATATGTTTGCAAGAAGTTAAGGCTAATCTTGATCAATTTGATAACAAAATATTTGAAAAACTTGGATATTATAATTATTGGTTTTCTTCCAAAAAAAAAGGATATAGTGGTGTTTCAATTTTATCTAAATTAAAGCCTTTGAATGTAAATTATGGAATGGAAAAAGAAGAACATGATATTGAAGGAAGAGTTATCAGACTTGACTTTGATAACTTTTCAGTATTATCTGTGTATTTCCCTTCTGGAACATCTGGTGAAGAAAGGCAAATATATAAATTTAAATTTCTGAAAGATTTCAAACAATATATTTTAAAATTGAGTAACAAGAAACAAAATTTAATCATTTCAGGAGATTTTAATATTTGTCATAAACCAATTGATATTCACAATCCAGAAGTCAATAAAAATTCATCAGGATTTCTTCCTGAAGAGAGACAGTGGATTACAAATTTTCTAGATTGTGGATATATTGATTCCTTTAGATTTATCAATAAACAACCAAATAACTATTCTTGGTGGAGTTACAGAGCAAATTCACGAAAAAGAAATAAAGGATGGAGAATAGATTATCATATAGTCAGTGAATCATTGAAAAGTAAAATCAAAAATGTTATTTTATTAAAAGACGTAATTCATTCAGATCATTGTCCAATTTTATTTGAATTTGATCACTAATTTAGAATAACTTTAATTGTATGAATATTATTAGAGGAATTAAGTTTTAAAAAATAAATACTAGGAGATAGGGGAGAAAAATAATCGAAGAATTTCAAAGCATGGTTACCTTTTTGGAATAAGTTTTTATATTTTCCAAAAGAATTTCCTATTAGGTTAAATAATTCAAATTGAATTATTGAATCATAATTAAGTTCAAATTGAATTATTGAATTTTTATTGACTGGATTTGGAAATACTCTAAATTTTTGTTCACTATAATCAAATTCATTAACACTTAAATCAATATTACCTATTCTTACATTATCTATATATAAATAATTTCCTTCATTACCACTAAATTCAAATAAAAATTGAACTAATGAATCACCTATCCATGGTGTTAAACTAATTTTTTCTTCTTCCCAGTTATTATTTGTAGGGATAAATGAGAAGAAATAATTATTATTAACAGTAGTAAGATTATCAGTATTTTTTGATAATCTTGTTATCCAGTTTAATCCACAATCATTTGAAACTTTAATTTTTAAAATATCATTACTTTCATCACTTTTTTTTGCATATGCATAGTCATAATATAAATATGATGGGGAAGTCAAATTTTCGAGATTAAACTTTGGAGAGTAAATTTTTTTTGGATCATCATTTTCAAAATTAAAACTTCTTATTCTAATTGAACCTATAGAACTATTACTTCCATATTGATTCCAATGCCAAGTTGAATTAGAAAAATTATTTTCTGATAACCATTGATTACTACTACTGTAAGGAAAATTATTTGAGTTAAAATCTATAATATTTGGACTTAAAATGGCGGAGTTATTTTGAATTATAACTGAGTTTGAAATAGTTCTAGAGGCGCTACCTGCAGGAGTAGTAATAGTCAATGATACATAATATTCTCCGCTTTCAAAATATGCAATATTTGGATTTTTTTCATTAGAATAATTTGGACTTCCACCTTCAAAAAACCACTCATAGGATAACAGAGAGTCAAAATTATAAGAGTAGTTTTCCCATTTAACAGAATCTCCTACGCAAGAAATTCTTTTTTCAGGTCGAAAATCAATAATTGCAATGCATTCTGAATATTCAGTGGACGTGTGGACACCCGTAGCTATAAGATTTTCTTCAGTATGAAGATTATTTCTAGGTGCATTTTGCCATGGATTTCCAGATTCTAAAGCTAGAATCATCCTATTTTTTTGCCCTTGAGTAAACATATATCCACAAGTAGAGTAATCCATATAATTTTGAACATTATCAATACTATTACATGATATTTGATTCAAATTGCAAGACTGAGATCCAATTGTATTAGGAGTGTCATTAATACCATCATCATCAAAGCAGTTAGAATTTTCTCCTTGTTCACCAGAGCCCCATGTATGTTCTAAATTTAAGTAGTGACCTATTTCGTGAGTTAAACTTCTTGCAGCTGAGTTAGAGGAGTAAGACTGACCAATGCTACCAAACTGAGATGCTAAGATAACTATTCCAGCATTTGCATCATTATTAGGTGCACTTCCTGGAAAATAGGAATATCCTCCAGCATCAATTGCTAATGATTGAGCTACCCAAATGTTTAGATACTTACTTGGATCCCACTTGACTAGATTTTTCACATTTTCATATGCGTTATTGGTTAAACTTGAGAAAGTTCTTGTAATTCCTTTAGTACAATTTCCAAATTCATCAATTTGAGCTAGTTTAAACTCTACTCCTATGTCACCTATAATATTGGTAAATTCTTCATTGACATATATCGTATCATCATTCAACTTATTAAAATCCTCATTAATAATTCTAATAGCATCATATATTTGATCATTTGAAATATTAGAACTACCACCATCGTGAATTATATGAATAACAGTTGGAATTATATAATTATTTTTAAAAGAAATTTTATCTAAAATTGAGTTTTGTTGATTTTTTAAACTATCTAAATTTTTTTTTAGATTAGGTTCATTAGAAATTGCTAAATTAGACATTATATTTTTACCACAAGGCAGAATATCTTGGCTAAATAAATTATGTAAAATGAAAAAANAAAATGATAATATTTTTAGCTTCATGTTTTCGCTTTTGTACTTTTTTTTGTAAAATTACAACTAAGTTTTTATAANTTATGACGAAGTTAGTTTATTTTTTATTAACAATACTACTAATCTTTAATTCTTGTGTTTCAATTGAAAAATATAAAGAGTTAGATACAAACCTTGCTGATTTTACTAAAGAAAATGATAAAATAAAAAAAATAAATCAAGATCTAGAGATATTAAATATTGAATTAAATGACAATTTAATAAGAATTTCATCAAGAACTAAAAAATTAGAGAATGATACTTTGACCTTAGGAAGAGAATTAAGAAAAAAAGAGAAATTATACGATAATTTAAACCTTTCTTACGAATTATTAATTAAAAATAATTCTAATACCATGGCAAATCAGTCAAGAGAAAATAAAGAATTAATTGAAAAACTTAGCCAGATGGAAATTAGTTTGAATGAAAGAGAACAAGATATTAAGGAAAGAGAAGATGAACTATATGAATTAAGGAAAAATTTAGAGAATAAAGATAGAACCCTAAGTGAATTGAAAAGTAAGATTAGTGACGCCTTGTTAAGCTATAAAGGTGAAGGTTTAAATGTTGAAGTTAGAAATAGTAAACTATATATTTCATTAGAAAATAGTCTACTCTTTTCATCAGGAAGTTGGAAGATTAACAGTAATGGTAAGAAAGCTTTGATAAAATTATCAAATATTTTAGCTCAACAATCAACTATTAATATTACCGTTGAAGGTCATACTGATAGTATACCATACAATGGCTCAGGTATCATTAAAGATAATTGGGATTTGAGTGTTTTACGTGCAACATCAATCGTTAGAGTAATATTAAATAATAAAGGTATAAAGCCAGAGAGAATTGAGGCATCAGGAAGAAGTTCATTCAATCCTTTAGTGAAAAATGATTCAAAAGAGAATAGAGCAAGAAATAGAAGAACAGAAATTATATTGAGCCCAAATATTGATATTTTATTGAAATTATTAGATTAAATTTCATGCTTAGTTAATTTAATATTATTTCCAAAAAAAATTTTTGCAGAATTTATAAACGACTCGTCATATTTTGAATAGTAGATTTCAATTATATTTTTTTTAATTTTATTATTTAATAATTTATTTTCAAACAATTTGTCATAAATATATTTTGAAATAATTTTATTTGAATTTATTATTTTTATTTTTTTCTTAATTAAAAGTTTAATTTTATTTTCAATTAATGGGTAATGTGTACATCCAAGCAATAAATAATCATAATCTATATTTTGAATTTTGTTTAAAGATTTGTTCAAAGCAATTTTATCAATAGAGTTACTAAAAAATCCATTTTCAATAATTGGGACTAACTCAGGAGTTGAGTAAGATCTTATTTTAATAGAATTATTTAGTTCAATTATTTTTTTTCTATAAGTATCTGAATATATTGTATTTTTTGTACCAATAACTGTTATTTTTTTTTTTTCAAACTTTGATACATAACCAACTACTGGGTCAATAATGTTTATTAAAAGGCATTGTGTGTTATATTTTTTTTTTATATAATCATAAGCTAATGCGGAAGCAGTATTACAAGCTAATACTATTAATTTACAATTTTTATTAATAAAAAACTGAGAAATTTTTAAGCTAAATTCTTTGACTTTANTTGGAGGTTTATTACCATAGGGTAAGTTTTTGGTATCACCAAAGTAAATGATTTTTTCATTAGGTAAAATCTTTTTAAGAGAATAAACTACATTTAGTCCTCCTATTCCAGAATCAAATACACCTATAGATTCTTTTGAATTCATTGAAAAAATCTAAAAAATAAGTTATTGAATTCCCATTTTTGATTTAACTAATTCTGTAATATCGTTTGAGTCTTTACCATAGACAATAGAACCAATAGCTATATCAAATATGTATGTATAATTATTTTCTAATGCTACTTGATCAATTGCATTTTGAGCCTTTTCTAAAATTGGAGCTAAGATTTCAGTTCTTTTATCTTGGCTACTTTGTTGACTTGTTTGTTGAAATTCCTGAATTCTAACTTCTAAATCTTGAATTTCTTTTAACTTAGTTTCTCTAACAACATTAGTCATTAAACTTTCGTTAGCCTGAAATTCTCCAGCTTTATTTTGGTATTCATTAAACATAGTTTGAAGTTGTTCTTCAAGCATTTTGTTAAATTCTTGAATCTTTTTTTCAGCCTCAACAGTTTCAGGCATAAGCATTAGTAGTTTTTCAGAATGAATATGTCCAAACTTATTTTGGCAAAATAAATTTGTTGAGAAGATGAAACTAAAAATTGACAGTATTAAAATTATTTTTTTCATATTTAAATTTGTTTAGTAGTTATACCCAAGTATTTCTAAAATTTGATCACTTTTATCTAAATTTTTATCAGTATAAAGCATCAACAATTCACTGGATTTATCAAAAATTATTGAATACCTTCCATCTTTAGCATATTGGTTAATAGCGTCATAGATTTGGTTTTGAATAGGTCTTATTAATTCTTCTTGTTTTTTATAAAGTTCACCCTCTGGTCCAAATTTTGTTTGCTGAATTAGTTTTACATCTTCTTCAGCTTTAATTATTTCGTCTTCTCTTGTCTGTTTCATTTTTTGCGTCAGTAATAATTTATCAATTTGGTATTTTTTATACATTTTATCAATATTTTCATATAAAGACTCAATTTCCTCTGCCCATTTAAAAGATAAGTTATCTAATTCCTCCTTAGCTTCAAGGTAAGCAGGAATTTTTTCTAAAATATATTTTGAATCAACATAAGCAAATTTTTGTGCCGAGCAAATCTTAACATTTAAAAATAATAATATTAGGAGTAAACTTTTTTTCATTTTGTAAATTTATGTAAATTAAAATTGTTGTCCAATTGAAAAGTGAGTTTGCCAACCACTTTTTTCAATGCTACCCGGTAGAGAATCAAAACCATAACCAAAATCAACACCAAGTATTCCAATCATTGGCATAAAGATCCTTATTCCTGTTCCAATTGACCTTTTAATTTCAAATGGATTAAAACTTGTTGGCGATTCCCATGCGTTACCTCCTTCTGCAAAAATAGTTGCATAAATTGTTGAAGTTGGGTTCAGTGAAAGAGGATATCTTAGTTCTAAGGTATATTTGGAATAGATACTTCCACCCCCTGTTAGATGAGATGAAACAGATTGATTAGCATAACCTCTTAAACCTATAACTTCTCTTCCATCAAGCATAAAAACATTTAATCCATCTCCACCAACATAAAATCTTTCAAAAGGTGGAATACCAATACTATTATTGTATGGTCTAATAACGCCAAATTCACTATGAGTCTTAAATACTAAATTGCCTAGTGGATTTGTATACCAAGTACCATTTAATTTTACTTTAATATACTCTAACCATTCATATTTTTCAGCTAAGGTCATTAAATTACCATCTCTGTTAAAAATCAATGAATAAGGAGGTGTAAAATTTCCATTTATTGTAAATTGAGAACCTGTTTTTGGATATATAGGATCAAAAATTGAACTTCTAGACAAAGTGGCTCTGTAGCTTAAATTTTTTGATATACCATTACTGAATCCAGGAACAAGCTGTCTGTTACTTAAAGTATACTTTTGAAAATTAATTGAATTATTGATAGTAAAATAATCATCAGGCCATTTTAATCTTTTTCCTAAACCTAAATTAATTCCAATTAAGTCCATTTTGTTTTCTATCTCATCAGTGCTGTAATCCTGAATTGATCTGTAAATAGTAAAATTTAAGGAATTTGGTTTTTTACCACCTAACCAAGGTTCATTAAATGAAAAAGAATATCCTTGATAAAATGAACCGTTTGATGTAGCATTTAAACTTATACTTTGACCATCTCCTGAGGGTAATCTACTCCCATTAGTTTTAGTTAAAATATTTTTCAATGAAAAATTATTGAANGAAACACCAAATGTTCCAAATAGCCTTCCCGCTCCCCAAGAACCAGATAAAGAAAGTTGATCACTTGATTTCTCTTCCAAAGTATATTTTATATCAACATTTCCGCTTATGGGATCAGGATTAGGTAAAACTCCAATATTTTGTGGATCAAAATAGTTTAATCTAGTCAATTGTTCAATAGATCTAGATATATTCGATCTACTGAATAATTCTCCTGGATTTGTTCTAATTTCTCTCATTATTACGTGATCATTAGTTTTTGTATTTCCACTAACTTCTATTTTATTTATTTTTGCTTGTTTCCCCTCATAAATTATGATTTCAAGGTCAATTGAATCATTTTCAACTAAAACTTCTACTGCCTCAATATTAAAGAAAAGATAACCATCGTCCATATAAAGTGAACTAATGTCATTCCCAAGGGCATTTGCATTAATTCTCTCATTTAGAAGTTTTTCATCGTATAAATCCCCTTTTGAAATCCCCAAAATAGAATTTAAAAAAGATGAACTATGTTTACTGTTTCCCAGGAAGTTTATATTTCTATAGTAAAATTTATTCCCCTCATGAATATTAATCTCAATATTCATTAAATTATTTGAATTATAATTTATTTTTTGATTTTTAATTCTAGCATCTCTATAACCTTGTTCATTGTAAAATTGAATTAAATTATTTAAATCATCATTAAATTTTTCTGTTAATAATTTAGAGGTTTTAAATAATCTAAAGANTTTTTTTTCTTTAGTATCTTTTAACTTTCTTTTTAATTTTTTATCCTCAAATGAGAAATTCCCTGAAAAAATAATTTCATTTATTTTTATTTTTTCTCCCTTATCGATATATATGTCAAGAGTAATATTTTTATTATCTGCAGAATCGAATTTTGAGTTTGTTGAAACTGATATTTTTGGAAACCCTTTTTCTATGTAATAATTTTTAATTATTTGTTTAGTATTTGTAATTAAATTTTCGTTTACAACTTGCCCTTTTGTTAAGTTAATTTTATCTCGAATTTTAGATTTTTCTCCTTTTTTTAATCCATTTAAACTGTATTTAGAAAGTTTTGGAAGTTGTTTTAGATTAATTTCAAGAAATATATTGTTATTAACTATTTTAACAATATTTATGTCAATAGATTCAAATAAATTTTGATCCCAAAGGTTTTTTATTGCTTTAGAAATTTTTTCACCAGGGATTAGGATTTTTTCGCCAACTTTGAGATCTGATATAGTAATAATAGCGTTCTTATCCAAGTTATCAATTCCTGTGACTATAACCCCACCAATTTCGTACTCAATTGGATTTTCATAAGATAAATTACTTATATCGTTATTCAGACTTACTTGTCCAAAAACACTTATCGATAAAAAAATAAATACAATTAAAATTTTTTTCATTGTTTATTTAACTGATCAGTTGTTTTTCCATACCTTCTTTCTCTTTTTTGATAGTGATACAAAGCTTCATAAAAATCAATTTTATCAAAATCTGGCCAAAGTTTTTCACTAAAGTAAAATTCTGTGTAAGCAATTTGCCATAACAAAAAATTACTTATTCTAAACTCACCACTAGTTCTTATTAATAGATCAGGGTTTGGAATATTTGCCGTGTATAGATTTTCTGAGACTAAATTCTCATTTATATTATTAATATCAATTTTATTTTGAATTAACTTTTTACCAATACATTTTATTGCATTGACTATTTCATTTTTTGAGCTGTAACTTAATGCTAATATTAAATTTAGCCCAGTGTGATTTTTCGTTTCAGAAATAACAAAAGAAAGAGTCTCATTGATTTTTGAACCAANATTCTCTAATTCTCCAATAACAGAAAATTTAATGTTATTTTTTTTAAAATTTGGTAATTCTTTTCTTAATGATTTAACTAATATTTTCATTAATTCTTTGACTTCAGTTTTAGGTCTTTTCCAATTCTCATTTGAAAAAGCGTACAAAGTAAGAAAATTTAATTCTATTTCTATACATACTTCAACTACTTTTCTCACAGTATTAACTCCATTTTTATGTCCTTTTATCCGTAATAATCCATTTTTTTTTGCCCATCTTCCATTGCCATCCATTATAATTGCAATGTGATTAGGTAGTTTTTGTTTAATTATTTTTTCTTTAAAAAAATTCATTTAATATAAAAGTTCTTTAGGACATTTAATACTTCTATTTTTAATTTTATAGGTAAATGTAATTCCAAAAAAATTAAACCAATCATTATTATTTGGATTACCTCTACTCTTTCCGGGGGTAATTATTTGATTATTTTGATAATTAATTTCATAGGCTTCTTGAGATAATAATTCAGCTTCTGGATAATATGAGCTTACATCATCTAAGAAGTCTGTATAAGTTTTATGCCAAATCCATTCAATTCCCATTGATAATTTATTTTTAAGTTGAGTTTTATATCCAAAGCCAAAAGGTAAAGACCAACTTATTAATTTGTATTGTTGGTTTATACTTTGACCCTCAGTACTAATAGTTTGTAAATATAACCATTCGCCATTAAAATTTTGTCCCATAGGATTGAATTTAAAAATAGATATTCCTCCATACAAGTAGGGTGTTGATATTTTTCTTCTGGAACTGAATTTAAATTTAAAAAAATTGAATTCAAAACCAATATTTAAATCATATATAAAAGATTTAAAATTTAAATTTCTTTCTTGAATAGATGGGTTTTCTGATTCAGAATCATTAGCACTTAATTTTCCATATTTAAATGAAGACCTTAAACTTAAATATTCATTTATATTATTTTTATAGACAACACCAGTTGAAAAAGATTGGTTTTTAAAAATATATCCAATTTTTTGATTTCCAATATCACCTTTATATCCTGAAGATCCCATAAAAACTCCAATTTCATTTTTTTGAGCACAGATTTCAGTTGGAAGAAAAATTAAAAAAAAAGCAAAATTTAGTAAAGTAATTTCAAGTCTAATCATAACAATTTTAAGGTAATATTTTAATTTCTTTTATCAAGTCCCCAAAGTAATTTATTTCTAAGGGTACTTGAGAAATCTTGTGTAAAAGTTTCTATCATTTTGATTTTAAATTTTTCTTTTTTTATTTTTAATTCAGTATCGGATTTAAAAGTTCTTATTCTTGAATCTAATGCTACTAAAAAATTTTTAGACCTTCCCTCTACTTTAATTTTAATTTCGTATTCATCACTTATAACTAGTGGTCTAACGTTTAAATTATGCGGAGCTATCGGGGTTATTATAAAATTATTAGATCCAGGCATAACTATGGGGCCTCCACAGCTTAAAGAGTAGCCAGTAGATCCTGTAGGAGTAGAAATAATTAATCCATCTGCCCAATAAGAATTTAAAAGTTGATTGTTGATATAAGTTGTAATAGTAATCATAGAAGTTGTGTCTTTCCTTGATATTGTTACCTCATTTAATGCAAAATTAATATCATCGAAAATTTTATAATCAGTATTTAAATTTAATAATGTTCTTTCGTCTAATCTATATTGATTATTAATAATTTGTTTAATTGTATTATCAATATCTTCTTTAGCTGTATCAGCTAAAAATCCTAACCTTCCAGTATTAACACCAATTATAGGAATTCCTATATCTCTAACAAACGTAGTAGCATCTAATATTGTTCCATCACCACCAACACTGATGAAAAAGTCAAAATTAAGTTTTAAATCTTCATAAGAATTATATGTTCCAAAAAACAAGTTCAATTTGACTGATTTAGATAAAAAATTATAAAAAGGTTCATAAATTAAAACCTCTAAGTTATTTCGTTCCAGAGTTTCAAATAGTTTAAGAATATACTTTGAGACTTCTGGTTTAAATGTTTTTCCGAATACAGCTACTTTCATAATTTATAATTTGAAAAACTTAAACATAGTTATAATTAATAAGTAATTAGTTTAAATTTAATAATGTTAAATTAATGCTAAACTATCAATTCAAACTTAATATTTTTATTTTTTTTTTTAAATTTTTTTAAAAATATTAATTAAAAAATTATTTTTGAAACAGACTATAATACCTTTTCAATTTAAGTATGGTTAAATTAAGTGTAAACATAAATAAAATAGGAACTTTAAGGAACTCAAGAGGAGAAAATAATCCTGATGTAGTAAAATTTGCTAAAAAAATTGAGTCCTATGGTGCAAATGGAATAACAATTCACCCAAGACCAGATGAGAGGCATATCAAATATTCTGATATTGATTTATTGAAAAATGAATTAAATATCGAATTGAATGTTGAAGGATATCCTACTAAAAAATTAATTAATTTACTTTTAAAGATAAAGCCGCATCAAGTAACTTTAGTCCCAGATTCTCCTGAAGTATTAACCTCAAATGATGGATGGGATGTCATTAAAAATAAAATATTTCTCAAAGAAGTTTCTGATGAATTATCAATTAACAATATTAGATCATCTATATTTGTTAATCCCACTATAAAAATGATTGAAGAAGCAAAAAAAATTGGATTTGATAGGGTAGAATTCTACACAAAATCCTTTGCTGATTATTATCCTTTTGACAAAAGTGAATCTATTAAACAATTTATTCAAGCTGCAAATTTCGCAAAACAAATTTCTATTGGAGTTAATGCAGGTCATGATTTAAATTTAAAAAATCTTGAGTATTTTTCTAGTCATTTACCAGGCTTGTTAGAGGTGTCTATTGGTCACGCAATTGTATGTGACGCATTAAACTATGGAATGGAGAAGACAATAAAAATGTACTTATCAAAGTTGAATGTCTAAAATTTTAAGTTCAAAAATATTGGGAAATGGTAAACCTTTGATAATATTACATGGGTTATTTGGGATGCATCAAAATTGGTTATTTTTTGGTAAAGAAATCTCTAAGCATTTTCAAACTCACTTAGTCGATTTGAGAAATCATGGCGATTCATTTCATCATAAAGATCATAATTATAATTTAATGTCTAAAGATATATTTAATTACTTAAATTTTCATGGTATTAAAAATGTTAACATTATTGGTCATTCGATGGGAGGAAAAGTTGCTATGTTTTTTGCAACCAATTATTCTGAATTTGTAAACAAACTAGTTATTGTTGATATTTCACCTAAATATTATCATTCTGAACACCAAAATATAGTTAATGCTTTGATAGATTTAAAAAAAACAAATATTACCTCTCGAATTCAAGCAGATGATAGATTGAAAAAGTTTAATATTGAGATAAAAATTAGACAGTTTTTACTAAAAAATTTAATCAGATATAATGAACAGTTTAAACTTAAGTTAAATATCAATTCAATTAGTAAAAATATTAAATATATATCATCAAATTTACCAAATGATCAAAAGTTTTTTAAACAAACTTTATTTTTAAAAGGGGCAAATTCTGATTACATTAGAAAAAATGATTTAGAATTAATTAAATTTCATTTTCCAAATTCAAATATAATTGAAGTCAAAAATTCATCTCATTGGATACATTTTGAAAATCCCTCAGAATTTTATTTCTTAGTTCATTCATTTTTAATTAAAAAATAAACTAAAAAATGTCAATAAATAACGATGCGTCAGTTCTAGGGTTACTCCTAGTTTTATTAGCTGGTATTTTTTATACATCTTCATTAGATTCAAAATTTTGGAAAACTTTTTATAAGTTTTGTCCTCCTTTATTGCTATGTTATTTTTTACCTTCAGTTTTTAATTCAATTGGAATTATTTCGGGTGAAAATTCTAAATTATATTTTGTTGCTTCAAGGTATTTATTGCCAGCTTCTCTTGTACTTTTAACCTTGAGTATAGATCTAAAAGGAATATTGAGTCTTGGACCCAAAGCTTTAATTATGTTTTTGTCGGGCACACTTGGAATAGTAATCGGAGGCCCTTTGACAATTTTAGTTTGTTATTTTTTTTTACCAGATACTTATTTAGAATTTTCATCGAATGAAACATGGCGAGGTATGGCAACAATTGCTGGTTCTTGGATCGGTGGAGGGGCTAATCAAACTGCAATGAAAGAAATGTTTAATTGTTCAGACTACCTTTTTAGTTCAATGATAACAGTTGATGTCATAGTTGCAAATATATGGATGGGATTTTTATTGTATGGCGCAGGAAATTATAAAAGAATTGATAAATTTTTTAATTCTGACTCAAGTATGATTGAAGATTTAAAAGTAAAATTAAAAAATTATCAATCAAAATTGTCCAAAATTCCGAACTTAAATGATTATGTAATTATCTTTGGNATAGCATTTGGATCAACTGGGGTTGCTCATTTTATCGCTGATTCTATTGTACCTTATCTAGAAGAAAACTATTATTTTTTATCAAAATTTAGTCTTACGAGTAAATTTTTCTGGTTGATTTTAATCTCAACATCTCTTGGCTTAATTTTTTCATTTTCTTCCATAAAAAAATATGAAGGAGTAGGAGCATCAAAAGTAGGATCATTGTTTCTATATATTTTAGTTTCAACAATAGGGATGAAAATGGATGCATTTGCAATTTTTTATAATATAGAATTGTTTTTTTTAGGTATTGTTTGGATGTTAATTCATGTATTTATTCTTCTTTTGACGGCTAAAATTATTAAAGCACCATTTTTCTTTGTTGCAGTTGGTTCTCAGGCAAATGTTGGTGGGGCAGCTTCAGCGCCTATCGTAGCATCGGCATTTCATCCTTCTTTGGCTCCTGTTGGAGTATTGTTGGCTGTATTTGGTTACGCAGTTGGAACTTATGCTGCATGGTTTTGTGCAATTTTAATGCAAGTATTATCTTAATACCCAATTTTAATTCTAATTTTTTTTAATAAGTTTTGTGCAATTTTTCTTGCTTTTTTTGCTCCAGATTTAAGTTGATTTTCAATCAAAATTTTGTCATTCATGAGCTGATTGAATAATTTTCTTTCATTTGAATACTTATTAATTATAAGATTAAATAGTTCTGCTTTTGCCTCTCCGTAACCATAATTACCATTTATATAATCCTTTCTCATTTTTATTGAATCTGTTTTAGGACTAATTAATTCATATATTTTAAAAACATTACAATTATCTGGATCTTTAGGGCTTTCAATTGACTTAGAGTCAGTTTTAATAGACATTATTTGTTTTCTTAATTCTTTTTTTGGTAAAAAAATATTTATAGAATTATTGTAGGATTTACTCATTTTTTTGCCATCAGTTCCAGGGATTAGCTTGAATTTTTCATTGATAATAGGAGTTGGCTCTTTTAATAAATCCCCATATTTACTATTAAACGTTTTAGCAATATCTCTAGTCATTTCAAGATGTTGTTTTTGATCTTTTCCCACTGGGACAAAATCGGCATTATATAAAAGAATATCAGCAGCCATTAAAACAGGATAAGTAAATAATCCAGCATTTACGTTATGAATTTGACTACTTTTATCTTTAAAAGAATGAGCATTTTTTAACATTGGATATGGAGTTGAACAATTTAAATACCACATTAATTCCGTAACCTCTGGGATATCAGATTGCCTATAAAATATATTTTTACCTGTATCAAATCCAAAAGATAGCCATGCAGCAGCTGTAGCATAAGTATTATATCTAAGAACATTTGGATTAACTATAGAAGTAATGGAATGCAGGTCAGCAATGAAGAATAATGAAGTATTATCTGGTTGATTTGATAGTTTAATAGCAGGAACTATTGCGCCTAATAAGTTTCCTAAGTGAGGTACACCAGAGCTTTGTATTCCTGTTAAAATTCTTGCCATGCATTAAAAATAGTATTAAATTTGATATTAATAAAAAAAGTTTTATAAATTTAGTTAAATTTCTAAAAATTTATGAAANTAGATAATATTTTAATTGATCATTTAGCTAATTTATCCAGATTGTCTTTTGATTCTCAATCAAAAAAGAAAATGAAATCTGATTTAGTCAAAATGCTCAATTTTGTAAGAAAATTAGAAACTGTTGATACTGAGAAAATTGAACCTCTAGTTTATCTAAGTGATGAAAGAAATGTTTTGAGAAATGATATAGTAAAAAATCAAATTAAACAAGAAGAAGCACTGAGTAATGCACCTGAAAAAGATTCTGATTATTTTAGAATTCCAAAAGTAATTAAATAATTTATCTCTTAGACTTAAAAAATTTTTTAAGTAAATTCAAACAATCTTTTTCTAAAACATTTCCCACGATTTTAGTTTTAGGATGAGTTAAAGATTTTGAAATTTTTGTAAATCCAGTTTTTTTACAAGCAACACCATATGTGATTTTATTTAGTTTAGTCCAATATGATGCTCCTGCGCACATTGAACAAGGTTCTAGTGTAACATATAAGTTACAATCTTTTAAATTTTTTGAGCCTAAATATTCTGAAGCAATTGAGAAAGCAATCATTTCTGCATGGGCAGTAACATCATTTAAAGTTTCACACTGGTTGTAAGCTTTAGCAATTATTTTACCTTTGGTTTCAATCACAGCGCCAACTGGAATTTCACCAATATTAAATGCCTTTTTTGCTTCTTCGATCGCAATCTTCATATAATATGTCTCATCATAAGTATGTAACATAATTTATTTTTTTAAAAAACATTTCAAATTAATATTTAATTATATAATAATTATCAATTATTATATTTATAATAAATTTAATAAACTAAAATTCAAATACTGACTTGCAAATATGACAAAAAAAAGAATTAATAAATTTATTGCAGAAGCTGGAGTATGTTCAAGAAGAAATGCTGAAAAATATGTAACTTCTGGTCAAATTGAGATTAACGGTAAAATTATTAAAGATTTATCATATGTGGTATCAAATCAAGATATCGTCAAGCTTAATGGTATAATTTTAAAATCTGAATCAAAAAAATATATCTTATTGAATAAACCAAAAAATTTTATAACTACCATGAATGACGAAAAAAACAGAAAAACAGTTATGAGTTTAGTTAAAAATTCTTGCAATGAGAGAATATATCCTGTGGGGAGATTAGATAAAGATACCACAGGTCTTCTTTTATTTACAAATAATGGAGAAATTGCAAAAAAATTGCTCCATCCCAAAAGTAATATAAAAAAAATATATCATATTATTTTAAATAATAACTTAAAATTAAATGATTTAAATAAGATTAAAAATGGGATAAAATTGAATGATGGGATTATTAAAGTTGATAAAGTTTCTTATGTAGATGGACTCTCTAAAAATCAAATAGGAATTGAAATTCATAGTGGAAAAAATAGAATTGTTAGAAGAATTTTCGAATATTTAAATTACAAAGTATTAAAATTAGATAGAGTTTTTTTTGCTGGATTAACGAAAAATAAATTAAAACGAGGAACATGGCGACCTTTAACACAAAAAGAAATAGATATATTACATATTATTTGATAATATTCATATTATGATGACAACTCAAATTAAAAATAGAAATAAGATAGTTTTATTAATTGTTGCAATTTTTATTGGAATATCTATTTTGTTTTTTACAAACTCATTAGTTAGAGATTTAAAACAAGAAGAAGAAGTTAAAGTTAAGATATGGGCTTCAGCAACCAGAGAAACTACTAAAATTGAAAATTTAGAAAATAATATGAGCTTTATTTTCGAGGTAATTAATAATAATAGAACTATTCCAGTAATTTTAACTGATGAAAATGATAATATTTTATATCATAAAAACTTGAATCAAAAAAAAATAAAAAATAAAAAATATCTTCAAAATCAATTAGCTCGAATGAAACAAAAACAAGATCCAATTGTATATAATTATGAGACTGGAAAGAGCAATAAAATATATTATGGAGAATCAATTTTATTAATCCAATTAAAATACCTGCCATATGTAATATTATTATTAGTTTCTTTATTGATATTTTACGGTTATATAGTATTTTCTATTTCTAAAAAGTCAGAACAAAATAAGGTTTGGGTTGGTATGTCAAGAGAGGCTGCCCATCAACTTGGTACTCCCATTTCATCTCTAATGGGTTGGTTAACTCTTTTAAAGTCTGAATCAAGTAACTTTGATTTATTAAATGAAATTAATAAAGATATAGATAGATTAAAAGTTATAACTGAAAGATTCTCAAAAATAGGATCAACACCAGATTTAAAAAAACAAAATATTTCTAAGATTACTGAAAAATCTTTTTACTATATGAAAGCAAGATGTTCATCAAAAATAAATTTTGCTATTTCTCTGCCAAAAGATCAGGTCTACTGTCATATAAATTCAGAGTTATTTGCATGGGCAATTGAAAATATAATTACAAATTCAATTGATGCCATTGAAAAAACTGGTAAAATTTATTTAAAATTATTTTTTAAAAATAATTTTATTTTTATAGACATAATTGATGATGGAAAAGGCATCAAATTATCAGAATTTAATAAAGTATTTAACCCTGGATATACAACTAAAAATAGGGGTTGGGGCATAGGCTTATCATTTGTAAAAAGAATTATCAAAGAATATCATAATGGTGATGTTAGAGTTTTAGAATCAGAAATTAACAGAGGATCAACTTTTAGGATTAAAATACCAATTTTATAGTGGCTGGGATATATATACATATACCGTTTTGTAAAAAAGCTTGTAACTACTGTGATTTTTATTTTATAACTTCATTAAAATATGAATCCGATTATATAAAGTCATTAACTAAGGAGATTGATTTAAGAAAATCAGAATTTAATGATATTAAAATTGATACAATATACTTTGGTGGAGGTACACCATCAATTTTAAATGAAAAAAGCTTATACAATATATTAAATTCAATATCAAAAAATTGTGTTTTAAATAATAATTTAGAAATCACCATTGAATGTAATCCAGATGATATTTCAATTTTAAAACTAAAAAGTTATAAAAGTTTAAATATTAATAGGTTGAGTATTGGAGTGCAGTCATTTAATGATGAAGATCTAAAATTTATGAAACGAGTACATAATGGTGTACAAGCACAAAAATCTATTCAATTATCACAAGATCAAGGATTTACTAATATTTCTATTGACTTAATATATGGGTTACCTACTTCTAATATAAAAATATGGAAAAAAAATTTAGAAATATTTAAAAAATTTAATCTTGTACATTTATCATCATATTCATTAACAGTTGAAAAAAATACATTATTATTTAATCTTGTGAAGAAAAAGAATATGGAAAAAAAAATTGAAGACAATGTAATTAATCAATTTATAATATTATTGAAAGAAATGAAAAAATATGATTATGAAAACTATGAAATTTCAAGTTTTTGTATAAACAAAATGTATAGCAAACATAATTGTTCATATTGGAATGGAGAAAAATATATTGGAATTGGAGTTGCTGCCCATTCTTTTGACGGTATTAAAAGAAGATGGAATAAATCTCATATTAAAAATTACATAATAAATTTAAGTAACAATAAATTGATTTATGATTTTGAGATACTTGATAATAGAGATTTATATAATGAATATATTTTAACTTCTTTAAGAACTTCTTGGGGATGTAGTATTACTAAATTAATAAAGTTATTTCCTAAACAGTATATAAAACATTTTTATCACCAAATTGAAAAATATCAAAAAGTTAATTATGTTATTAAAAAAAATATTAATTATTGTTTGACTGATCAAGGAAAATTATTCAGTAATAAAGTTATTTCCGATTTATTTATTTCTAAAGATGAAAACTTAAATATAGTGGAATAATAAAAATCATTGATGGTAAAAAATTAATTATATTTAGGTTTGCGAAACCTAATATATTTATTCCAGTTATTAATATAATTATGCCTCCAAGTGAGGAAATTTCATTAATTAAATTTAAATCAATATTAGGACCAAAAAAATATGCTAAATATGTTAATATTGATTGAAAAATTACCAGAGGGAAACAAGAAATTAATACTCCTTTTCCCATACTTGAAGATAAAATAATAGAAGATATACCATCCATCAGACTTTTAGTATATATGATTGTTTTATTATTATTTAATCCTTCTTCTATTGAACCAATAAATGTCATTGAACCAATACAGAATAAAATAAATGATTTTATTAAACCATCAGATATGTCTTCATGATTATTAACTTTAATTTTATTTAGATAAAATTTAATGATTGAATCTAAATCAATTATTTCACCAAATAAATATCCAATAATTAAACTAACTAAAATTATAGGTAAATTATCGAAGTTCAACAACATTTTTAAACCTATATAGAGAGTAAAAATACCAATTAGTTTAAAAATTATTCTTTGAACTTTCTTGTTTATAAGTTTTCCAAAATTTAAACCGATCAAACTTCCTATTAAAACAGCAAAAAAGTTAACAATACTTCCAATTGGAATAAACATTTATATTTTAAATTTTCTTTTGATTAAATCTACAGAATCAACTTTTTCCCATGGAAAAAGTTCAATTTCTTTTATTTTTTTTTCTGAAGAATTAGATATAATCTCTATTTTCCTTTTAAAAGATTTTCTACCCATGTGACCATATGAAGCAGTATCAAAATATATAGGATCTTTTAATTTAAATTTTTCAATAATTTTATCAGGTCTCAAATCGAATAAATTGTTTATGATTGATGCAATTTCAGAATCAGTGTGTTTAATTTGTGAAGTACCAAAAGTATCAACATGAATATTTACTGGATTAGGATAACCAATTGCATAAGAAACCTGAATTTGAATTGTTTTTGAAATTCCTGCGGCAACTAAATTTTTGGCAATATATCTTGTGGCATATGCTGCTGATCTATCAACTTTTGATGGATCTTTTCCTGAAAAAGCTCCCCCACCATGTGCACAACTTCCCCCATATGTATCAACTATAATTTTTCTTCCTGTAAGACCAGTATCTCCATGAGGTCCTCCAATAACAAACTTACCTGTTGGATTTATATGATATTTAATATTATTGTCAAATAAAAGTTTAATTTTATTTGGAAGTTTTTTTATTAGATTTTTTATTAAAATATTTTTAATATCATTTTCAATATCTTTTCTATTGATATTTTCATCATGTTGGGTTGATATTACAATAGTATGAATTCTCTTAGGTTGGTTAGTTTTATCATATTCAACTGTAACTTGACATTTTGAATCTGGTCTCAAATATTTCATTTGGGATTTTTTACTTTTTCTAATCTTTGAGAGATCCTTTAGGATCATGTGAGACAGTGTAATAGGAAGGGGCATAAGTTCCTCTGTTTCATCACATGCAAACCCAAACATTATTCCCTGATCTCCAGCACCTTGTTCTTGATGAAGACCTCTACCTTTCGCAACTCCTTGAAAAATATCAGGTGATTGTTCGTGAATTGTCGAAATTATTGCGCAAGATTCAGCATCAAATTTATATTCAGATTTATTGTATCCAATATTTTTTATTGTATTTCTTACTACTTTATGAATATCAACCCATGATTTTGAAGTAATTTCACCACCTACAATAACTAATCCAGAAGTAACTAAAGTTTCACAAGCAACTTTAGCTTCAGAGTCTCTTAAAAGAAAAGAGTCTAGTATTGCATCTGAAATTTGATCAGCAATTTTATCAGGATGACCCTCAGATACTGATTCAGACGTAAATAGATAAGACATTTATGTTTTTTTTAAGTTATACCTTAGTTAGCTACGAATTTAAAAAATTAATTTTAAAATTAATTATTAGTAAGTAATTTAAAAATATCTTTAATATTTGTTTTTTCTTTCTCTATTTTTAAAATTTTAATTTTATTTTTTTTTGAAAATTGAATAATTTCAGATTGTGAATCAATATTCGAATTTTGAAATATTTCGTAATTATAATTATTTAATTTGATAATTTTATGAATGCCATTAATTTTTTTAAGTCTAGATATATTAATTTCTTTATCAAATTCAATCATAATTTTATAAAGTTTATCACTATTTTGATTCACTTTAGTATCAAAAACTAATTTTCCTTTATTTAGTATTACTATTCTGTTACAAATGTCTTCAATCTCACTTATAATGTGAGATGATATTATTAAAATTTTATTAATTGATATATTTTTAATTAAATTTTTTATTTCAATGATTTGATTAGGATCTAATCCGGAAATTGGTTCATCAAGAATAATTACTTCAGGGTTGTGAATAAGTGCTTGAGCCAAACCAACTCTTTGTTTATAACCTTTGGAAAGATTTTTAATTAATTTATTTTTTTCATTTTTCAAACCAACTTTTGAAATTATAGTATTTATTGATGAGTCTTTTATTTTATGAATTTTACAAATAAATTCAAGATACTCTTTAACGTACATTTCATCATATAAAGGATTTTTTTCAGGTAAATATCCAATTTTATTTTTTGCTGAAATAGAATCTTTATGAATATCTATGTCATAAATTTTAATTTCTCCATCGTAATCTTTTATGAATCCAGATAAAATTTTAAATAAAGTCGACTTACCTGCCCCATTTGGTCCCAATAATCCGATTATTTCTCCTCTGTCAATTTCAAAAGAAATATTACTTAAAGCATTTTTAATAGAATATTTTTTTGTGAGTTTATTGATAACGACTGACATATTTTTTTTTGATATTTTAAAGTTTGTAAATTAGGGGAAAATTAATAATAAATTTAAATGAATGGTACAGTATTTAAATCAACTGGTAGTTGGTACTATGTAAAGTTAAAAAATAATATTAAGGTTAAATGTAGAATTAAGGGAAAATTTAGAATTAAGGGAATTAAAAGTACAAACCCAATTGCTGTTGGAGATAACGTAAATGTGATAAAGGAAGGTGAAGATTATTTAATAAATAATATTTTAGAAAGAAAAAATTATATTGTAAGAAAATCAGTAAAGTTGTCTAAACAAACTCATATTGTAGCCTCAAATATTGATTTAGCTTTACTATTTATTACTGTAAAATCTCCTATTACTTCTATCATGTTTATTAATAGATTTCTTGTTACGGCTGAAGCTTACCAAATACCAACATATTTAATTTTTAATAAAATTGATATTTACAATAAAAAAGAAATTAAAGAGTTAAAAGAATTAAGTTCAAAATTTATGAAAATTGGATATAAATGTTTTCAGATATCAGCTTTAAAAATATCTAGCTCAGACTCCTTAGTTAAAGAGATGGAAAATAAAATAACTTTACTCTCAGGAAACTCTGGAGTGGGGAAATCAACGTTTTTAAATTCAATTTTACCAGATTTAAATATAAAAACAAATAATATTTCTGAAGCAAATAAAACTGGAGTTCACACGACCACCTTTGCAGAAATGTATGAATTAAATTCAAAAAGTTTAATAATTGATACTCCAGGAATTAAAGGTCTGGGTCTAGTAGAAATTAATAAGTACGAGCTTGCAGATTATTTTCCAGAATTTAAACAGATAAAAAACAAATGTAAATATAATAATTGTATTCATTTAAATGAACCAGAATGTAGTGTAAAAAAGGCTTTAAAAGAAAAAAAAATTTCATCTATGAGATATAATAGTTATTTAAATTTGTTAGAAGACCATTCAAACCAATACAGATAAATTATATGAAATTAGTTGTCCAAAGAGTTTCTAATGCAAGTATTCTTGTTAAAAATAAATTGATAAGTAAGATTAATAGGGGTCTTTTAGTTTTTATTGGGATTGAAATTGGAGATTCTGAGAAAGATATAAATTGGCTTGTTAATAAGCTTTTAAATTTAAGAGTATTTACCGATGAAAAAGATAAATTAAATTTATCCATTAGAGACGTTGACGGGGAAATTTTATTGGTTAGTCAATTTACACTTTTGGCAACTTCAAATAAAGGAAACAGACCATCATTTATTCGAGCTGAAAGACCAGATAAAGCAGAAAAATTATATGAAAAGTTCAAATTTGGTATAAAATCTTATAATTTTAAAAAAACTAAATTTGGTTATTTTGGACAAAATATGAAAGTCAATATTTTAAATGATGGACCATTTACAATAATATTAGAATCAAAAAAAAAATGATTACATATTAATAGCAATTAATATTATATTAAATTTTTTTAATCATATTAGTTAGAAATATATTATCAGATGTAATTTTCTATCAAAAGTAAATTTCTTGAGCTAGTCTGAAGGTATTAGCATGAGCCTCAATAATATCTTTTAGAATTGGAGAATATCCCCCCCCCATACTTACTTGTAAAGGAATATTATTGGTTTTGCAATAATCTAATACAAATCTGTCTCGTTCTTTACATCCATTTATTGAAACAGACAATCTACCAAGCTTGTCATTTTCAATTATATCTACACCTGAAAGGTAAAAAATAAAGTCTGGTTCAAATTTTTCTACTAATCTTGGTATATCATACTTAATTTTATTTAAATATTCTCTATCAGAAGTTCCATCCTTAAAACCATGATCATAATCACTTTTTTCTTTTCTAAATGGATAATTTTTTTCTCCATGAAATGATACCGTAAAAACATTTATATTTTTACGAAATATTTCCGCTGTCCCATTTCCTTGGTGAACATCCAAATCTAATATTAGTATTTTTTTACAATAATCATTATAAATCAAAAAATTTGCTGCTATTGCTTGATCATTTAGTATACAAAATGCCTCTGCACGATTAGAGAAGGCATGATGAGTTCCACCGGCTATATTCATTGAAATTCCATATTTAATTGAATTTAGAGCACATTCTATTGTCCCTTGAACAATCATTTTTTCTCTTTTAATTAGTTTATTTGACATTGGGAAGCCAATTGCTCTAATTTCTCTATCATTTAGTGTTTGATTAATTAATTTGTTATAATAAAATTCATGATGAGTTAAAAGTATTATTTTATCACTAATTTCCCCTGGCTTAAAAAAATTATCCTCAATACATGTATTTTCCATAATGAGTTGTTCAGGAATTAGTTCATATTTAATCATTGGAAATCTATGATTCTTTTTTAATTGGTGATTATATATAACATCATGAGCAATTTTAAGCATATTCTTTAATTAATAAACTAAATTTTACATAAGTAAAATACCACTTATGAAATTTTTATTTAGTTTTTAAAATTATGAATTTAAAATAAGTAATAAATATTATATTAAATTTTTTAAAAACATACATAATTTACTTTTAATTGAATAAAAAAAAATATTAAGTGGTTTTGAGATTAATTAGTAAATTGAATGCTTAAAAAGTATAAATTTTTAATATATTAAAACTGTTATCATTTAAATCAAGACTAAACTTTAAATGTGATTTGAAAATCATATCTTTATTAATATTATTTTAAATATTTATTTAAGAAGAATGTTTACTAAATTAAAAAAGTAATTTCAAAATAATTTATAAATGAAAATTAAAGAACTTCAAAAAAAAGTTGATCTTTGGATAAAAAAGTATGGAGTAAAGTATTTTAGTGAGTTAACAAATTTATCCATTTTAATGGAAGAAGTTGGAGAGTTAGCCAGAATATTTGCTAGAAAATATGGAGATCAATCACAAAAACAATCAGATAAACTATATAATCTCGAAGATGAACTTGCAGATATATTATGGGTTTTGGTGTGTATTTCAAATCAAACAGGAATTGATTTAGAAGAAGCTATCAAAAAAAATTTTATTAAAAAAACAAAAAGAGATTTTCTTAGACATAAACAAAATGTTAAATTGAAAAAGTTATAGTTTGATTCCAATTGAAATTAAAAAAGAATTTATTTTTTGGTCAGATTGAATTGTCAATTCTTCAATATTCACTTTATTTCCAATTGGGTTTAATGAAAATTCGTATCTAATGTCAATAATAAGAAAAGGGAGATTTAGACCCGTCCCAATTTGGCCTCTAATATTAGATTTAAAAAAATTTATTTCAGTATTATGGTTATTCTCACCAGTTTTATTTCTTTGATTTATTAAATAACTAAAAACTGGGCCAGCATTAAATCTAGTAATTTTGAAAAAATTCTTACCAAATAAAATAGGTATATCTAATTTGTTAATCTTAACCGTATTATTTTTTCTTAAAGATATATCTATATCATAATTATCAGAAAAGTTATTTGAAATATTAAAATTTGAATTTATTTGTGAATAAATAATTTCAGGTTGAACAAAAATACCCAAAAATGATATTCTAGAGAATATTCCTAAATCGTAACCAATTGAAACATCAGAAATATTTTTAAATTTTATTGTATTATTTTCTATATTATATAAATTTAGTTTAGTGGACGAAATTCCAATTTTTGTCCCCCAAAAAAAATTTTGAGAAAAACAATTAATTGAATTTATTAGGGTTAATACAAGTAGTAGTTTTTTCATCAAACTTTATTAAATTTAATTTTTTTTGCTTTAGTAGCAGAGTCAATGTTGGCTTGAATTTTATGATTAGGTCTCGACCAATTTTCTTTTGGATATTTTCTTTTCGATAATTTATAATTTTCATTAATTGTTGTTCTAGGAATATTTTCGAATGTCTTTTTGTATTTAATCCCTAGTATTTTAAATAATTTCAAATCATCTTTAATATTAGGATTTGGAGTAGTTAAAAGTTTATCTCCAGCAAAAATTGAATTGGCACCAGATATAAAGCATAAGGTTTGACCTTCATCTGAAAAATCTTTTCTGCCAGCTGAGAGCCTTACATTTGTTTTTGGTAGTACTATTCTAGTAATTGCTATCATCTTAATTATGTCCCATATTTCAATTTTTATTTTATTTTCCATTGGTGTTCCTTTAACTGGAACTAATGCATTAATAGGTACTGATTCTGGATAAGGATCAAGCTTATATAAGGTATAAAGCATGGAAGCTCTATCTTTTTCAGACTCTCCCATTCCAATTATACCACCCGAGCAAACAGTAATTCCCGCTTTTCTGATATTATTTATAGTTTTTATCCTATCTTGATAACCTCTAGTAGAAATTATTTTTTTATAGTATTCTTCTGAAGTGTCAACATTGTGATTATAGGCATAAAGTCCAGCTTCATAAAGTCGTCTTGCTTGATCTTTATTTACCATACCAAGCGTACAGCAGACTTCCATATTCAGTTCAGTAATACATTTTATCATTTCTAAAACTTTGTCAAATTCTTCTCCATCTTTTATATTTCTCCATGCTGCCCCCATACAAATCCTTGAAGAACCAGAACTCTTAGCTCTTAATGCTTGAGCTTTAACTTTATTAATATTCATTAATTGATTTTTATCAATATTAGTATTGTATCTGGAAGCCTGAGGACAATATCCACAATCTTCAGGACAACCCCCAGTTTTTATTGAAATTAAAGTACTAATTTGAACTTCGTTTGATTTATGATATTTCCTGTGAATTTTGGAAGCTTCGTAAATTAAGTCAATTAAAGGAAATTTAAATAATTTTTCTATTTTACCAGGTGTCCATTTTTTTATGTAAGGTATCTTCATGAATTTTTATTTGGGTTTGATTTAATATTCCAAATATAAAGTTTATTTATAATTTTTCTATAAAGTTAAAATAATGCTAACAGAATTTCCTCCAAATCCGGTAGAATTTATCATTACAGAATTCAAATCACTATTCAAATTCTTATTTTCAAAAATTGTTTCGAAAGGTAAATCAATAAAGTAATTATTTTTGAGCATCATAATTCCCATTTCAATACTTGATCCTCCTGAATTTGAAAATGAATGGCCCATAATGTGTTTATTAGATGTAATTCTTGGGATAAATTTCCCAAAAAGTTTTTTAATTGCATTAAATTCACTTTTATCTCCCAAAATGGTTCCGGGTGCATGGGTTATAATGCAATCTACGGTATTTAAATTAGCCATATTTAATGCTATTTTCATAGTATTATATAATCCAATACCATTTTTATTAATAGAGGTATTATGGCTTATTTTTTCATTAAAATATCCATATCCAGCAATTTTTACAACTCTTTTTTTATTTTGTTTTTTTTGTAATTCAAGACAAAAAGATGAAGCCCCCTCAGAGACAACCATTGTATTTTGATTATTTTTTAAATTAAAAGGTTGACAAGGATATTTTGTTAGTTTATTTGAATATATATTCAAACTTTTCATTTGAGAAATCGTAAAATTTGTAATTGGGGCTTCAGATGCTCCTGCAATAAATCTTTTAGACATTCCAGATTTTAACCATGCGATTCCATTTAAAATTGAATGAAGTGCAGTACTGCAAGTTATTGAATGTGAAAAAGAGAATCCTTTGAATCCAATATCATATGCAACCCATGTAGAAATGTTACCTAAACTTGTATTAGGAGAAGATATTGGAGATAATTTTGAAGATTTATTATTTAAAAAATCTTTATGGTATTTTTCAAATAATTCAGTCGCCCCTCTAGATGACCCTATATTAAGTGATAATTTTGAACTTTTTTTCCAATTTGAACTTTTGATTGCTTTTCTTGATGCAAAAATTGACATTAAGACAGATTTATCTAGTCTTTTATAAAATTTATTTTCACGTTGAATTTCAATTATTTTTTCTTTCTCATTTTTATCCAATATTCCTATTGGTATTTTAGAGTTTAATATTTTTTTGAAACTTAGTCTAGTCTTTTTAGTAAGATAATTATTCCATATTTCGTAATATTCAGAGCCCAAACACGAAATACTTCCAAAACCGCTTATAATAATATCTTCCTGCATTTATTTTAGTAAAATTTTATAAAACAGATAAATCCCATTATAAAACAGTAGACTGAAAAATACCGTAATTTACTTTTTTCAACTAGTTTTATCATAAAAGAGCATGAAATTAACCCAGTAAAAAATGCCGATAAAAAACCAAAAAAAAGAGGAGTAAATTCTTCATTAAGATCGAATAATTTTAGTTCATATATGTCTTTAATCATCTTTCCTAAAATAAGAGGTACAACCATCATAAAAGAAAATTTTGCTGCTAATTTTTTGTCAATACCAAGAAAAATTGCTGTTGAAATAGTACTGCCAGACCTTGATAAACCAGGAAGAATTGCAATCGATTGTGCTAAACCAATTATAAAAGCATTTTTAAAACTTATTCCTTTATCGGTCTTAATTTTTTTATCAGAAAGAAATAATAGAATCCCTGTTACTATTAACATTATACCAACTAGTAGTAAGTTATTTTGAAATAAAAGATCAATGCTTTTTTCAAAAAATAAACCTATAATAACAGCTGGAATCATAGATATAATTATTTTAACGGAAAATTTAAATTCGTTACTACAATTAAACATGAAAAATCCTGAGAAAGTTTTACAGAATTCTTTTTTGAATATTATAACAGTACTCAATGCAGTTGCAGCATGCAATACAGTAATGGTTAATAAATTATTTTCGTATGCATTAATTTTGAGAATTGATTCAATAATTTCATTATGACCGCTACTACTAACTGGAAGAAATTCTGTCATTCCTTGAAATATTCCAAGAATGATTGCATCAATTATTGTCATTTATTCGGATTTCTATTGGTTTTAAGCATAATAGCGAAAACTTCAATAATGAAACCTATTATAATTATTATTGGAGCTATAGTTATTCTTCTAAAATTGAATATTTCCTCGTTAAAACTAGTTTCATCGTTAGTATCACCGCCTGACATAAGAATAAAACCTATACCTATAAATATCAATCCTATAATCATTACGTTATAATTTTTTTTCTTAAATAAAGAGTTATTTTTCATATTTATTCATATAAATCATTAGTACTTAATTTCAAATATTTTCTTACAGCTAAAAATGTGCAAACCCATGGAATAATAATTCCAAAACAAATAATAATGGTAAATATTGTAAGTTTATTTTTAATATCAAAAAAAATATTTAATTCAGAGAAATATTTTAAAACATAGTCAATTAATATATTAATTAATATAATTGCAAAAAAGGAAGAAATAATACCGTTTTTAATATTATTTAAAATAAAAGGCTTCCTGATAAAATTAGTTTTTGCTCCAACAAGTTGCATTGTTTTAATTAAAAATCTTTTAGAAAATATTAATAATCGTATGGAAGAATTAATTAAACTAATTGATATTAAAGTGAATAAAATTATTGTAAATAATAATATGTAAGAAACTTTATTGAGATTATTTTTTACGGTATTAATTAGTATATCATTGTATATGATTTCATCAACAAAATTAAAAGATTTTAAATAATTAATTATTTCAAAAGTATTTTTTTCAATTAAAATTGTATTAAAAAATTTAATATCAATAACATCAGGGAGTGGGTTATATCCAATTGTTTCAATAAAGTCTTGATTTATTTCTGAAGTTAGTTTTGCTGCAGCATCATCTTTTGAATTGAATGTAATTGACTTAATATTTTTATTTAATTTTAATTTATTTATTAATAATTTCACTTCACTATCTGAACTATCTCTAAGAATTAATGAAAATTTGATATTTTCTCTAATATTTTTAGAGATAATTTCAGATTGTAATAAAAGTGAACTAATAAGACCAAAAAGAAATAATACTATGGTCATACTTATAATTACTGATAAATTAGAAGTAAAAATTTTTTTTTTATCAATAAATTTTTTTCTTTTTTTCATTATTAATTTACTAATGTAGCTTTATCAATTTTAACTTCCATTAATATATTGTCAAAACCCAAGCATCTCCCCTTTATCTTTATTTCTTCTTTTCGATTAATTTTAGTTGTACTTTTTTCAAGTAAAATTGATATTCCTGGACTTAATAAAATATTTCTATCATCTAAACTAATTAAATTTCCATCAATTAAAATGATTTTATTTAAATATTTTGAATTTGATGAATCAGTGAAATTTATAAAATCATAATATAATTTATCAGCACTTATAACTAAATCAGGATTCTTTAAAGAAATATTTTCGTGTTTCTTATATATATATTTTTTAAAAACAAGTAAAATAAAAATTGAAAATACTACAAATATTAATGAAGCTATTTTAAATGTGTTTGATGTATTTTTCATCTTAGTGTGAATTAATTTTTATTAATTAAAAAAAAAGTAAGAAATTTGTAAAACATTTATAAATTTAATGAAAAAGATTTTTTTTTTACTAATAATTATGCTTTTAGTCATAAGCTGTGCATATGAAAATCAAAATGATTTATTTAATGAAATTTCCTGTGATACACTAGATGTTCAGTTTGAAAGAGATATCTTACCAATATTTGCATACAATTGTCAATCTTGTCATGGAGGCCCATCTCCCTCAGTATATCTGAGTTTAGAGACTTATGATCAAATAATTGAAAGAATAGATGCACCAGGTATATCTGGAATATTAAATAGGATAGAAAGAAATGAAGGTGATATTTTATTAATGCCGCAAGGATATAAGTTGCAAAACTGTGAAATAAATAAAATTAAATCATGGATTAATCAAGGTTACATGAACAATTAATATGAAAACAACAAGCTTTTTATTTTTTTTTCTAAATAGTTTTATTTGTTTTTCTCAAATTTATATTACTAGAGATGCAGAAATTTATTTTCTGTCAGATGCTGATGCATTAGAAATTATTGAAGCAAAAAATAGTCAAGTAAGTGCAGTTATAGATTTTAATAATAAAAAAATAGCCTTTCAGGTTCCACTTAGAGGTTTTAATTTTAAAATATCTTTAATGGAAGAGCATTTTAATGAAAATTATGTTGAATCTGATAAATTTCCCAATGCCACATTCATAGGATTTTATCAAGAAAATCTCGATGATCTTTTTAGTAAAAACAATATTGAAATAAACGGTGAAATGGATTTTCATGGAATAAAAAAGAAAATGAAAATTCGAGCATCTTTTAAAAAGAGTGGTGAAATCATTGAAGGATTCTCTAAATTTAACTTGTTATGTTCCGATTTCAATATTAAAATTCCTAAAATAGTATCAAATAAAATAAATAATACTGTAAATGTTAAGGTTAATGCTAAATTTAAGAAAAAATAAACTGATAATTTATACAATATTTTTTATAAATATTAATTTCCTACTAGCGCAAGATGAATTACTTTCCATTTTAAATGAAGGAAATGACAAAGTATATACAATTGCAACATTTAAAGCAACTAAAGTTATTAATGGTCAATCTACTGAAATTACCGGTAAAAAGAATTTAAATTTTATTATTGAACATCGTTTTGGGACTTTAAATTCAGGAGCATATGAATTATGGGGCCTAGATCAAGCCCTAATGAGAATGTCTCTAGATTATGGTTTAACAAATTTCTCCTCTCTAGGTTTAGCTAGAAATACTCATCAAAAGACTTATGAATTTTTTAGTAAAAATAAAATCTTTAGGCAAAGTAATTTTTTCCCATTTAATATATGCATGTATAATTCTCTATTCATTAATACAATTAGATATCCATTAATTAATAATTATCCCTTTAAATCAAGAATTTCGTATTTGTATCAAATTTTAATTTCAAGAAAAATAAATGAATTCTTTTCATTTCAAATTTCTCCAACTTTGATTCACAGTAATTTAGTTTCAAATAATCTAATTCCTAATGATCAGTTTTCAGTTGGATTTGGTCAAAGAATAAAGTTATCAAAAAGGGTTACTTTAAATTCGGAATACTTTTATAGGTTTAAAAATTTTATTGATAATTATAAGAATTCACTTTCAATTGGTTTTGATATTGAAACTGGTGGTCATGTTTTTCAGTTACATTTAACGAATTCTCATGGAATGTTTGAGAAATCTTTTATTAATGAAACAACTGGACGGTGGCTTGATGGAGATATTTATTTTGGATTCAATATATCAAGAATCTTTTCTCTTTAATTAAATACTATTTCAATTATTTGAGTTATAATTATTGATAGTATTAATCCTATCTTTATAATTAAATAATTTTTTTCTCTAAATAAATTATTAAAAATATTAACTAATGGAATAATTAAGCAAATTATTTCATATTTAACTTTGTAAGAAAATAGAAGTAAATAAGTTAATGAAACAGTTAGTAAAATATTAAATTGAATATTTTTTTTTGAATCTATTTGACTCTTAGGCTTTTTATTAAGAAAATAAATTGTGAAGTTTAATAAAACTAATAGTGAGATGAATAAAATTATTAATTTTTCTCCAAAAGAGAAATTTGTAATATTATGAAATCTAAATCCGGTAGAGTAAAAAAAATCAATTTTTAAATATTTACATATAGTATAATTAAAAAAAAATGGAGTTAAATATCCAATCAATACAATAATAATATATCTCATATTAAATTTATTGCTAAGATATAAGCCGCTAATAATTAAAAAAAAGAATATTATGGAGTTATTATTTAAATTGGCTCCTATTGACAAAAGTAATGATACTTCAAAAAATTTTTTATAAGACTTATATTCAAGAAATGAATCAAATATTTTTTTAAAGGATATTAAAATTAAAGTATTTATTATGAGAGAATTATTCAGTATTAGGGCGATTGGATTATATGTTGAAATTATAAAGTAGAATATTACAGGAAATATTGAAAAATTAGAGAGAATTCTTTGGTCATTCAAAATTATTAGCAAATAATAAATTTGTAATATAATGTTAGAGTATACTATTGAAAAATAAATTAGTTTAGAGCTTAGTATTTTATCAAATAATGAATTTATTTGAAATGAATTACTGGAAAAGTTTACTAAATTATAATCAAAATTTTCATGATTAATTAAAACTATAGAAATTTGTAAAAAAAATATCAAATAATAAAAATTATTTTTTTTGAATATTGTTATCATAATTTAAATTATTAAATTTACCACATGAATGAAACATTATATTTAATTGGCGACTTATTTCAAACTAGTTTTAAATTAATTGAAATTTCAAAAAATATCCCAAATTTAATTTTATCAATTTCTGGATTTTTAATTTTGATTTTTTGTTCCAAAGTGGCAACTTCTAAAGATAATATTTGTAAGTAGTTTATAAATCAAAACCTATATCTCCCCTGTAATATTTCTTTTCAAATTTAATTTTTTCAGAATTTTTTGTTGAGATTTTTATTGCATCATTCATTGTTTTATTAATAGATGTTACTGAAATAACTCTCCCTCCAGAAGTATATAAACTCCCATTTTTTGATTTAGTCCCACCGTGAAACAAAATTGAATCAGATATTTTGTTGGTATTTTCAATTAGTTTGTTAATTTCATATTTTTTTGGATAACCCCCTGATACCAGAAAAATGGTCGAAGCGAATCTATCATCAATTTTAATTTGATAATTATTTAAATTTTTATCTTTAATATGAATCAATAAATCTAGGAAATCAGAATTAATTCTTGGAAGAATTACTTGTGTCTCAGGATCTCCTAGTCTGACATTATATTCAATTACATAAGGTTCCTCATTAAATTTCATAAGCCCAATAAATAGGAAACCAGAATAATTAATTTTTTCCCTTTTAAGACCAGCTATTGTAGGTAAAATTATTTTATTTTTAATTTTTTTAAAAAAGGATTTTTTTAGAAAAGGGACAGGAGAAATTGCTCCCATACCTCCAGTATTTAATCCAGAATCTCCTTCACCAATCTTCTTATAGTCTTTTGCACTTGGGAGAATGATATAATTCTCTCCATCTAAAATCAAAAATACTGACAATTCAATTCCATCTAAAAACTCTTCAATTATTACTTTTTTTGAGGAATCTCCAAATTTTTTATTTAATAACATTTCATTAATTTCAAATTTAGCTTTGGTGATGTCATCAAAAATTAAAACGCCTTTTCCTCCTGCTAATCCATCTGCTTTAATAACATAAGGTGGAGAAATTGAATCTAAAAATAATTTTGCTTCTTTAATTTCAGACTTATTAAATGACTTATATTTTGCTGTAGGAATATTATTTTTAATTAGAAATTTTTTTGCAAAATCTTTTGACCCTTCTAATTTAGAGCATAATTTATTTGGTCCTATAAATATTATATTTTTTAACCTTAAATCGTTTTTAAAAAAGTCACAAATACCATTGACTAGTGGTCCTTCAGGTCCAACGATCAACATATTAATTTTAAACTTTAAACATATCTTTTTGATTGATTCAAAATCATTGATTTCTGAATTTATATTCGTACCTAAATCTTTTGTTCCTCCATTACCAGGTACGAAATAAAGTTTATTTAGTTTATCACTTTGTTTAATTTTCCATCCAATAGCATGTTCTCTTGCTCCAGATCCTAAAACTAGGACATTTATTTTATAGGGGGATATTTCCATGTTTTTTTTTAGGTAAGTTTTCAACTTTATTTTTTAGCATATTAAGTGAGGTGATAATTTTATTTCTGGTTTCATCGGGGTTAATAATTTCATCTATAAAACCTCTTTCTGCTGCAATGTAAGGATTTGCAAAAATATCACTATACTCTTTTTCTTTATTCAAAATTTCATTGACAGGATCAGATGAATTATTAATTTCTTTTTTAAAAATAATTTCAGCAGCTCCTTTAGCTCCCATTACAGCAATTTCAGCTGAAGGCCAAGCATAATTTATATCCGATCCAATATGTTTAGAATTCATCACATCATATGCACCTCCATATGCTTTTCGCGTAATAATTGTAATTCTTGGGACTGTTGCTTCAGAAAAGGCATATAATAATTTTGCTCCATTAATTATTATTCCATTCCACTCTTGATCTGTTCCCGGAAGGAATCCAGGGACATCCTCGAAAACAATTATTGGTATATTAAAACAATCACAAAATCTTACAAATCTTGCTCCTTTAGTTAATGAATTATTGTCTAGTACACCCGCAAGTATAGATGGCTGATTAGCAACAATTCCTATAGATGTGCCACAGATTCTTCCAAAACCACAAATAAGATTCTCAGCAAAGTTTTTATGTACTTCAAAAAAAGAATTATCATCAACTACTTGTTTAATTATTTCTTTCATATCGTAAGGAGCATTAGGATTCTCAGGAATAATTTTTTGAATGTTTAATTTTTTTTTACCACCATCATAACTTACTTTAGGAACACTATCTTCGCAGTTTTGTGGAATATAATTTAACAATTTTTTTATGTTATCTAATAATTCTAATTCATTTTGATAAGAAAAATGTGCTACGCCTGATTTTTTAGAGTGAGTTTCTGCTCCCCCAAGATCTTCAGCTGATACATTTTCATGAGTTACAGTTTTAACAACATTTGGTCCTGTTAAGAACATGTGAGATGATTTTTCAACCATCATTATGAAATCAGTTAATGCAGGGGAATATACAGCTCCTCCTGCACAGGGGCCCATAATAGCAGAAATTTGAGGAATTACTCCGGAGGCTCTCGTATTTCTATAAAAAATATCAGCATAACCCGCTAAAGAAGTCACTCCTTCTTGAATTCTTGCACCTCCTGAATCATTTAATCCGATAATTGGAGCTCCATTTTTAGTAGCTAGATCGATAATTTGACATATTTTTTTTGCATGTGATTCAGATAATGAGCCTCCAAATACAGTAAAGTCTTGAGCATAAATATATATTAATCTCCCATCAATATTTCCATAACCAGTGATCACCCCGTCACCATAAATTTTAATTTTATCTAAATTAAAGTTTGTAGATCTATGAGTTACAAGCATACCGATTTCTTCAAAAGAATTTTCATCTAGCAAATAATTTATTCTCTCTCTAGCGGTTAATTTTCCCTTATTATGTTGGTCATTAATTTTTTTTAAGCCTCCACCTAGTTTTGCTTTTGAAATTTTGTCTTTAAGTATTTTAATTTTTTTTTCCATAATTATCCTAATTTAAGAACTGCCATAAATGCTGATTGAGGAATTTCAACATTTCCTACTTGTCTCATTCTTTTTTTACCTTTTTTTTGTTTTTCTAATAATTTTCTTTTTCTGGTAATATCTCCACCATAACATTTTGCAGTAACATCTTTTCTTACAGCTTTTACCGTTTCTCTTGAAATAATTTTAGCACCAATTGCTGCTTGGATTGCAATGTCAAATTGTTGTCTTGGTATTAACTCTTTTAATTTTATACATATTTTTTTTCCAATAGATTGAGCATTACTTTTATGGATTAAAGCAGATAGTGCATCAATTTGTTCACCATTCAATAAAATATCCATCTTAACTAAATTCGATTCTTGATAACCAATTGGTTGATAATCAAAAGAAGCATAGCCCCTGGATATGGATTTAAGTTTATCATAAAAATCAAAGACGATTTCAGCTAGAGGCATTTCAAATGTTAGTTCAACTCTCTCAGTTGAAAGATAAATTTGATTTTTTAACACTCCTCTATTTTCAATACATAATTTAAGAATAGGGCCAATGTAATCAGATTTAGTTATAATTTGAGCTGAAATGTATGGTTCTTCAACTTTATCTACTTTTGAAAGGTCAGGTAAATCTGAAGGGTTATTGACTAAAATTTTCTCTCCTTTTTTTAAATAGCTGAAGTAAGAAACATTTGGAACAGTTGTAATGACAGTAATATTAAATTCTCTCTCTAACCTTTCTTGAATTATTTCCATATGAAGCATACCAAGAAAACCGCATCTAAATCCAAAACCAAGTGCTGCAGAAGATTCCGGTTCAAAAACTAGAGAGGCATCATTTAATTGTAATTTTTCAATGGAACTTCTTAATTCCTCGTAATCTTCTGTATCTACTGGATATATTCCAGCAAATACCATTGGTTTTACATCTTTAAACCCTTCAATCGGTTTTAAACAAGGTTTTTCAACATGAGTTATAGTATCACCTACTTTAACTTCATTAGCATTTTTAATTCCAGAAATAATATAACCTACATCCCCAGAAATTATCTCATTTCTTTCTTCTTTTATGAATTTTAGAGCACCAATTTCGTCAGCATTGTATTCTTTCTTAGTGGCAAAGAATTTAACATTTTCATTTTTTTTAATTTTTCCATTAATTACCTTAAAATAAGCTTCGATTCCTCTGAAAGGATTAAAAACAGAATCAAAAATTAATGCCTGTAATGGTAAGTTATTATCACCTTTTGGGGGAGGAATTTTTGAAATAATTTTTTCTAATATAACATCAATACCAAATCCAGTTTTAGCACTTGCAGATATAATTTCAGTTTCATTGCATCCAATTAAGTCAATAATTTGATCTTTTACTTCTTCAGTTTTAGCACTGGGAAGATCAATCTTATTAATAATTGGAAGTATTGCTAAGTCATTTTCAAGTGCTAAATATAAATTTGATATAGTTTGGGCTTGTATTCCTTGAGCTGCGTCAATAATTAATAGTGCTCCCTCGCATGCGGCAATAGATCTTGAGACTTCATAAGAAAAGTCAACATGACCTGGAGTATCAATTAGGTTAAGCCTGTATTTAGTATCATTCAATTTGTATTCCATCTGAATAGCATGGCTCTTAATTGTAATTCCTCGTTCTCTTTCAAGTTCCATATCATCAAGTAATTGATTTTGACTGTTTCTTTTTGAAATAGTTTTAGTTTTTTCAATTAATCTATCAGCTAATGTACTCTTACCATGATCAATATGAGCTATTATACAAAAATTTCTTATTTCATTTTTATTCATCAATGCAAAACTACATTATTTATATTAATTACATACTGACTTATAGTTTAAAAAAAGTTATATTTGTATACTAAGTTTCATATCCAAATTAAAAAAACTTTTATGAAATTAATATTATTTACATTTAATATTTTATTCACTTTAACTTTAAGTTCCCAAAACAAAATTCAATTTGATCAAAGATTACTTCAAAAATATACAGTTGATTATTTAGAAAGAATTTATGAAGAAAATAAAAATCAATTTGATTTTATTGAATTTTTTTTAAATAATTCATATTATTTTCAAAATATCAAACAAATACCTGACCAAAAACAAAAATACTATCCAAACATACTTGAATATTCAAATCAAAATTTCCAAAATATTGAAATAGATGATTTGAGTGAAAATTCTTTTAATATATTTTTATTTAATATCCCTTTCCATCAGAAGGAAAAAATCACCTTCAGTATTGGAGATTTAAATAAAGTTATTATAATAAGATCAAAAAATGAAATTCATGAACTTTTTAAAAGACACCAATTAAATAAATAATGCTCAGATATATTTTTTGTTTTTTAATTTCATTGCAATTATTTTCTCAAGTAAATATAATTTCCTCATGCTCTGACAATGAAGTCGGGGTAAGCATAAATGTTTATACAACTGATCAATTTATATGGGGAAATTATCCGGAGGGTTTGATCTCTTGGAATATTACAGATTCGCAAGACAGTATAATTGTGACTAACTCAAATCCCTATGCCCCATATTTTCTCTATGAATCTGATGAAATATGTTTAAATCAAGGAGAAAGTTATTCATTTAATACTTTTGACCTTGATGGCGATGGTTGGGGGACAGAATCATTTTACAGCCTCTCATTGTGTGGTGGTAATAACGTTATAATTAATAACAATGGAAATACTCCATTTGGATCTCAGACATCTGAAAATTTTGATTTGCCATTGATTAACGACAATTGTTTTTGTTTTTCAGCTGAACTTTTTGGAAATGCAAGTTCTTCAATAAGTTCAGCAGATGGATCAATTGATATTACAACTTTTGGAGGCAATCCACCTTTTTTTTATCAATGGTCAAATGGAGACACAACGGGAAATCTAAATAATGCCATACCTGGTCTTTATTTTCTAACTGTAACTGATTCATTAGGCTGTCAATTAACTCTAAGTGGAGAAGTTCAAGGTCCTAACGTATATATGAATAATCAAGATGTAGTTGCCTGTACAGGATATTTTTATGACTCCGGAGGATCAACAGGTAATTTTTCTGGATCTGAAAATTATCAAATGACAATATGTAGCAATGAATCTGATTTATATACCTCTTTAGACTTTTCTTTTTTTGATTTGGGCGGTAATTTTTTTTCTTCTCCAAATTTAATAATATATGATGGTAATAGTACTAATGAATTAATTTTGTACTCATATTTAGGTCCAGGTGATTCTCCACCAGGTAATATTATAGCTTCAGAAAATAATTCTTCAGGTTGTCTAACTATAGTATTTTCATCTCCTGGTTCTCCAAATAGCCTTGGTGATCAAGGATGGGCAGCAGAAATAAATTGTCAATATCCTTGTCAAGACTTTGAAGTTGAAATTCAGTCAAGTGATTGGATTAATGCACAGGGAGAAATTGATGCTTGTCACGATATTGACCTTAATGCGATAACAAACTTTTCAAATAATAATTTATTTTACAATCAATCAAATGAAAATACACTTTTTGAATGGAGTTTTGGAGATAGTCAAGAAGCTAGTAATCAATATGTAAATCACTTATATTCTGATTTGGGGAGTTATAACTTATCATTAGTTGCTACTGATGTTAATGGATGTCAATCTGAAACTTCTTTGACTGTAGTTAATGATCAACCAGGTATTGATATAAATATTACATCTCCATCAGAGACTCTTGTTTGTCCTGGTACCGAACTAGAAATCGAATCTAATTCATCAGACGATTCCTTAGCTACAAGTTTTTTTCAATCTGTAACTTGGATACTATATGAAGATGCTTTAAATGTAGGAGAAGATTTTGGTGATGCAATTTACTTACCTGATGGTAGTGGAGTATCTTATTCAACTGAAATTAATGTAACTTCATTTGATCCTCTAGCTGTTTTAGATGATGATGATTTTGTAGATATTTGTATTGAGATAGAACATTCCTATTTAGGTGATCTGGAATTAGAATTAACTGCACCTGGTGGGCAAAATGTAATTCTACACTCATACGGGAGCGGAGGGGGAAATACTTGGTTGGGAAATGCTTTAGATAATAACTCTGAAGAAGTTCCAGGAGACTGTTGGGAGTATTGCTGGTCTGCTGAACCAGTATTTGGAACATTTGGTTCCTCCCTGGGAAATACAATGTCTGCCCCTAATGGAGGAAATGCAATGATTCCAGGTTATTATGCCCCAGAACAAAGTTTTTCAAATTTTTCTGGTTCACCTGCTAATGGAAATTGGACATTAATTATAACAGATAATTTATCAATTGATAATGGATTTATATGCAGTTGGTATTTATCAATGAATGTTGTAGGTGAGCAGGATGAAATTATATCTGACTCATTAGTTTCAGAAGTTCTCAATTATAACTGGTATTGTCCTGAAGAACCTTCTTCTATAATTTCCTACGACTCAACATCACTAATAATTCAACCTTTAAATAGTGGGATTCATACTTATCAAATGACAATTTTTGATAATTTTGGTTGTGAATATATAGAGCAATTTGAAATTGATGTATATAGTGCCCCAGATTTACCATTAAATTTAATCTCAGAATGCCAAAGTCAATTAGAATTAAGTGTAAGTAATGTTTCCTCAGGAGGTGGATTTTGGGAATTAATAGATGCTCCACCAGAGTCAACATTATCATTTGATCCAGATTCTAACTCTTTAAATCCAGTAATTAATGTATCTGATCCAGGCTTATATCTACTCTCATTTACTGACAACGATTGTAAAATAACTGAGACTACTTCAGTCAACTTTTCTAAGGTTAAACCTATAATTGAAGCTAGTGACAATAATTATTGTTTTTTGAATGGAGATGTTTCAGTAGTAAATCAAAATAATATTTCGGGAAATTGGTCATACTTTAACCAAAATCAAAATAATTTAATATTCGATGATTCATTGTCAGGGTCAACTAATATTGAAGTATCTGATTTTGACACTTATGATGTGTCTTTTACATTTGACTTTTGTAAAGGTTCAGATACTGTTGAAATTAATTTTTTAAAAATAGACCCTGTAATATTTGATCCCGGGGTCCAAGTTTGCGAGAAAAATGTCGTCCTAGAAGTTGAAAATTTATCAACTACTGGGGGATATTGGGATATAATAAGTCCTCCTGAGCATGGATATGGACAATTTTCAAATAATACAGGACAGTTAACTGATCTTCAAGTTAATTTATTTGGAGATTATAATATATCATATACTATTAATGGATGTGAAACTAAAGATTCTTTAATGGTAAAATTTGGTCAAGGGATTCCTCAAATTTTCTTTGATGATTATGTTAGATGCGAAACTTCGACTAGTATTTATGTAGAAAGTTATGGTATGGATCTAGGATGGGAATATTTGAATGGTCCTGGGAATGCTATATTTAATGATAATTTTTCATTTGAAAATCAAATTGATGTTGATAATTATGGATATTATACATTTTCCTACTCTGGATGTGATACCACAGTAAAATTTTCAATATTATTTATTTGTGATATTGAAATACCTAATGTATTTTCTCCAAATGATGATGGATTTAATGATTATTTCATAATAAATGGTTTAACAAATGAATTTTATTCTCAAAGTAACTTAAGTATATATAATAGATGGGGTGACGAGGTTTATAAAAATGGATATTATGGTTTAGATGGACTTTGGTGGGATGGAAAAAATAATCACTATAATGATGAAAAACTGACTCAAGGTGTCTATTTTTATGTCTTAAAAGTTGCTAATAGAGTCAATTTAAATGAGGAAATATATAAAGGAACGCTTCATTTATTAAAATAATTTATTTTACATTTTGATTACTGAATTCAGCTAAATATTTTCCAATTATGTCGAATTCGATATTAACTTTATCTCCTATTTTTAACATTTTCATATTAGTATTTTCATATGTATATGGAATTATATGAGTTGAAAATTCATTACTTATAGATTTTACAACTGTTAAACTTATCCCATTTAAAGTCACAGAACCTTTTGGTATAGTAGTTTCAAAATTAGAGCTTCTATTATATTGGAATGTAAATTCCCAACTACCATTTTTATCACTTATATTAGTACAAATTGCAGTTTTATCAACATGACCTTGAACAATATGACCATCAATTCTTGATCCTAACTTTAAGCATCTTTCAAGATTAATTAGATCTCCAATTTTTAAATATTTCAAATTTGTTTTAGATAGCGTTTCATTTATTGCAGTTACTGTATGAGATTTATTATCACAATTTACGACTGTAAGACAAACTCCATTGTGGGAAATACTTTGATCAATTTTTAATTCGTTTGAAATAGAACTCTTTATTGTTATGTGTAAGTTACCTTTTTCATGTTTTAGTTCTTTAACTAATCCAATATCTTCTATTATTCCAGTAAACATCTCAGAAAATTAATATATTTATATTTTAATTAAAATTTTAATTAAAATTAGTAATTAATATTATTATGTAATGTTGAATTGTAATAAAATGAATAAAAAAGTTTCAAGAAAAAAAATCAGATTAGGGATTTCTGTAGGCGATTTGAATGGAATTGGAATGGAAATAATTGCTAAAACATTCTCTGATAGTAGAATATTTGAATTTTGTATTCCAGTGCTTTTTGCTTCAAATCAGTTTGTAAGAGATTATTTAAATAAAATAGGGTTTAGTAACTTTAATTTCAATAATGTTGACAGGAAATTTAGTTTAAATTCAAAAAAGCTAAATGTATATAATTCATGGTACAAAAAAGTTCAAATTTCATTTGGTAAAGAGACTGAAGAGGGGGGGGGAATATGCTTACCTTTCTCTAAAAAATTCTGTTGAGGCGCTTAAAAGTAATCAAATTGATGCATTAGTAACTGCTCCGATCAATAAAAAAAATATTCAATCAGAAAACTTTAAATTTCAGGGTCATACCGAATTTTTATCTGATTATTTTTCATCAAAAAATGCTCATATGATTATGGTTTCAGATTTTTTGAAGATTTCCTTAATGACTGGTCATGTTTCATTATCATCTGTAACTAATTTTATCAACGAAAAGCTCATCAAAGAAAAAATATTATTATCTCTAAATTCGTTAAAATTAGACTTCAATATTGAAAAACCAAAAATTGCTATTTTAGGAATTGATCCACACCTTGGTGACCAGGGAGTTATTGGTAATGTTGATGAAAAAATAATTAAACCTGCAATAAATAAAATTTTTGAGAATGGAGATTTGGTATTTGGTCCATATTCTTCAGATGGATATTTTGCATCACAAACATATAAAAACTTTGATTTAACTATGGCTGTTTATCATGATCAGGGATTAATTCCTTTCAAATTAATATCATTTGGAGGAGGGGTTAATTATACATCTAATTTATCTGTAATCAGAACATCCCCAGATCATGGAGTTGCATATAATATTTCCGGAAAAAATATAGCTAATGAAGGATCTTTTAGAGAAGCCGTATTTTTAGCATGTAAAATATATACAAATAGAAATAATTAATAATAATATCTAGTTATTAATTTAAAAATTATTTTAAACTGATATCATGATAAAAAAGTTTTTTATATTTGCGGTCGTTTTAAATTTAAAATAATGAACACAGATAATTTCATTATTAAAATAAATGATCTTAAAATATTAAAGAATGAATTAAATTTTAAGATTAATGAGGAGTTCTTTAATACCTTTAATTACAAAGATATAGATGAATGCGATATCAATGTTAAAATGTCAAGTATTTTTGAATTAAATAAGTTCAATTTATCATTTAACATAAAAGGAAATTTAAAAACACCTTGCGATTCTTGTGGAGAAGATTTGGTCTTAAAATTAGAATTTACCGACAAAAGATTAATTGTAATTTCTGATGAAAAACAAAGTAATGAGATAATTTTTCTACCTTTTCATGAAAATGTAATTGATATATCTCATATGATATATGAAATGATTGTTTTATTTATTCCAATTAAAAGATCCCATATCTTAGACGGGAATGATTGTAATAAAGAAATTTTAAATCAAATAAATAAAAAAAATAAATTAATTGATGATCGATGGTCATCTTTAAAAAAAGTAAATATAAAAATTTAAAAAATGGCACATCCAAAGAGAAAAATCTCTAAACAAAGAAGAGACAAAAGAAGAACTCATTATAAAGCCGAGATTCCAACTTTATCAACCTGTAAAACAACAGGTGAAACTCACCTATATCACAGAGCATATTGGCATGAAGGAAAGTTATACTATAAAGGAAATATTGTTATCGATCAATAATTATTATCTGATTTTATTTTATAATGCAAATTACTTAATTTAAGTTTTACTATATTTGATTAAATGATTTAAATTATTATAAATGGGTAATATAAATTCTGCTATAACTGGTGTCAATTCATGGGTACCAGAATACAAATTAACCAATCATGAATTATCCAAAATGGTTGATACTAATGATGAATGGATTACTTCAAGAACAGGAATCAAAGAAAGAAGAATTTTAAAAGGTAATGGCCTTGCTTCCTCTGATTTAGGTTGTAAAGCTGTAAATGGTCTATTAAGTAAGAAAAAAATTTCCCCATCTGAAATAGATTTAATTATTTGTGCAACTGCAACTCCAGATATGTTGTTTCCATCAACGGCATGTATAATTGCTGATAAAATAGGAGCAAAGAATGCATTTGCTTTTGATGTTATGGCTGCTTGTTCTGGATTTTTGTATTCTTTAGATGTCGCTTCTAAGTATATTGAATCAGGCTTATACAAAAAAATTATTGTTGTTGGAGCGGACAAGATGTCTTCGATTGTAGATTACGAAGATAGAAAAACTTGTGTAATTTTTGGAGATGGTGCAGGTGCAGTTTTACTTGAACCATCAGAAAATGAGTATTGTATCAAAGATTCTATTTTAAAAAGCGATGGTTCAGGTAGAAATTATTTGAAAATGGTAGCTGGTGGTTCGTTTAAGCCATCATCTTTGCAAACTGTAAATTCAAAGGAACATTTCATTTATCAAGATGGTAAGACTGTGTTTAAATTTGCTGTTTCTTGTATGGCTGATATCTCAGTTGAAATTATGAAAAGAAATAATTTATCACCAGATGACGTAGCATGGTTAGTTCCTCACCAAGCTAATAAAAGAATTATTGATGCAACTGCAAATCGTATGGGTTTGGGAACTGATAAAGTTATGATTAATATTCAAAAATATGGAAATACCACAAATGCCACCATACCAATTTGTTTATCTGATTGGGAAGAAAAGCTAAAATTAGGAGACAACATAATTTTATCTGCTTTTGGAGGAGGATTTACTTGGGCTGCAATTTATCTTTCATGGTCATATTAAATATTAAATAAACTAGAAATTATGTCATTAGATTTAAAAGAAATTCAAGAATTAATAAAATTTGTCTCAAAATCAGGGGCCTCTGAGGTAAATCTTGAAATTGGAGATTTGAAATTATCAATTAAAACACCCCCCAAAAAAAATAAGAATTTAACTGAACCAATCATTCAGCAAATACCAATAGCAAATCAAGTTATCCCTAATTCGTCAATTGAAACACATAAAATAGTTCAAACTCAAACAGAATCTGTTAATGAGTCTAAAATTTCTAAAGAAAATGTAAATAAAAGTAAATCAGAAGATGAAAATTTAATAACTATAAAGTCTCCTATGATCGGAACCTTTTACAGAAAACCCTCACCAGACAAAGAACCTTTTATAGTCCTTGGAGATGAGATATCTGAAGGTCAAGTTATTTGTGTTATTGAAGCAATGAAATTATTTAACGAAATAGAATCTGAAATTTCTGGAAAAATAGTTAAAATACTTATAGATGATATGTCTCCAGTTGAGTATGATCAACCATTATTTTTAATTGATCCAAAGTAGATTCAAAATAGTCAATTATGTTCAAGAAAATTTTAATTGCAAATAGAGGTGAGATAGCTTTAAGAGTGATAAGAACAGCTAGAGAGATGGGGATTAAAACAGTAGCAGTATATTCGACTGCTGACTCAGATAGTTTACATGTTAAGTTTGCAGATGAGGCAGTATGTATTGGTCCTTCCAGTAGTTCAGATTCATATTTAAAAATACCTAATATAATTGCTGCTGCTGAAATTACTAATGCAGATGCCATTCATCCTGGGTATGGCTTTTTATCAGAAAATTCTAACTTTTCTAAAATTTGTCAAGAAAATAATTTAAAATTTATTGGTGCATCTCCTGAAATGATTGATAAAATGGGTAATAAAGCCAATGCCAAAGAGACGATGAAAAAAGCTGGTGTTCCAATTATTCCAGGTTCTGATGGGATTATAAAATTTTTTGAAGAAGCAGAAAAATTAGCTTCAGAAATTGGCTATCCAGTTATGATAAAAGCAACTGCTGGAGGAGGAGGGAAAGGAATGAGAGCTGTTAGTAACAAATCTGAATTAAAATTAGCATGGGATTCTGCAAAAAAAGAAGCAGAATTATCATTTGGTAATGGCAATCTATATATAGAAAAACTCATACTTGAACCTAGACATATTGAAATACAGATTGTTGGAGATTCTCAAGGTAAAGCCTGCCATTTATCTGAAAGAGATTGTTCAATTCAAAGAAGACATCAAAAGTTGACCGAGGAATCTCCTTCACCTTTTATGACCAAAGAGTTAAGAAATGCTATGGGAAGAGCTGCAATTAAAGCAGCAGAGGCTGTGAGATATGAAGGTGCTGGAACAGTAGAGTTTTTAGTTGATAAAGATAGAAATTTTTATTTCATGGAGATGAATACTAGAATTCAAGTTGAACATCCAGTTACAGAAGAAGTAATTAATTATGATTTAATTGCTGAGCAAATTAAGGTTGCTTTTGGAATTAAAATTTCAGGTAAAAATTACGAACCAAAATTACATGCGATAGAATGCAGAATAAATGCCGAAGATCCTTCGAATGATTTTAGACCTTGTCCTGGAAAAATTACAAACTATAATGCACCTGGTGGACATGGAGTAAGAGTGGATACACATGTTTATTCAGGTTATATTATCCCTCCTTACTACGATTCAATGATTGCAAAACTAATAACAGTAGCGCAAACAAGAGAAGAGGCTATTGAAAAGATGAAAAGAGCTTTGAGTGAATTTGTTATTGAAGGGGTAAAAACAACAATACCTTTTCATTTAAAATTAATGAATGACGATAGATATAAAAAAGGAATTTACACAACTAAATTTATGGAAGAAATATAGTTTATTAAATTATATTTGTATTCAAATTTTGCTTAATTGACTCTATTTTTTCACTCAGTGAACTTTTATAATATCCACAATCTTTATGAAGTTGCTTTTGAGGTCCATGTTCAATAAATTCATCTGGTATCCCAAGTCTCGAGATATTTTTTTTATAATTATTATCAACCATAAATTCAATTATTGCAGATCCAAATCCACCATTTAAACAACCATCTTCAATAGTTATTATGTAATCATATTTTTTAAAAATTTCATGTAAACATTTTTCATCCAATGGTTTTACAAATCTTAGATCATAATGTGCAATTTCAAATCCAATTTTTGAATAATCATTACACACATCAATAGCATAGTTTCCCACATGACCAATTGATAAAATTGCAATTTCAGTACCTTCTCTGATTTTTTTGGAGGTTCCAGGTCTAATGTATTCAAATTTTGATTTCCAATCTTGCTTAACACCTCTTCCCCTCGGGTATCTAATTACATAAGGGCCAATGGGTTTTTTTTGAGCTGAATACATTAGGTTTCTTAATTCATGTTCATTAATTGGTGCTGAAATTATCATGTTTGGAATACATCTGAAATATGCCAAATCAAACGAACCATGATGAGTTGGTCCATCATCACCAACTAATCCAGCTCTGTCTAGACAGAAAATTACATTTAATTTTTGAATTGCGACATCATGAATGACTTGGTCATAAGCTCTTTGCATAAAAGTAGAATAAATATTACAAAAAGGAATTAATCCTTGAGTTGCCATTCCTGCTGAGAATGTAACAGCATGTTGTTCCGCAATTCCTACATCGAATGATCTTTCAGGAATTTCTTTCATCATATATTTAAGAGAACTTCCTGATGGCATTGCAGGAGTTACTCCAACAATTTTTAAGTTTTTTTTAGCTAGTTCAATTATGGTATGACCAAAGACGTCTTGGTATTTTGGGGGTAAATTATCAGTATTAGATATAGGTATTATTTTACCTGATTTTTTGTTGAATAATCCTGGAGCATGCCATTTAGTTGTATCGCCTTCCTCTGCCGGGATGTACCCTTTCCCTTTTTTTGTTATACAATGTAAGATTTTTGGTCCAGGAATATTTTTTAAGTCGGCTAATACTTTTAAAAGATGTTCAAGATTGTGGCCATCAATTGGACCAAAATATCTGAATTTAAGGGATTCAAAATAGTTACTTTTTTCCAACATAGATGACTTGAAAGCATTTTCAATTTTCTGAACAATTTTTCTGGCATTAGGTCCAAAATTACTTAGTTTTCCCAGTAAATTCCATACATCATCTTTAATTTTATTGTATGTTTTTGAAGTTGTTATATCTGTTAAATATTCTTTCAATGCCCCAACATTAGGATCAATAGACATACAGTTATCATTTAAAATAACTAGTAAATTGGGATTTTCAGCACCTGCATGGTTAAGTGCTTCAAAAGATTGACCTCCAGTTAACGCTCCATCTCCAATAATTGCAACATGGTTTTTATCATCTTTATTTATTTTAGATGCGATTGACATTCCTAAAGCTGCTCCTATTGAAGTTGAAGAATGTCCCACACCAAATGTATCGTATATACTTTCATCTCTTTTAGGGAACCCACTTAGTCCTTTGTATTTTCTATTGGTATGAAAAGTTTCTCTTCTCCCAGTTAATATTTTATGGCCATAAGCCTGATGACCAACATCCCAGACAATTTGATCGTTTGGTGTTTCGAAAATATAATGTACAGCGATTGTAAGTTCAACAACCCCCAAACTAGCCCCAAAATGTCCTCCATTCTCGGAAACTACATCAATTATGAATTCTCTAAGTTCACTAGAAAGTTTTATCAGTTCGTCAATGCTGAGTTTTTTTAGGTCCTCAGGTGTATTTATCTTTTTTAGTAACAATTTAAAGTTATTATAATTTATCCACAAATTTACCAAAATTAAAAATTGAAACTTAATTTATAGAATTTATTTTTTTAAAATTTAATTTATAACTTAAATTTGTTTAATAAACTATGATATGATTAGAACTGAAATTAAAAATGTATTTGATATTAAATTTTTAGGAAAAAAAATAAAAATATCAGGTTGGGTGAGATTTAAAAGGCAAAGTAAAAATGTATCCTTTATTAATTTAAACGATGGATCAACCATAAATAATATTCAAATTGTATTAAACGAAGATATACAACCTGATATTTTGGATTTGATTAATACTGGAACTTCAATATCTGTTTATGGGACTTTAATTAAGTCTGAAGGAGCTGGTCAAGAATTTGAAGTAACTGCTAAGTCGGTCGAAATTTTGGGAGTTGCAGACTCGAATCAATATCCCCTTCAACCCAAAAGACATTCGTTAGACTTTTTAAGAGAAAATGCTCACTTGAGGTTCAGAACTAATACTTTCGGAGCTATTTTTAGAATTAGACATGCATTATCTTTTGCTATTCATAATTTTTTTAATTCTGAAGGTTTTGTTTATATAAATACACCAATAATTACTGGTTCAGATTGTGAAGGAGCAGGAGAAATGTTTAATGTTACAACTCTAAATAAATCAAAATTTGCAAAAAATCAAAATGGAAGTATTGATTACAGTAATGATTTTTTTGGTAAAGAAACAAATCTGACTGTTTCTGGTCAATTGGAGGCTGAAATGGCGTCTTTAGCCTTAGGAAAGGTATATACTTTTGGTCCTACTTTTAGAGCTGAAAATTCAAATACTTCTCGCCACCTTGCAGAATTTTGGATGATTGAACCAGAGGTCGCTTTCTCTGATCTAAGTCAAATTATTGATTTATCTGAAAAATTATTGAAGTATTCTATAAATTATGTTTTAGAAAATTGTAAAAATGATATTTTTTTCTTGGAAAAAAGACTTTTAGAAGAAGATTCAAAAAAGAAGAAAGAAGAAAGAAATCCTATGAACTTGACTAAAAAATTAAAACATACATTAAATTTTGATTTTATAAAAATTAATTATGATGAAGCATTCATGATCTTAAAAAATTCTAAGCCTAATAAAAAGAAAAAATTTAAATTTATAATTGATCAATGGGGGGTTGATTTCCAATCTGAACATGAAAAATACTTAGTTGAAAAAGAATTTAATTATAAACCTGTTGTAATTACAAATTATCCAAAAGACATAAAGGCATTCTACATGAGATTAAATAATGATTTAAAGACAGTTGCAGCTATGGATTTATTATTTCCTGGAATCGGAGAGATTGTTGGAGGTGCACAAAGAGAGGAGAGGTTACATATATTAAAAAATAGAATGACAGAAATGAAAGTAAATGAAAAAGAATTGTGGTGGTATATTGATTCCAGAAGGTTTGGAACTGTTCCTCATGGAGGATTTGGATTAGGTTTTGAAAGGTTAGTTCAATATGTTACAGGAATGAGTAATATAAGAGATGTAATACCATTTCCAAGGACACCCCAAAATGCTGAATTTTAAAAATATGTTAAAACAAAAAATAAATCAATCACTTAAACAAAAATTATCTCCTCAACAAATTCAATTGATGAAATTAATACAACTACCAAATATAGAGTTGTTGGAGAGAATTAAGAATGAAGTTGAGGAAAATCCTGCTATTGAAGATATAAGTTTTGATAATTTTGATACACCAGACAAAAATCAACAAAGTGGGGATAGAAATGATGATTTTTCAGATTATAATAATATAAATGATTCATTCAACTTTAATCAGAAATTTAACAAAGAAGGTAATAATTATTCAACTCCAATTCAATACGAGACAAGTACAATAGATTCTTTAGAAAAACAACTTTCAATAAGAGACTTAGATTATAAATTTCATCAAATTGGTTCTTATTTAATTGGATGTGTTAATAACAATGGCTATATTTTGAGAGACATAAATTCAATTGTGGAGGATTTATTTTTTAAAAAAAATATTCAAACAACCGAAAACGAGGTTCTTGAAGTCCTAAAAATTATTCATAATTTTGAGCCTTATGGAATTGGAGCCAGGAATTTAAAAGAGTGTATTGAAATTCAAATCAATAAAAAAAGTCAGACAATATTATTGAGATCTCAAAAAATATCATTAAAAATCACTTTAATGAATTATCTAAGAAACATTACCAAAAGTTGATGGATGAATTAAATATTAATGAGGAAACTTTAAAATCTGCTATAGGAGAAATTTTAAAATTAAACCCTAAGCCCGGAAATTTAAATAATAATAAATTAGTTCAACACATTGTTCCTGATTTTTCTTTGAAAGTTGAAGATGGAAAGTTAGATCTATCAATTAATAATTCATTTATTCCTGAATTAAAAATCAATAAAAAATTTAGAGAAATTTTAGAATCAAGCAATGAAAAAAACAAGGAATTAATTTATGTTAAAAATAAATTAGATTCAGCAAAATTATTTATAAGTTCATTACAAGAAAGAAATTCTACTCTTTTTAATACATTAAATTCCATAGTTAATTTTCAAAAAGAATATTTTCTAACAGGTGATGAAAATAAATTAAAACCTATGATTTTGAAAAATATTGCAGATGATGTTAAACTGGATATTTCAACAATTTCAAGAGTAGCGAATAGCAAATACATTGAGACTCCATACGGTATTTTTTTAGTTAAATATTTCTTTTCTGAATCTCAAAGCAAAAGCGATGGGTCAAATGTTTCAAATAGAGAAGTTAAAAACTTAATTATTGATATGATTAAATCAGAAAATAAAGTTAAACCTCTTACAGATACAGAGATTATGAAACAGTTAAATATTAAAGGTTATAACATTGCTCGAAGAACAGTTTCTAAGTATAGAGAAAATTTAAAAATACCCATTGCAAGGTTAAGGAGAGAAATAATTTAAAAATAAATTAAACGATTCTATCACATTTTTAAAATATTTTATCATTGAAAAAATTAATGTAATAGTAAAAATTTAATGTTTCATAATTGGATTTTAATTTAATTAGATATCAATTATTTAATCTTTTTAAGCTGGTATAAGTTAACATAACGGTAAGTAATAATTATAATTAATTTAGTATATTTGTTAAGTTAATTTCAAAAATTTATCACTAACTTATCAAATCATTATGAATATTTTTAGAAGCCCTTTAATTCTATTAATTTATTTTTTAACTACCTTAAATTGCATATCTAATAATAAGAATATTTCAATCAATTTAAGTACTGAGAAATCTATTGATATAGATTTCTATTTAAATGAAATTAATTTTTCGGAATTTCAATATCGAGACATAAACTATACTAAAATTTTATTGGCAGGGTTTAATGAATCCAAAGATATTGGGAACCCTAATTTGCCTGTTTTAAATAAATTGATTGAAATTCCTGAAAATGGAAAGTTTGAAATTAATATATACGACAATGAGTATAAGTTGTATAATTTAGACGACATTGGTTATAAAGATATGATATTTCCATCTCAAAGATCCATTTCAAAAGGAGAAAATTCAGAAAACGTTGCATTTTCATTTAACCAAAAAACTTATAACAATGATAGTTTTTATTCTCAAGATTTAGTTAAAATTGAAATTTTAGGTAAAATGAGAGGTAAAACTATTGCAAGGGTTCAAGTTTCTCCAATTTCTTATAATCCTGTAAAAAATGATTTAATTGTTTGTGAGAAATTTAAATTCAGAATTGATTTTGATTCAAAAATCAATAGTCAAAATTCAAGTGTGTATTCAAAAGATTTTAATAATAACTTTAAATCGCTAATTAATTTTGATAAAAATGATTCTAAAGCAGATTTTTCTGATTCTCCAATTAAAATGATCATAATTTCTCATCCACAATTTGAAGAGACTATTCAAGAATATTTATCATGGAAAACTAGGAAAGGATACGAAATTATTTTAGGTTACGTTGGTGATAGTGATGTGGGTAATACTGCAGAGTCAATTAAAAATTTTATCAGAAATCATTATGAAAATGCAACACCAAGTAATCGAGCCCCTTCTTATCTTCTAATAATTGGAGATCATGAACTAGTTCCAAGTTTTGATATGGGAAATCATGTTTCAGATATGTATTTCTGTGAATTTGATGGAAACGGAGATTATTTTCCGGAAATGTTTTTTGGAAGATTTTCAGCTGAAAATATAAATCAATTAATTCCCCAAATTGACAAAACTCTTCAATATGAACAATATACAATGCCAGATCCTTCATATTTATCAGAAGCATTAATGGTAGCTGGAGTTGATGCAAGTATGGCCCCAACTTATGGTAACGGTCAAATAAATTATGGAAATGACTATTATTTTAACACGGATCATGGTATAAACTCTCATACTTACTTATATCCTGAATCTGGAACTACTTCGGCTGAACTTGAAATTATTCAAAAAGTCAGCCAAGGAGTTGGTTTTGGTAATTATACAGCTCATTGTGGACCATCAGGATGGGGAGATCCCTCATTTGTGGTAAATGATATTCAAAATTTAGAAAATGAAGATAAATACGGACTTTTAATAGGTAATTGTTGTCAATCTAGTGTATTTAATGGCACTACGTGTTTTGGTGAAGCACTGTTAAGAGCTGATAAAAAAGGAGCAGTTAGTTATATTGGTGCAACAAATAATACATATTGGAATGAAGACTATTGGTGGGCAGTAGGAACTGGAGCAATTGACGCAAACCCTTTATATGACAATACGGGACTTGGAATTTATGACTGCTCTTTTCATGAAAATAATGAACAGGAAAATATGTGGGCAATTAATCCTTCTCAATTATTTTTTTCAGGGAATATGTCTGTTTCAGAAGCAAATGGAAGTGATCAATATTACTGGGAAATATATCATCTGATGGGAGACCCTACAACTTTAACTTATTATGGAATTCCTTCAGATTTATCAATTGATCATCCAGATGCTATTCCCATAGGAATGAACGTTTTAAGTATCTTATCTGAATCTCATACTTATGTCGCAGTTAATCAGAATGGAGTTTTATTGGATGCTGGATATACCAATAATAATGGCGAAATCTCTCTTTCAATTGATCAAATAGATGGTATGGAATCACTAGAGATAGTAGCTAGTAAGCAAAATAAGAAAGTTTATATTTCAAATATAAATTTATTTTCACCCAATAATCCATATGTTGTTTATTCAAGTTTACTAATAAATGATGGAATAAATGGAAATAATCAAGTTGAGTTAAATGAATCTTTTTTCATTGATGTAGAATTACAAAATTTCGGACTAACATCTGCTGATAATTTAACTATTGAGATTTCCAGCGATAATCCTCAAGTAGAAATTACATCTAATATTTTTACTCTTGATTTTATAGGTGCTGATACTCTGTTTTTTATACCTAATGCTGCTTCAATTGAAATAACTGGAAACTTTTTTGATCAAGAACAGGTAAATCTTTTATTTTCAATATCTGACATTCAGTCAGATTCAACTGTACTGTGGGTATCAAACGGAAATTTTACAATTAATGCTCCAAATCTTGAAATTAATAATTTTAATTTAACTGATAACTTTAATGATGAAATACCTATTATTGAATTTGGAGATACCGCAACAGTTAATTTAACATTAACTAACATTGGAAACGATATATCAGGGATTTTTGATGTTAATATTTATTCTGAATATGATTTTATTGAAATTTTAGATCAACAATTTACCTTTAACCCTATTGATATAAATGAAGATATTCTAATTTCTTTTCCAGTTTCATTAGATTTTGACGCTCCTATGGGAGAAAATTATCAAATTTTTGTTGAAGTCTCAGAAGATTCCTTAATTTATGATTCATACTCAATTAATCTTGCAACCCAAGCTTGTCAAGGAAATTCTTTTCAACTCCAATTATATGATGATTATGGTGATGGTTGGAATAATAATTATTTATTAATTAATGATATTGAGTATACCATGCCATCTGGTTTTACATCATATTATGCTACTTGTATTGATATTGAAATTCAGGGATGTGTCAATTTTCAATGGGTTGAAGGGCAGTATCCAGAAGAAACTTCGTGGATTATTTTAAACACCTCTGGATCAACTTATGCACAGGGTGATTGGGAGTATTTTGAAGATATAAATTTGCCTAATCCAATAGGAGACTGTTCTTTTGGATGCACTGATCCAAGTGCGTTAAATTACGATTCATCTATTGACGTAGATGATGGCACTTGTGAGTTTTTAAATTTAGATTATATAAATAAATCAATTAAGATTTATCCTAATCCAATAAATGATAAAGTGAAAATTGAGTTCAATAATTTAGTTGTAAATAATATAATTATCAGTGATGTCAATGGAAGAGAGATACTTAACAAAAATGCAATAAATCTGTCAACATTAGAAATTGATATGCAAGAACTAAATTCAGGAGTATATTTCGCTAAAATTATAATTAATGAAGAGTTATTTATCATTAAAAGATTACTCAAAAACTAGAAATTTAAATTTTTTAATTTTCTTGGGAGTTTTTAATTTCAAGCCTAAAACATTATAACAAACAATGAAAAAAATACATTTAGTTTTCATTTTGAGTCTTTTGCTATCATGTTCTAAGAAGGAAATAAACTGTAGTTCTTGTCATTTAGTAATATACGAGAATTCAACTTCTTATTTAATTACTGATTTAGTCGAATATTGTTCAGACGAATTAGTCGAAATTCAAAATAATGGTTATTTAGTAGTTGATCAATTTTTACAGACTCTTTTGGAGACAGTTTGTTAAATCCTATTTTACCTGGAAATACCTTATATTATCATTGTGGTCACAATCATAATCATTAAATATTCAAACAACCGAAAACGAGGTTCTTGAAGTCCTAAAAATTATTCATAATTTTGAGCCTTATGGAATTGGAGCCAGGAATTTAAAA
>NZJX01000013.1 GCA_002692065.1 Flavobacteriales bacterium | reverse complement strand
TTCTAGTTAAATATTTATTGGAATTAATCTAAAACTAAAAGTTAAATTATAAAATTTATATTAAATTTGAATAAATAGGATACAATATAATTTTATAATGGCAAAAAACAACTCTAACTTAAAAAATAAAAACAAACTTTTTAATACTACTAATATTAAATTATTAGGTCAAGGCAAACTTCCCCCTCAAGCCATAGATTTTGAAGAAGCAGTTCTTGGTGCATTAATGATTGATAAAAATGCTCTTAATGAAGTTATCGATATACTTGAACCAGAATGTTTTTACAAAGAAGCTCACCAAGAAATTTACACTGTAATTAAAACTTTATTTGCTAATTCTCAACCTATAGATATTTTAACAGTATCAGATGGTCTAAGAAAAAAAAATAAACTAGAATTATGCGGTGGAGATCTGAAAATTGCAAATCTAACTGAAAAAGTTGCATCTTCATCTCATATTGAATTTCATGCAAGAATCATCGTTCAAAAGCATATTCAAAGAACTTTAATTAATGTATCAAGCAATATTATTCAAGATGCTTACGATGAATCCACAGATGTTCTAGATTTACTTGATAAAGCTGAAAGTGAATTATTTGATATTGCTAATGGAAATATTAAAAAAAATTATGATTCTGCTCAATCGTTAGTTAGAGAAGCCATTAAAAGAATTGAATTTGTTTCAAAAGAAGAGGGATTAAGTGGTATTTCTTCCGGTTTTTATAAAATAGATAATGTCACTGCTGGTTGGCAATCATCTGATTTGATAATACTTGCTGGTAGACCTGGAATGGGTAAAACAGCATTTGTATTATCAATGGCAAGAAATATAGCGATTAACTATAATACACCCATTGCTTTTTTTTCACTAGAGATGTCTTCAATTCAATTAATTACAAGATTAATTTCGTCAGAAACAGGATTATCCTCTGAAAAACTTAGAAAAGGTAAATTACAAAATTATGAATGGCAACAACTACATTCCAAAATAAAAAAATTAGAAGAGGCTCCACTTTATATTGATGATTCTCCATCACTATCAATTTTTGATCTTAGAGCAAAATGCAGAAGATTAGTATCTCAAAATAATGTAAAAATTATAGTAATTGATTACTTACAATTGATGACTGCTGGAAAAGAAAACAAGGGAAATAGAGAACAAGAAATATCAACAATTTCAAGATCCCTTAAAAGTATTGCTAAAGAATTAAGTATTCCAGTTGTTGCGTTATCTCAGCTCAGTAGAGCTGTTGAAACAAGAGGAGGAAGTAAAAGACCCTTACTATCAGATTTAAGAGAATCTGGAGCAATTGAACAAGATGCTGATATAGTAAGTTTTATCTATCGACCAGAATATTATGGTCTAACAGAATGGGATGATGATCAAGGAACTCCATGTAGTGGTCAAGGGGAATTCATCATTGCAAAACACAGAAATGGTGGTCTTGATAACATAAAATTAAAGTTTACTGCAAGTTTAGCCCAATTTTCAAATCTTGAAATTAATAATGATTTTTCTAATGAATTTTCCTCCAAGATGAATAATTGAATTAATATGAAAATTATATTTTATTTAATTATTATTCTGTCTTGTTCAATTGAAATATTTGGAACTAATATTTTAATTCCAATGAATAATAAACAAAAAAATCACTTAAAAGCCTATGGCATAGCTTATTTTTCTCTCCAAAAAAATATGAATGTAGATTGGTTGCTTAACTTCAAAGGAGGTAGTTTTTTAATAAATTACAATAGAGAAATTGAAAAAGTTTGTATTCTAAGGAATGTGTCATTTGAAATAGTTTCTGATGACTATAAAAATGAAATAATTGAAGAAATTAATTTATTAGGGAATAATGCTGACATAGTTAAACTTGAAACTTATCCAAAAATAGCAGTATACTCTCCCAAAGAAAATCAACCTTGGGATGATGCTGTTACTCTTGTTTTATCATATGCTGAAATCCCTTATGATGTAATATATGATGAGGAAATTTTATCAAATATTTTACCTATTTATGACTGGCTTCATTTACATCATGAAGATTTTACAGGTCAATATGGCAAATTTTATTTTTCATTTAAAAATACTCCATGGTATATTGACCAAAAAAGAAGTTTTGAAAACCGTGCAAATTTATTAGGGTTTAATAAAGTTTCTAAACAAAAACTTGCAGTTTCATTAAAAATTAAAGAATTTTTATTTGAAGGGGGGTTTTTATTTGCAATGTGTTCTGCAACTGATTCATATGATATCTGCCTTTCAGCTGAAAATCTTGACATATGTGATTATATGTTTGATGGAGATGGTTTAACTAAAAATAACAATGAAAAATTGAATTATGAAAATACAATTGCATTTGAAAATTTTAAATTAATTGAAAACCCAAATATTTATGAATTTTCTGATATCGATGTCACTAGAACAAGAAAAATTGATAAAAACGCCGATTTTTTTACATTATTTGAGTTCTCTGCTAAATGGGATCCAATTCCAACTATCTTAACTCAAAATCACTCAAGAATCATTAAAGGTTTTATGGGGCAAACAACTGCTTTTAACAAAAATTTAATAAAATCAAGCGTAATAATACTAGGAGAAAATAAGGGTGCAAATGAGGCAAAATACATTCATGGAAAATATGGAAAAGGCATGTGGTCTTTCTACGGTGGGCATGATCCTGAAGATTATCAACACAGAGTTGGAGACCCTCAAACTGAACTTGATTTATATCCCAACTCTCCAGGATACAGAATAATTTTAAATAATATTTTATTTCCAGCAGCTCGAAAAAAGAAGTTAAAAACATAAAACTATCTGAATAAATGAACATATCCCTTATTCTCTCTTCCATCTAAATATTCCACTGTATAAAAATAAGTTCCTTCTGGACATATATCTTTTTCTGACATATGAATACCATCCCAACAATATTCTCCACTTTTTTCGTCACATAGCTCGTAATGAACTCCTGAATAAACAACTTCTCCCCATCTGTTATAAATACGAACTCTAACATTATTTACAATATCTCCAAAATTTATATAAAAATAATCATTTTCTCCATCATTATTGGGAGTAAAAACATTAGGTACAAAACAATCCATAATATTAATGTTATAGATCTCTGAGACAATGTTTGAGCACTCATCATTAACAATCAACTCAAAATTAAATTCATATGGGATATCAGTAGGAATATTAAAATTCATTGAATCAGAATATAAATTCCCATTTAAATACCAAGTTATATTTGGAGTTCCTACTCCACCATTAACTAAAATGTCAGTTGAAAAGTCATCATTTAAGCATGATTCAATATTAGTATAGGATGAAAATATTGAAAGTGGTTCTTCGGGCTCTAATAAAAAAGTTGATAATTGACCGTTTACTTGAGAATCGCATAAGTCAGTAGCAATAAAACTATATGTTCCCAAATTTTCAGGAGTAACTGAAATTTGCTCTTGGTTAGAGTAAAGTAATCCATTATAGAACCATTGATAACTTAATGGATAAATACCTCCTGATAAATTAGGAGATAATATTATTTCAGGATCATCTGGACAAAAAGATGTATCTAATGGCATTTCAAGGAATAACTCTGATCTATCTACAATATTAAATATATAATCAACATCTTCTTCATTACATCCATCAGATATTGTAGCTGATACAATTATATCCTCATTACCCTCAAAAATACCATCATAAAATGGTATTATGGGTATTGAGGTAGATGTTTGCCCCGCAATGATTACAGCTTGAGTTCCTATTTGCTCAAAATCAATTCCGTCATCAGCTGAACCTCCAACAGAAAAATCAATAATGTAATTGGTATTAATTGGTTGATTAAGTTCAAAAAATAATTCCCCACTAAAACAACCTTCAACCAGGGTAGTATCATTTCCAATGTATGGTCCATATTCACTGTCAGAATCAATAGATACCCCTACTGAACTAAAACTATTTTCTAATAAAAATACTGCAGAATTTAATGCACCATCTGAAACATCAGCTATAGCTAATTTAATATGATAAGTTTCACAAGGAATTACAGAGGCAGTAGCTACAAGGGGGACTGTAAATCCTGGCATATTAACATATTCTTGAGCATTATTATCTGTAAAAAATATTGAATAAGATTCCCAATTTGGATCAATACTTTCACAAGCATCAGAGCTCAAACCTGAAGCAACTCCGCTGTTAATGGAGTTAATAGTAACAGGTGTATTAGTAAAATTATCTGGATTGTTGGGATCTGGAACCAAAGCTATATTTATAGCGTTATTAGTAAATGGTCCATTAATACCTGGACCAGATAAAAAAAACCCAAAAATATCATTAAAATTAGAACATGTATATCCAGGATATTCATTTGAAGCGAAAACATATTGAAAAGATATTTGATCGGAATTTGGGACAAAATCAAACTCTAAAATAACTAAATTATTTAAATTTGTTGAAGAAGATCCAACTAAATCAAGTTGAAGAGTTAAGTCAGGATCGGATCCTGCACCTCCAATCCCTCCGCCAAAATTTCCTGGTATTAATGATTCTAATCCACCTGTTGCCATTACTAGACCACTTGATAAATCAATATTAGAATTTGTATCATCAAAATATCCAGCACCACATGTTCCTGAGGATAAAGTTGCATTTGAAAAGGGAACTCCATTCACAAGTAAATTTACTAATTGAGTAGCATTATCATAGGGAGGATTACAATCAACTTGAATTTGAGATTTACAAATGAAGCAGGAAGACATACAAATGAAAATAGTTAATTTAAAATTCATAATTATCTAATTAATTTAATTGATCCAAATTTTTTAAATTCAACAATATCATTTTCTTTTACCATTAAACATTTAAATGAATAATTTCCTTGAGGTAACAATTTGCCTTTTTTTGTTCCGTCCCAGGTTCTGTCTATTTTATCGGTTTCAAAAACTAAATTACCATATCTATCATATATATATAGGTTAAATTTCCTAACACCATTGACAAATATTTTAAATTTATCATTTAATCCGTCGTTATTAGGAGTAAAAACGTCTGGAGAATAAAAGTAAAAATCACTTTTCAGATTAATATATTCTGAGTAAGTCTTTTCACATCTTGCAATAGGAGAAATAATTTTCAAAATAACTTGATAATTTCCTTCATTTTGATAAATATGTTCACAATTTTGATAATTGCTGAAGTTCCCATCCCCAAAATCCCAGGAAAAATCAAGTGAATTATTATCGCTTATGAGAATATAATCAGGATCATAAAGATTAACTTCTGTATAATTATTAAATTCCACTCCAAAATTTGAATGAGGTATATTTAAACTTTCAAAAAAAGGATCTGGAACATAATCATAATAAATTCTACCAACTATATCTTCTGAGATACCACAATTATCTGATACAGTCACAGAATATTCTCCTGGATAGTCAACTGTGCAAATATTTTGATCACCATTTGACCATTGATAGAAATAGCTTCCCTCACCACCTTCAATATTTATAACACATAATTCTTCTTTTTGATATTCACATAATAATTTAATCTCAGATTCAGCTTTTAATTCTGGGTATGAAGGAACAAAAATAGTAACTGAATCTTGAAGTATTGTATTTCTGCAGATATCAGTTGCTTTTACATAATATGTAGAAGTTATTTGAGGAAAAACTGGCTGAGTAGGGTTTAAACCTATATGATCCCACTCATAAAAATATGATGTNTCGATATCTGCAATTTCTCCTACACCACCCATAAGCTGTGCTTTCAATTCAACTAAGTCACCAGGGCAATATACTGCAGTGTCACTTGTTAACGAGAGCTCTAAATTGGGTTGATCTTTAATTGTAAAACTGATAATTTGATCATTAATTGGTACACAGCCCTCATAGTACTGATCAATATCAAATTTAATAGTTTCGTTTCCCTCATTTAAATTATCATCATAAGTGGTAATTTCTAAATTCGCTTCATTATTGGGATAAATTATCGTTATTGTCCATAACCCATTTTGATAAGTTAACGAATCAGAATATATATCATAATCTACACCATTTCCTTGAGCTGTTCCAGACAGCTTGAAGGATATATTTACGTCAGATGTATCTCCAAGTTGTCTAGTAAATTTAATATTGGCAACTCCGCAGTTTTCATATATAATTGAATCTGGAATATTTGGTACATTAGAGCTTGGAATATGATCAATACTTATTTCAGAAATTTGAGAAGAAAAAGAATTTTGTTCAATGAAAAGAGAAGAACCATTTAATCCATCACTAACATCAGAAATTGCTATTTTCATATGGTAAGTTTGACATGATTGGACAATTGAAAATGCAGATAGTGGTGTGGTAAAACCATTTATACTGACAAGATCTTGTGAAAGATTATTGACAAATAAATTTGAATAATCAGACCAGTTAGGATCTAAATCAAAACAATTATCATTTTGACATAAAATACAATTTCCGACACTACCAGAATTAATAGAATTTATATTAACAGGAGTATTTGTATAAGATCCAATTATTATAGGGTCAGGAACTAAAGCAATATTTATAGCGTTGTTAGAAAAAGGTCCATTAATCCCAGGACCAGATAAGAAAAAGCCAAATACATCAGGATTAGGGGAACAAACATTATCTTGGTATTCGTCAGAGGCAAAAACATAGTTAAATGAGACAGTATCAGAAATGGGGATAAAATCAAATTCTAAAATAATTAGATTACTTAATGATGTATTAATAAGTTCAGATGAGCTTATATTTTCTAGAATTTGTTCTAAATCATCATCATAATTTAAAGTATTTGGAATTGAGCCCTGGAAACCATTTTGAATTGATCCAATTGTTTTAGTTGAAATTACAATTCCTGAATCGATTCCAATATTTGAATTTGATCCATCAAAATAGCCAATAGAGGCGAATTGAGTCCCGAGAGAATTATTATTAAGAGTTACATTTGAATAAGATACTCCATCTCCTATAATCAAACTAATAAGAGAATCAATACTATCGTAAGGTTCATCATAGGCAATAGCTATTTGAGCAGTTAAGCTAAAGTTAAAAAATAAGAATAGAATTAAACAAAAAAACCTCTTCATAATCAATATTCATTTACGTATACAAATTTAATCAATTTAATTTTTTTAAATTAAAATGAATAAAATTATATCTACTAATATAAAAAAATTGATCTATTAATATATCAATGGCTTAATAATTAATTATGAAATTGACAATATGAAAGTAAAATATAAAATTTTAATATCACTAGTAATAAATAAAATTTAATCGTAAAGAGAAATAGTTATCTAGTTCATAGAACTTTATTTAACTAATTAAATATTAATAACATAAAAAAACGGAATACTAACTCAAAATGAAATAGATTCCGCTTTTGTGGAGAATATCGGAGTCGAACCGATGACCTCTTGCGTGCAAAGCAAGCGCTCTAGCCAACTGAGCTAATCCCCCATAAATTAAATAATCATGTAGTCTTGCGCGGATTTGAACCGCGGACCCCTACATTATCAGTGTAGTGCTCTAACCAACTGAGCTACAAGACTATTTTTAAATAGTAACTTAAAANCAATTTTACGTTACGAGGCTCGCAAATTTACAATCTTTTTATTTTCGAACAAATCTTTTAAATAATAATTTAAATTTTAATCCACTTAAAAGTTTTATTAAACTTTGAGTTTGTTATAAAATAAACACCATTGTTAAGATGTTTTAAATCAATTAAAAATTTTCCGTTAGAAAATTCTTTTTTGAATACTATTTTCCCAGAGTTATTGAAAATTTGAATATTTTGAGGATAACTCAGATGAATTTCAATAATATTTGTATAGAATTTAGCTTTAAAATTATCATTTATATTTTTTATTTGATTAACATCTACTTCAACAGGAAATAACTGAACATTTTGAATATAAATTTGACCATTATTCAAGTTTACACTTTCAGATAATGAATTATATCCCTCTAAAGAGAAATTAATTAAATATATACCATCATCATAAATACCTGTTTGGTAAATACCATTAAAATCTGATAATACAATATCATTTGAACCGACTATTTCAACTTGNACTTGAGAAATTGGTTGATTAGTAATACCATCTGAAATTATTCCATTAATTAATGAAGCATTGTTGAATTTTCTCTCTAAAATAAATAATCCTGATTGAATATCTGAAACAACTATATTTCCTGAACTAAAGTAAGGAAAAACACCCCAAGCTCCTTCAGATCCACCACCACTTAGAAGAGATGTATCAAAATAACCAACCTCAATAATATTTGATGGTTGACTTATATCGTGAATCACTATTCCGTCTTTATAATATGAACTAACTAAGAAATTACCATCAACAAAAGTGTTATGTGGCATTACATTAGTCATATTACTCCATGATTGAACTCTATCTATTTCTTCAATATTATTTATGTCTGAAACATCAAATGATGCAATATACCCACCATCAACCTCATCAGTTGTAAAAAGATAATTTCCATCATCAGATAACCAACAATTATGTGCTTTATTACTTGGAGTTGATTGTGTAACTAAAATATTTGGATTTGTTTTGTCAGATACNTCTATAACTGCAAAAAAACCTGCATATATTCCAGCAGCCCACAAAGTGTCTCCTCTTACCATTCCATCATGAATATAAAATTCATCGATACTTCCTTTAAAAATTGGGTTCATTGGATCAATATTCAAATCATAAATTTGACAACCATCAGGAATTGTTGGATAATTTGGTCCAAAAACATATAAAAATCCATTTTCATCGATAAATAAATTATGAGCCTCATTAAAGTTTAAATCTAAATTTTCTGAATAAGCTATATCTATATTTCCACTAATAACCTCGTTTAAGTCAACAATTTGGAGACCTGAGGAGGTTTCATTAACACAATAAAGAAAATTCTGCCATGTTTTAATATCTCTGTGGGTAGACGTAACTCCATCAAAAAAGGCTATCTCAATTGGTGTTTCAGGATTTGTTATTTCAACAATCGATATTCCATTTTGTGCACCAACTAATGCAAACTCTCTTTTAATTATTGTAGAGTCAATTTGTTCTTCAAATGTATATCCCCAAATGTCAAAAATTTCTTGTTCGTAAGAAAAATTAGATATTAAATTTAAATTTAATCTTTCTTGAGAATAAGAAAAAAAATATATGTTACAAAACAAAAAAATATAAAAATTCTTTAAGGTTTTCATAAATCTAGAGTAAATTGAGATTCGTTATCTTTATTAATTTCTTCAAAGTTATTAAAATTATTGTCTTTAATTTCAGAGTCATTTATTTTTTTTGGATCTCTATTTTTATTAATTAAAATATTTTTTATCCTAAATTTAGATAGAATTTTACCTTTTGCCTTAAAAGATTTAATTTTTGTAAAATTAATTATATTAATTTCTTGATTTGGTTTTTTTGGTTTTTTTGGTTCTTTGTAAAAATCAACTATTATCGATAAATTTTCTGCTAAAGATATTGCTTCAAGATATGAATTTGGATTACTAGAAATAAAAAGATTTTTTTTAGAAATATTTTCTATTTCAAATCTTTTGACAAAAAATTTATTGATTAGGCCATCCCAATATATAGCAGAAACTACATCCTTTTCATTATACTTAGATATATGAATTATATTATCTGAAAAATGTAAATTTAAATCAGGTGTCATAAGTTTATACTCTCCACTTTGATATATAACTAAAATTTTATCTTCACTAGAAAAATTACCAAGAAATTCTCCGTTTTCATCAAAATTAAGTCTTAAAACAGTATCATCAAACCATATTTTTTGAGCTTCAAGTGTAGATTTTCCTCTTGTTTTAAGGGAAATTTTATTAATTTTAAATTTTGATACTAGATTTCCTTTGGAATTTTTTGATTTAATATTGATATCTGAAAAATCTATATCAAATTTTAATTTTCTCTTTTTTTGATCAGATTTTAATGTTACAGTAACAATTTCTGACTCACCATTTAAATTTTCAGTAAAATACAAAACATTAGATTTATTAGTGGAACCTAAAGTATATTCCTTATCTCTTGTTATACTTTTTACAAAGAATCTTTTCATAAAAGTAAAACCTGAGCTAAAATCATTATAAATAAAATTATATATAGTTCTCTCGTTATTTTTTTTAAAAATTGAAATATGAATAATTTCTTTACCAATAAATTTCTTTTCAGCAACTTTTGTAATAAATAAAGTTGCATCCTTCTTAAAAATTATTATGTCGTCAATATCTGAACATTCAAATAAAAATTCGTCTTTTTTTAGGCTAGTTCCAATAAATCCATCTTCTCTATTTATAAATAATTTTTTGTTACGTATTGCAACTTTTGAGGCAATAATAGTATTAAAAAGTCTTGATTCTGTTTTTCTTTCATTGCCCTGATTATACTTTTTCTTTAAATTTTTAAAATATTCAATTGAATAATTAATTATATTTGATAAGTTAAATTTAACATCAGAAATATTTTTTTCTACTTGTTTTAAATTAGCCTCAGCTCTTAAAAAATCAAATTTTGATATTTTTTTTATTTTAAGCTCCGTTAATTTAATTATATCTTCTTCTTCAATCTTATCTTTGAGCATAGATGAATATGGTTTTAAACCTTTTCTAATTTGAATTAAAATTTCATCCCATGATTCACAATCTTGAATTAACAAGTATACTTTATATTTAATAAAAATAATTTCCAAACAACTCTGATGCCATAGTAATTTAAGTTCTTTTAATTGAAATTCAAGTTCTTTTTTTAGTATTGAAAGAGTATTATTTGTTGATCTTTTCAGAACTTCTGAAATTGATAAAAATAAAGGACGATTATTTTCTATCACACAACAGTTTGGAGAAATTGAAATTTCACAATCAGTAAATGCATATAGAGCATCTATAGTCTTATCTGGTGAAATTCCAGGGTTTAAATAAATTAATATTTCAACAAATTCAGCTGTATTATCTTCAATTTTTTTTATCTTGATTTTACCCCTTTCATTTGCTTTGATAATAGAATCAATAATTGACGATGTGTTCAATCCATACGGGATTTCTGTTATCTTTAGTAGTTTACTGTCAATTTGTTTAATTTTTGCCCTAATTTTTACTCTACCCCCTCTAGCTCCATCATTATACATTGAAAAATCTGCAATTCCAGCTGTAGGAAAATCAGGAAAAATTTTAATTTTTTTCCCTCTCAAAACTGAAATAGATGCATCAATAAGCTCAACGAAATTATGAGGTAGTATTTTAGTAGATAAGCCAACTGCAATCCCTTCAGTACCATGAACTAACAATAATGGGAATTTAATTGGAAGATTTATTGGTTCTTTATTTCTACCATCATAACTTGGTGTCCAATTAGTAACTTTATTATTATATACTACATCTAAAGCAAATTTAGATAATCGAGCTTCAATGTATCTTGGAGCCGCTGCTTTATCCCCAGTGTAAATGTTTCCCCAATTACCTTGAATATCAATTAAAAGATTTTTTTGAGCCATATTTACTAAAGCATCTCCAATAGATGCATCTCCATGAGGATGATACTTCATAGTATTACCAATAATATTTGCAACTTTATTATATCTTCCGTCATCCATTTCCTTAATAGAATGTAATAATCTTCTTTGAACTGGTTTTAGACCGTCTAAGATATTTGGCACAGCTCTTTCTAAAATAACATAAGATGCATAATCTATAAACCAAGATTGATACATATCATCAAGCTTTATAGCATTATTATTCATATCTGTATTATTTTCCATATTCACTTTCAAACCTATATTTTCATTATTCAATTAAAGTATCCTGTGATTGTAAATTATCAATTATGAATTCTTGTCTACTTGGAGTGTTTTTTCCCATGTAAAATTTCAACATATCAGAAATTGTTTTTTCTTTATTTAGTATTATAGGGTCTAATCTTATATTTTTTCCAATAAATTCTTTAAACTCATGTGGAGAAATTTCACCTAAACCTTTAAACCTTGTGATTTCAACTTTACCTTTTAATTTATCTACAGCTATTTTTTTTTCAACTATTGAATAACAATAACTTGTGTTTGATTTGTTTCTTACTCTGAATAATGGTGTTTGAAGAATATATAAATGACCTTGTCTAATAAGCTCAGGAAAAAATTGTAAAAAAAAAGTAATTAATAAAAGCCTTATATGCATACCATCAACATCTGCATCAGTAGCAATTACTACATTATTATATCGTAATTCGTCTAAACCATTTTCTATATTCAAAGCAGCTTGAATTAAATTAAATTCTTCATTTTCATATACTACTTTTTTTGTTAATCCATAACTATTTAGTGGTTTCCCCTTCAAACTAAAAACAGCTTGAGTATTGACATCTCTTGATTTTGTAATTGAACCACTCGCAGAATCTCCTTCGGTAATAAAAAGAGTTGTTTCTAATCTTTTTTCTTTTTTTAAATCATTATAATGTATCCTACAATCTCTTAATTTTTTGTTATGTAAATTTGCTTTTTTTGCTCTTTCTCTGCTAATTTTTTTTATGCCTGCTAAGTCCTTTCTTTCTCTCTCAGCCATTAAAATCTTGTCATTTATTGCAGAAGCTATTTCAGGATTTTTATGAAGATAATTATCTAATTTAACTTTTATGAAATCATTTACATATGATCTAATTGATGACATATTTGGTCCCATTTCAGATGAACCTAACTTTGTTTTGGTTTGAGATTCAAAAATTGGTTCAAGAATCTTAATACTAATTGCTGCTTTAATTGATTGTCTAATATCTGAGGCTTCAAAATTTTTAGAGTAAAACTCTCTAATAGTTTTTACAATAGCTTCTCTAAAAGAAGATTGATGGGTTCCTCCCATAGATGTATTTTGACCATTAACAAATGAACTATATGACTCTCCATATTGATCTTTCAAATGGGTCATAGCAATTTCAATATCATTTCCTTTCAGGTGAATAATAGGATAAACTTGATTGCCATTAATTTGGTCTGATAATAAATCTAATAGTCCATTTTTAGAAAAGAATTTTTCTCCATTATAATTCATGGTCAAACCATTATTTAGATATGTATAATGCATCATCATTTTTTTGATATAATCATTAAAAAATCTAAAATTTTCAAAAATAGTTTCATCAGGAACAAAGGAAATTTTTGTACCCTTTCTCAAGGTAGACTTCTGGATTTTTTCGTCAATAATTAGTTGCCCTTTTTTAAATTCTACTGACTTAATTTTTCCATCCCTAATTGATTGAACTTTAAAAAAATTTGATAATGCATTAACAGCTTTTGTCCCAACTCCGTTGAGACCAATAGATTTTTTGAATACCTTAGAGTCATATTTACCTCCAGTATTAATTTTAGAAACGCAATCAATAACTTTTCCTAAAGGTATTCCTCTTCCATAATCCCTTACGGTTACTTTTCCAGATTTAATGGTAACGTCTATTTGTTTTCCGTATCCCATTATGAACTCATCTATAGAATTATCTATAATTTCTTTTAATAAAATATATATTCCATCATCATTTGATGATCCATCTCCTAGTTTACCAATGTACATACCAGGACGAATTCTAATGTGTTCTTTCCAATCTAAGGATTTGATACTTTCATCAGTGTACTGATTATTATTCATAATTTAAAAGACTCAATAAATTAAAGTATAATTAATTCACATAATATAGTATTAAATTTCAAAATTAAAATAATGATTTTTTTTTTTTATCAACAATTAAACATTAAATCTAAAATGAATTATATCTCCATCATCTACAATATAATCTTTTCCTTCAATTGATAATTTACCCAGATCTTTACAAGCTGATTCAGAACCATATTTAACGAAATCTTGGTATTTTATTACCTCAGCTCTAATAAATCCTTTTTGAAAATCTGAATGAATTACACCAGCTGCTTGGGGAGCGTTGCTACCTGCTTTTATTGTCCAAGCTTTAACCTCTTTTAGTCCTGCAGTAAAAAATGTTCTTAAATTGAGTAGTTTATATGCTGATTTTATAATTTTGTTAAGACCTGGTTCTTTCAATCCAATATCATCCAAGAACTCCTTTCTTTCATGAAAAGAATCTAATTCCATAATATCAGATTCTGTTTCAGCAGCTATAATTAAAAGTTCTGAATTTTCGTTTTCAATTTTTTTTCTTACGAGATCAACATACTTATTTCCTTTAATTGCGTCACTTTCATTTACATTGCAAACATACATCACAGGTTTATTTGTCAAAAGCATTAAATTATTTATTAAAACTTTTTCTTTTTTATCAATATTTAATGATCTAGCTGAAAATCCCTTTTCAATATGTAATTTATATTTTTTTAAAACCTCATTCTCTTTTATAGATGATTTATCGCCAATTCTAACTTTTTTATTGACTGCTTCTAATCTTTTATCTATTGTTTCTAGATCTTTTATTTGAAGTTCAAGATCAATAGTCTCCTTATCTCTAAGTGGATCAATGCTCTCATAAATATGTGAAATATTATTATTTTCGAAACAACGAAGAACATGAATAATAGCATTTGTTTCTCTGATATTTGCTAAAAATTTATTTCCAAGACCTTCTCCTTTACTTGCACCTTTAACTAACCCCGCAATATCAACAATTTCAACCACTGCATTTTGAACTTTTTGAGGCTTAACTAGTTTTTCTAAAATGATAACTCTTGAATCTGGAACTTCAATTACACCCACATTAGGTTCAATTGTAGCAAACGGATAATTTGCTGCAAGAGCTTTTGAATTAGATAAACAGTTAAAAATTGTAGATTTTCCTACATTTGGTAATCCAATTATTCCACATTTCATNTTACTTTTTTTTTAATTATCTAAANACTGATATAACACCTTTAAATGTTTTATATTTAAGCTTTAAAATATAAAAATATGTACCCTCTATTACTTCGTTATTGTTTGAAAATCCATCCCAAGGCTCGATTGAAGGATATATAGAATAATAAACTAAATTCCCCCATCTATTGTAAACTTTCAATAATGGTGATTCACAATCTCTAATTCCTTTTATTTTAAAATAATCATTAATGTAATCATTATTTGGGGTAATTATATTTGGAATTTCAATTTCGCTATAAATATCTAAAGAATCTATAAAAAAAACTTGACTTAAGGTGTCTTTACAATCATTATTTATGGATATTAAATCAACTTTATTAATTTGGTTAAAATCTAAAGAAATATTAGGGTTTTCATCGTAACTAACAACACCACCTCCTAGATTCCAAAAAAAATCATTTGCATTTTCAGACTCATTAATTAGTTCTATATTTTTTGAACATGAATCAATGTAAACACTAAATTTAGATTCTGGTTTTGGAGGAATATTAATACTTATGTTATCAGAAAAAATACTACTACAATTATTTTGAGTAATTATATTCAAGGTAACTAGATAATTACCTTGACTTGAAAAGTTATGTGAAGGATTTATGGAATTATTCTCCAAACCGTCTCCAAAATTCCAATTCCAATGTAATATTGGGTCAAGAGGAGACTCAATACTAGTATTTACAAATTCAACTAATCCTTCAATACAATCTACACTTGAATTAAAATTAAAAGAAGATTGTGGCGGATAACTGACATTGACTAACTGCGCAAGAGTATCATATAGATTACACGAATTTAAATTTTCAGTTATTAAATTAACTATATACTGTCCCTCATTAGAATAATTATAAGAATTAATTGATTGGAAAGAAGAATTCCCATCTCCGAAATCCCAAAAAACATTATCAAAATTTGTGGAATTGTTTGCTATGCTAATTTGTAAATTATTATTACAAATGTAATCAATTTCAAAGTTAGAACTTACAGGCAAACTGGAATTAATATATATTTGGGAAGTATCAGATGGACAATTAACGTCTCCGTATGAGATTAAAACAACATCAAATTCACCATTTTCAAAAATATGACTTAGTGTTTCAGTTACATTTGTCGAATATGTAATTATTTGATTAGATTGTAAATTAATTAAATTCCATTGATAATTAGTAGAATTTTCACTTAAATTATATAATTCAACTGTCAATGGAGAACAACCAGAAGATTCAGAAGCTTGAATAATTGAAATTGGTTCTGAGAAAACATTTATAAAATCATCTTCCTGAATTGAAGATTCGCAACCTGAAACATTATTAACAACCTGAAGATATATATCATACGATCCTGGTTGAAAAAAAACTAAAGGATTTTGATCATTTGAAGTGATATTATTTCCAAAATTCCAATTATATGAATAGTCTTCAGCATTTCCTGTTACATTTGAAAATAGTGATATTGAATTTGATTCACAAACGTTATTTTGATTTGATGAAATAGAAACTAATTCCTCACCTAAAACTGTCAATTCCTGCGAATATGTCTCCTGACATTCTAAGTACGAAACTGAAAAAGTTACAATATTAGATCCAAGACTATTAAATTGGATATTGGTAGGATTTAAGAGATTTGAAAATTGCGTAGATGAATTTTGACCAAAATCCCATAAGAATTCTGCATTGGGTGGTATAATTCCAGATCCAAAAAAATTATAACTTGCATTTATATCGCACTCCATTAAAGGAGACGAAAAATATGGATACAAATCTGGATACAAAGAAAAAAATACTTCAGATGTATCTGAACAGTAAGTATTTGGATTAGCTATTAGAGTAACTTGATATGATCCACTATCAGGATATATGTAAGAGGGTTCAATCTCATTAGATGAATCATTTAAAGTAGTTAAATCCCCGAAATCCCAAAAATAATCAAAAGAATTTAAACTTTGATTTTGAAAGTTAACAGTCAAACCTTCACAATAAATATCGGCAATTGGTACAGATGCAGTTGCAATTTCACAGTCAATTACTAAAAATCTAAAATCTCTTATGATTTCTCCAATAAAAATACCATTTCTATATTCCTCAACTTTTACACCAACAATATAGAATCCTTCTTGATTAGGAATACCAGTTATAAGTCCAGTTTCTGGATTTATTTGAATTGCAGGATCTGATGATAATGGATATTGGTCAGAATAACCGTCTTCCCAAATAATTTGACTGTAAGGTGGTGGATAAGTTTCAGTTGGGTCATCGTCACTAGCTCCATGATAAGGGGCAGTAAAAGAGTATACAAGTTCATCTCCATCTAGATCAAATGCTGATTGGCTTATTTCCATTTCAATACCTAAACATAATGCCATAGGTGGAAAACTCTCAAAACTAGGAGAATTATTACACGGCTGTTCAAAAAAAGAGGGTATATAAGCAACTAATGATGATCCAAAATCATTTGGATTAACTATATTAATGACTTGTTCATTTCTACAACATCTTTGGTAAACAACTTGGTAACCAGAGTTGTTAGTAGGTAGATTCGTAATTATTGTATAAGTCCCTTTTTCAATACACAAATTAGATGGAATTGACAGACATTCGTTTGTAAATTCATCGTTAATTATTTCAGTTTGGGGAGGACCAGTTTCTAACTCATTTATAAAGGAATTATCTCCATCATAGATTGTAATAATAGCATTGTTGTCAAAACCAGTATCGTTGGTATTTGTAGGACCACAATCTCTGTAGATTACAACTCTGATTTCATATAAATTATCACCCAAACAACTATAGGTTATTTCACCACCAACTAAATGGGTTGGAAATAATTTTATTGGAAAAATTAAAAGTAAAAATAAAGAAATTTTCCTCATAAATTTTTGAAATTATATTTTTGAATTAAAAATAGGATAATTTTCCATTAATTTTTTGACTTGATTCCCAACATCATATATTAGATTTATATCATTAGAATTTTCTATAACTTGGTTAATATAGTTTGCAACTAAAATCATTTCATTTTCTTTTAAACCTCTAGTAGTTATTGCTGGAGTTCCAATTCTGATACCTGATGTAATAAAGGGAGATTCATTATCAAAGGGAACCATATTTTTATTTACAGTGATATTTGCTAAACCCAATTTATCTTCTGCATTTTTACCATTAATATTTTTTGATCTTAGATCAATTAAAATACAATGATTATCAGTACCACCTGAAATTATTTTATAATTTAAATCTTTTAGACAACTGGAAAGATTTTGAGCATTTTTCCTTACTTGTAATACATAATTAAAATATTCATCTGTTAATGCCTCACCAAAAGCAATAGCTTTAGCAGCAATTACATGCTCTAAGGGCCCTCCTTGAGATCCAGGAAATACAGCTGATTTTATAAGTGTTGACATCAATTTTCTGTCCCCATTTTTCTTTACATAACCAAATGGATTTTCAAAATCTTTTGGTAAAAGGATTACACCTCCTCTTGGTCCCCTTAATGTCTTATGAGTTGTAGATGTAATAATATGGCAATATTTTGCAGGGTCATTTAAAATTCCCTTAGCTATTAATCCTGAAGGATGAGAAATATCTGCTAACAATAATGCACCTATGGAGTCAGAAATTTCTCTAAATTTTTTATAATTCCAATCTCTAGAATATGCTGACGCACCACAAATAATTAACTTTGGTTTTTCCTTTATGGCAATTCTCTCAAATTGATCCATATCAATTAAACCATCTTTATTTAATCCATAAAAAAAAGCATTGTACAATATACCTGAAAAATTTACAGGAGATCCGTGAGTCAAATGCCCACCATGAGATAAATCAAATCCTAAAATTTTGTCTCCAGGTTTTAAACAAGCAAGAAATACAGCATAATTTGCTTGAGAGCCAGAGTGAGGTTGAACATTAGCATATTCCACGTTGAATAAACATTTTAATCTTTCAATTGCAATATTTTCAATTTCATCAACAAACTCGCATCCACCGTAATACCTTTTACCAGGATATCCCTCAGCATATTTATTTGTAAGACAAGAACCAGTAGCTAATCTTATCTGATCACTAACATAATTTTCAGATGCAATTAACTCGATTCCATATTTTTGTCTTTGATTTTCTTTTTCAATTAGTTTAAATATATCTTTATCTTTTTTCATATTAAATTATAATGATTAAATTTAAATTTGATTTTGCTATGCAAATATAAATCATATTTTGTTATAATATTGGTAATAATGTCAAATCCAAATAATCCCAAAAAAAAGTCATGGATCCAAATTGATCCTGATAGTTTATTTCCTATTCAAAATCTTCCATTTGGAGTTTTTAGAATGAAAAATGGAAAATATTCAGTTGGAACAAGAATTGGAGATACAGTAATAGATTTAGATGAACTAAACAAACTGGAATATTTTAAGAAACTTAATTTAAATGAAAATATATTTAATAGTGATTCATTAAATAATCTACTAAAACTAAATAAGAAAAAATGGACTGAAATAAGAAATAATATATCTGACATTTTTGATGTTAATAATAATATGAAAATTGAACATAAAAAAAAATTATTGCATTCATTATCATCTATTGAAATGACTATGCCAGTTAGATTCTCTGGTTTTACAGATTTCTACTCTTCTAAGCAACATGCTATAAACATAGGATCAATTTTCAGAAACTCAAAAAATCCCCTGCCAACTAATTGGCATAAAATGCCAATTGCGTACAATGCAAGATCTTCTTCGATTATTTTATCTAATTCAAATATAAAAAGACCAAAAGGTCAAATTAATTCAGAATTACCTCATGTATATCCAACTAGTTTTTTAGATTTTGAAGTAGAAATTGGTTTTATTTTAGGAAAAGGATCAAAACTTGGAAATTCAATTTCTACTGAAGAAGCAGATGAATATGTTTTTGGATTATGTCTTCTTAACGACTGGTCAGCTCGAGATATTCAAAAATTAGAGTATGTCCCACTTGGACCTTTCAATGGTAAAAATTTTGCAACTTCAATTTCTCCTTGGATAATAACTACTGATGCACTTGAACCATTCAAGGTTGAAGGAGAAAAACAAATACCTGATGTTTTACCATATCTTAAATTTGAAGGGAAAAAAAATTTTGATATTAATATTGAAGTTTTTCTAAAGTCCAATACCTTTCAAAAAAAAAAATTATTAAGTACAAATGCAAAATATTTATATTGGAATATAAATCAACAAATAGCTCATCATACAATCAGTGGTTGTAATGTTAATATTGGAGACATATACGGATCTGGAACTATTTCCGGATCAAAAAATAATGAGTTTGGCTCAATGATAGAATTAACATGGAATGGTAAAAAACCAATTGAGATGTCTGATGGTAGCCTAAGAAAAGCTATTCATGATAATGATACTGTGATTTTTAAAGGAAAATGTTCAAATGAAAACTATTCAATTGGCTTTGGAAGTCTTGTCACAAAGATTTTACCGGGTTAAAATTTAAGTAACAATGAAAGAAATCATAAATAATGAAAATACCCAAATACTCAGAAAATATCGCAGTCTCTTACGTTCATGTAACAGTGACATCACCAAAGACGATAAAAAGCTGATTAGAAAAGCATTCAATCTCGCTGTTGAAGCTCACAAAAATGTAAGAAGAAAAAGTGGTGAGCCATATATTTTTCACCCCTTAGCCGTTGCTCAAATAGTTGCTAAAGAGATCGGGCTAGACGGAACTTCGGTTGTTTGTGCTTTGATCCATGATCTAGTTGAAGATACTAATTATTCACTTAAAGATATTGGTAAAATATTTAATCCAAAAATTCAAAAGATTATAGATGGGTTAACAAAAATATCTGAATTTTCCGAACAAACAAATTCTTCTCAAGCTGAAAATTTCAGAAAAATGTTACTAACGTTATCTGATGACATAAGAGTAATATTAATTAAATTAGCTGACAGGCTCCACAATATGAGAACTCTTGATTATATGCCTGAAAATAAACAAAAAAAAATTGGATCAGAGACGCTTTACATATATGCTCCATTAGCTCATAGATTAGGACTATACTCAATTAAATCAGAACTTGAGGACTTGGGATTAAAACATACAAATCCAGAAGAATATAAAAATATTGCAAGAGAATTAAATGATACTAAAAAAAGTAGAATTTCATATATACAAAAATTTACAAAACCTCTCAAAGATACTCTTAAAAAACACAATCTTAAATTTTCAATCAAAGGAAGACCCAAATCAATTTTTTCAATCAGGACAAAAATGGAAAGTCAAGGAATCTCGTTTGAGGAGGTATTTGATAAATTTGCAATTAGAATTGTTATTGACTCAGACTTTGTAAGTGAAAAATCAGATTGTTGGAAAACATACTCAATAATAACTGACTATTATAAACCTAATCCTGATAGATTAAGAGATTGGATTTCAAATCCAAAAGCAAATGGATATGAATCTCTTCATACAACTGTGATGGGACCAGGTGGTCAATGGGTGGAAATTCAAATAAGAACAAAAAGAATGGACGAAATTGCTGAAAAAGGATTTGCAGCCCATTGGAAATACAAACAAGATAATAAAACAAGAGAAGGACATTTAGAAGATTGGATTAATCAAGTAAGAGAACTTTTAGAAAATCCAGAACCTAATGCAGTTGACTTTCTTGAAGAATTTAGACTTAACTTTTTATCACAAGAAATTTTTGTCTTTACACCAAAAGGGGATTTAAAAACCTTACCTAAAGGAGCCTCTGCACTTGACTTTGCATTTGAAATTCATTCTCAAATTGGTGCAACTTGTCTAGGATGCAAAGTTAATGGTAAAATTACCCCCTTAAGTCATAAACTCAAAAGTGGAGATCAAGTTGAGGTAATTACATCAAATAAACAAAAACCAAAAAAATCTTGGTTAAATTATGTTATTACTGCTAAAGCTAAAAATAAAATTAAAAGCTCAATTAAAGAGGAGAAAAAAGTAATTGCTGACGAAGGAAAGGAGATTTTATTTAGAAAACTTAAACAAATAAAATTTACATTTAATGAAAGTACTATTAAAGAACTATCAAATTTTTTTAAACTGAATACAACTTTCGATCTTTTTTATGAAGTTGGAATAGGAAACATAAATAATAGTATGATAAAAGATTTTATAAAAAATAGAAATAGTTGGTATAGATTTTTTAGAAATAAAATATACAGTAGATCTAATAATAAAATTGACAAAAATAAAGAATTAGTAAAATATGATACACTTTTATTTGGAACTAATGAAGAAAGTCTTGACTTTACCTACTCAAAATGTTGCAATCCAATACCTGGAGACGAAGTTTTTGGCTTTACAACAATTAGAGAAGGTATAAAAGTCCATAGACAAGATTGTCCTAATGCATTGAGATTACAATCAAACTTTGCATATCGAATAATTAAAACTAAATGGATTGACAGTTCAAGCAAAAAATATACTGCAATATTAAAAGTTAAAGGAATTGATCAAGTGGGATTGATTAATCGTATTACAGAACTAATTTCAAATACTCTCAAAATTAATATAGAATCACTCAATATTAGTAGTTCTGATGGTATTTTTGAGGGGACTATTACTGTAATAATTAAAAATAAAAATATTCTTCGTGAAATTATTAACAAGATTAAAAGTCTAGATGGAATAGCTTCAGTTTCGAGAAAATTTAAATCAAATTAAATAATTCTTAATTTTATAAATTTATGATTAGTTTTACAAATAAATATGTCAATTATGAATAAGGATATTAGCCAAGAAGTAAAAAAAATATTTACAAATTATCTAGAAAGAAATGGTCAAAGAAAAACTCCTGAGAGATTCGCAATTTTAAAAGAAATATACTCTTTAATTGATCATTTTGATATTGAAAAGTTATATGAAATAATGAAAAGGAAAAATTATAGAGTTAGCAGAGCTACATTATACAATACTATTGAACTTCTGATAAATTGCAATCTTGTCAGAAAACATCAATTTAGTAATAATCAAGCTCAATATGAAAAGTCTTTTTCAAATAAACAACACGATCACCTAATATGTACTAAATGTAATAATATTCTAGAATTTTGTGATCCAAGACTTCAAACTATAATGGATGATGTAAAAGATATCTTTAATTTTCAAGTATCGCACCATTCATTAAATATTTATGGAAAACCAACATCAGATTCTATGGGTAATTGTTCAAAATGTAATGTTTCTTTAAAAAAATAAAAAATTATGAAAGTTGATGTATTATTGGGTCTTCAATGGGGAGATGAAGGTAAGGGTAAAATAGTTGATTTTCTATCCCCAAAATACGACATAATAGCCAGATTTCAGGGAGGTCCTAATGCAGGACACACATTAGAATTTGATAATCATAAACACATTTTACATACTATTCCATCTGGAATATTTCACAAAAATGTTATCAATATAATTGGAAACGGTGTAGTAATTGATCCAGTTATTTTAAAAAATGAATTACATAATCTCAAAAAATATAACATAAATTTTAAAAATAATTTATTGATATCAAGAAGAGCCCATTTAATTCTTCCAACTCATAAAATAATTGACAAAGCTTCGGAAAAATTAAAAGGAAAATCAAAAATTGGATCTACACTCAAAGGAATAGGACCAACCTACATGGATAAGACTGGTCGAAATGGACTAAAAATTGGAGACATAGAATTAAAAAATTTTAAAAATTTATATACTAAATTAAAAGATAAACATCTCAAGATAATTGAATTCTACGACTATTCTGAAGATCTTAAATTATTAGAATCTGAATGGTTTGAATCTATAAATTATATTAAAACTTTAAACTTTATCGATAGTGAACATTTTTTAAATAACTCGATTAGTCAAAATAAAAAAATTTTAGCTGAAGGAGCACAAGGTTCGTTACTAGATATAGACTTTGGAACCTATCCATTTGTAACATCCTCTAATACAATTTCAGCTGGAGCGTGTACTGGGTTGGGTATTCCACCGAATAAAATTGGTAAAATTTTTGGTATATTCAAAGCCTATTTAACAAGAGTTGGAAGTGGTCCCTTTCCTACTGAACAAGATAATGATATAGGTGAAAAAATGAAAAAAAATGGAAATGAATTTGGTTCAACCACTGGGAGATCAAGAAGATGTGGTTGGATTGATATTCCCGCATTAAAATATGCTATCAAAATTAATGGTGTAAGCGAATTAATGTTGATGAAATCAGATGTTTTATCAAANTTTCCTTATATTAATGTATGTACAGGTTATAAGTACAAAAATAAATTAATTGACTATTTTCCATACAGCATTGATAAAGAAAATATTCAACCAGTTTATCAAAAACTTAATTCGTGGGATAAAAACATACAAAATATCAATGTAAAATCAGACTTACCAAAAGAAGCTTTGAAATATGTAGAGTTTTTAGAAAACACTCTCAAAATTCCAATATCAATTATTTCAGTTGGTCCAAATCGTAACCAAACAATAATTAATAATTTTAAAACTTAAAAAAAATTGAATTACTACTTAAAATTTTTGTCTCAAATTTTCATATTTTGTATTTCAAATTTTCTCCTAGGTCAATCAAAAATTAAAATTCTTAACTCAGACGAAATTATATTTGATAAAAATTTTAACTCAAATGTAAAAAAACTCATCGGCAATGTAATTTGTTATAATAACGATTTTAAAATTTATTGCGATAGTGCATATTTATATGGAAAAGAAAATAAAATTGAATCATTCAGTAATATTAAAATTTTAAAAGGAGATTCAATATTCATAAAATGTGAAAGGTTAATTTATACCGGAGATACAAAAGAATCATATTTATCCAGTTCAGTTGAATTAATTCATAATGATCTCAAGGTGATTACTGAGAAGTTATATTTTAATTTTGAGAAAAAATTGTCGAGATCAAATATTCATTCAGAAATTTTGCATAATTCAAAAAAAATATACTGCAATAAATTTGTCTACGACATCAACAATGATTTATTTGAATTTTTTGATCAAGTTAAAACTATAAATCTAAATGACACAATTTTAACAGATACTTTAACATATAATTTAAAAAATGATATGATTAAATTGAATACATTTTTTGAAATTAGGTCTGAGAGCACAATCTTAAAAGGTAATTTTGGAATTATTGATAATATCAAGAAAAATGGGGTCTTTACAAAAAAAATTGAATTATTAAACTTAAAGGATAAATACATCATAAATTCTGATAGTTGTATTTTTAATAATATCAGTAATACTATTTCATTTTTGAAAAATAACTATATGAAAAATTATCATAGTGAAAACTTCATAGAATACATAGCTGATACAATAATAAATATTAACTCAAAATCTTTCAATGGAATAATAGGAATTTCTAATATTGTCTTAAATAATAAAGATCTTACAGCAAAATCTGATTCACTTTCATTTGATATTAATCAAAACATTATAAAACTTCAAAAGAACGCAATTGCATGGCATAATGACTATCAAGGAACAGCAAATGTGATTGAAATTTTAGTCATCAATGATTCACTCAAAAATATAACATTTATTGATAATCCATTTTTATTGTCAAAAGTTGCTAATTCTAAATACAATGAAATTTCAGGTGATTCTATTATTTTAATTTTTAAACAAAATCGTATTGAAAAAATTAACGCGTTGCAAAATTGTGAAACAGTCTATTTCATTCGAGACAAAAATGATTCAATTAAAAATGTTAATTTATCAAATTCTGAAAATACTTTTATAGAATTATATAATGGTAAATTAGATAATTTAAAATTAGATAAAACTATTAAATCTGAAATAATTCCATTGAATATCTATTCTGAATCCAATGAAGAAATATGGATTGATAAACAACAGATAATCAATAGAATTGATTCTACTGGTAAATTAACTAATTATTAATTTTACATATAAATCATCAAACTTTGAATCTCTAAACCATATAATTTTCTAATAATTTGCTTTTATTATATTTTTTTTTCTTAAATTCACGCTTTCTTAATAGTAAGAAATAACAATTAATAGAAATTAATCTAAAAAATTATGAAAAAGATTCTTCTTTCAATTCTTTTTGTTTTAGTTACAACTTTAACAACTACGGCTCAAACTAGGAAAGGTACAATATTATTGGGTGCTGGAAGCCAATTATCTGAAACAGGATGGTTAAATCTGCAAATTACTCCCAAAGTTGGATATTTTGTTCAAGATGGTATTGCTATTGGAGCCTTAATAAATTTTGCTAGTGACAATGTTGATAAACCAACATATGAATTAAATTCTAATCTTGCAGAAATTGGTGTTTTTGGTAGATATTATGTATCTAACAATCTTTTCACTGAAATATCACTTAGTAGTAGAAGTAATAGTGTCGAAGAATATAGCCCTGTTATGGGTATATACCAACAACATGTTAATTCTGCTGGTGATATTGTTGCTCCAAATACACCCGGTGCCATTGCATCTTTTGATGCAAGTGGAAACCCTCAAATGATAATGTATTCTGATGGAAATAATCCTGATTATTTTCAAGTAGTTGAAAACTCTGAACAGACATTAAATTTCAACTTAGGACTTGGATATACTATAGTTTGGAGAGAACATTTTGCTGTTGAACCATTTATGAATTTAACTTTTAGAAATGGAGAACTTAAAGAATACAATCAAGAAGCATTAATTGTAGAATCTTCTGATGTTAAAGGTACTCACTTTAATCTTGGAGTCAACTTTAGTTTATTCTTCTAACATAATAAATCTTATAACTTAAAGGTTGGTGTTCAAAGAATACCAACCTTTTTTTTTATCATTTTCATAATAAAAGGATGATCTTCTATTCTAGTTTCCCAATTCAAAATCAAATCTTTTTTTTCCTTAATTAAATTATTAAAAAAAATTTCATTTTTTGAAAATTTACTTTGACTTATCATTTTTTTTAAATCATTGATATTATAAATATTTATTTTGTTATCATGAGATTTTTTATAAAAATTTAATCTATCAAAAAAATTATTACCTAATTTTTTTTGTAAGATTTGAAAAAAATTATTGAGAGAATCAATTGAACATCCTGAAATAGTAGAATTAAACTTATCAACACCAATAATTACAAAATAACTATACTTTACCTCAAATGACGACTTAAGTGCTTCATTATGTGAATGCCAAGTTTTAAGAAACAAAGATAATTCATTCTTTAAAAAATAAATTTGTTTTTTTGTCAATAATATATTGGACTGAAATATAAAAATTTCACCATCTTGGCTAATCTTATCAAATTCAACTAACATTAATTATAAGTTTTCTGATTTAACAATCAATTCTGAAATATCTAAAACATCAATATTTTTATCACTTGATTTAGTTCCATCCATCAACATAGACTTGCAAAAAGGACATCCCACTGCAATTATATCTGGATTAAGATTTAAAGCTTCCTCTGATCTCTCATTATTTATCTCTTTGATTCCTTTTTCTGACTCTTTAAATAACTGAGCACCCCCAGCACCACAACAAAAACTATTATCTTTATTTCTATTCATTTCCATTAAATCAATATCGAGTTTTTTAATTAAACTTCTGGGAGCATCATAAATATTATTTGATCTCCCTAGATAACAAGGGTCATGATATGTTATCCTCTTTCCTCTAAAACTCCCACCTTTGACTCTTAATTCACCAGTATCAATCAAGTACTGAATAAATTGAGTATGGTGCATAACTGAAAAATCTCCACCTAACTGAGGATATTCATTTTTAAAAGTATTAAAACAATGAGGACAAGTAGTTACTATCTTTTTTATTTTATAAGAATTTAATAATTCAATATTTGTGAAGGCTTGCATCTGAAATAGAAACTCATTTCCAGCTCTTTTTGCTGGATCTCCAGTACAAGACTCTTCAACACCTAATACTGCGTAATTATATTTTAAATGATTCAATATTTTAATAAATGATCTTGTAATACTCTTAGCTCTATCATCAAAACTTCCGGAGCAACCAACCCAAAATAAAATTTCAGGGATTTTATTTTGAGAAAATAAATTTGCCATTGTTGGAACATCTAATGTGGAATGATTTTTCATATTATAACTATTCTTTCCAATTTAATCGATCTGAAGATGCAAATTGCCATGGAGCTCCGTTATTTTCAATGTTATTAAACATCATATTTAATTCAGATGGAGCAGAAGACTCCTCCATTACACAATATCTTCTTAAATCTAAAATTATTGACAAAGGGTCAATGTTAATTGGACAAGCTTGAGTACAAGCATTACAGGATGTACAAGCCCATATCTCCTCCTTTGAAATATAATCTCCTAATAAAGATTTGTTATCGGACTTTCCTAATGATATATTCTTTGAAAATTCTTCTAATCTATCTCTTGTATCCATCATAATTTTTCTTGGAGAAAGTTTTTTACCAGTAAAATTAGCTGGACACTCTGAAGTACATCTACCGCATTCAGTACAAGAGTAAGAATTCATTAATTGAACCCAATTAAGATCATTTACATCTTTTGCTCCAAATTTAATATCATCTGATGAAGGGGGATTCTGATTATTAGGATTAATCATTGCTAAAACTTCTTGTTTAACAGATTCCATATTTTCAAATTGTCCTTTTGGATTTAAATTTGAATAATAGGTGTTAGGAAAAGCAAAAATAATGTGTAAATGCTTAGAATAAGGGAGGTAATTTAAAAATAAAAAGATTCCAATTATGTGAAACCACCAAAAAAATCTTTCAAAAAAATAAATTTTTTCAGGATTTAAATCCTGAAAAAGTGGAAGTAAAAATTTACTTACCGGAAATGAACCAGCTTTAATATAATGTGGATAATTAATATTTTGAAGCGCTAAATCTGAAGCTTGCATCAAAATAAAAGCTGACATTAAAAAAATCTCAAAAATTAAAATAAGGTTAGCATCTAATTTAGGCCAACCTTTCATTTCTGAGGAAATAAATCTTTTAATTTTAATAATATTTCTTCTGGTTAAGAAAATAATACACACAATTAAAACGAGAAAAGCTAATATTTCAAAAGAAGCTATTAAAAAATTATAAACGATTCCTAAAAAGGACAATATACGGTGAGTTCCAAATATACCATCAATGATAATTTCAATTAATTCAATATTAATAATTAAAAAACCTGAATATATTATTACATGAAGAAGGCCAGCTATTGGTCTAGCAACCATCTTTGTTTGACCAAATGCAACTTTAAACATCTGGACCCATCTTTGTTTTTTATTACCATATCTATTAATATCTTTACCTAAAGAAATGTTATACCTAATTCTTGACATCTCTTTTGAAAAAATAAAAATAGATACCAAAAAAATAATTAAAAAAACAATATTAGATACGAACAAAATTTTTTTTTATAAAATTAATAAAAAAAAGTTATGCAAGCATAATGTTTTTAAAATAATTAATTCTAATGTTTCAAAGTATCAATTAAAATTTCAGTTTTTCTTCCAAAGAGAGAGAAATTGACATATCTTTTTGGATTTTTTTTCATATCTTTTAATAATTCCTTTAAATTTTTTAAAGTAGATGATACTTCATTGTATAAAAGACTGTCTTTTGTTATTTTACCGAGATTTCCTCTGCCTTTATTTATATCATTTAACAAATAATCTATTTTTCCCAGTATATCATTAGATTTATTAATTGAATTTGTCAGATTTGAATTATTGATTTCTTCAATAATATTATTTAAATTTTTAATTGTTGAATTTATTTTTGATTGATAACCTAAAATTAAATAAGATAATGTATCAATGTTATAGATAAAACTGGAAAATTTATTATTATTTTCATTGATAAATAAATTTATATTATCAGTTAAATTAATTATAGAAAATAAGGTGGAATCTAATATTTTTAATAGAGACTCAGTTCCATCTTTAATTGGTAAAAATTCGTTTGTAAGTTGATCAGTAATTGAAATTTTTACACTTCCAACCAAAGTATCACCATTTTCAGCAATGTCATCTCTATAACCAGGTATTATCTCTAAACCCTTAGATCCCATTATATCAATATCATAAATATTAATCTTTGAATCTGAACTAAAACTTATTTCCCTGGTTAAATTGAAATGAACTAATAAATTGTTATTCATATTTTGTTCATAAATAATATTTAAAACTTGTCCAACTTTTAGACCTTTGAATGTTACTGGTTGCCCTGTTTCTAATCCATGGACATGTTCATATAAAGCATAAAATTCAGTTTTATTATTAAAAATATTTTTACCTTTTAAAAAATTATATCCCCATATAAAGCATATGATTGTTAAAATTGAAGATAAACCAATAACTAACTCTTTAGAATATTTCATCATAAATTATTTTTTTTTCTTGCAAATATTTTTTCAAATTGATTTTTTTATTCTTATGAAATGCAACTATAAAACAATCTTCATATCCTAAACTAATTACTTCTTTTTGAACTTCCTTTATTTTAGAGTATGTGTCAATTTTCTCTACATAATATTTGTATGTATCTCCATGAATTTTAAAATATAAATTTGATATGTTATTAATTTCTTTAGGATCAATTTTTTTTGATGAAGTAAAAATCTGGATTGAAAAAAATACTGATTCATTTAAATCATCTTCGTTCTCAATAACACTATTTAAATCTTTTTTTAAAATTATATTTTCTAAATCATTCAATACCCCATCTTGAATATTCTTATAATCTTTTACAGCTCTGTATATGGCTGAAGCCATATACTCTTTTCCTCTTTTTGAATTCAAAAAATCCTCTTCTTTTTTATTAGTTAGGAATCCTAATTCAATTAAAACTGATGGCATTGCTACTCTACTAGTAACATACAATGGTTCTCTTTTAACTCCCCTATCTTTTCTTTTAACTCTTTCTCTAAATTGATTTTGTATTAACTCAGCAAGTTTAAGACTATTTTTTTCATATAACTTCTGATATAAAGAGACTTCTATTTGATATTCTGGACTATTTATATTAAAGTTCCCATAATTAACTTTGTCCTCTTTCGTTTTAATAATTGGATTTTCTTTTATGGCAACTCTTGAGTGATTTCCATGGTTAAGTCCTAAGACGAACGAAGAAGATCCATAAGCTCTAGGATCCTGAAAAGCATCACAATGGATTGATATAAATAAATCAGCTTTTTCACTATTTGCCATAGAGGTTCTCTCGTATAGTTCAGGATAAGTATCATTTTTTCTTGTATAAATAACCTCAACATCTTTTAAATTTTCAGTTATGTATTTTCCTAATTTCAAGGAAATATCCAATACAATATCTTTTTCTTTATTTTCATATCTTCCAGTACCAAGATTACCAGGATCTTTACCACCATGTCCAGGGTCAATTACAATTTTTTTTAATGAATAATTAGATTTAAAATTATATAAGTATGACCAGATAGGTAAAGAATAAATAAGAAGAAAGCTAAATATAAATCGTTTCACAATTATTAGATTTTTTTTTAATTAGATTTGTTACCATAAATAAAAATAAATTGAAAATCCTTTGTCTTTAAAATTTAAATATAATATAATTTTAATAACTATATGTCTTTTGTTTAACTTGAATTTATATTCTCAAAATAGTAACAATAGAGATAATTCAATATTTCATGACTCTACATTAAAGTATTCTGCATTAGATTCAACAATTATTAAGTATAATGAATTTAAAATTTTTTTATATAAAAATGCTTTTATTTCATATCAGGAAATAGAGCTATTTGCAAATTATATTGAAATAAATTGGGAAACAAATATGATTTACGCAAGACCAAAAATTGATAGTTTAAATAATATCATTGAAAAAATAATTTTTAAAGAAAATAATAATTTATATGAATGTGAATATTTAGCCTATAATTATAGTACAAAAAAAGGAAAAATTAAAAATATGATCACTCATGATGGTGAAAGTTATATTCATGGTAATATTTTAAAAAAAAATGAAGATTATTTTTTTATAAATGATAGTAAATATACTACATGTTCCCATCCGGATCCACACTTTTATATCAAAGCAAAAAAAATTAAGGTAATTCCTAACGAAAAAATTATTAGTGGTCCAGCAAACTTAGTAATATCAGATATACCTACTCCTCTTCTTATACCATTTGGTTTTTTTCCTATCCAAAATAAAAAAACTTCCGGATTTATTCTTCCATCATATGGAAATTCAATTAATTTAGGTTACTTTTTGAGACAAGGTGGTTGGTATTTCTCTATAAACGATTTTGTTGATATGACACTCTTAGGAGACATATATACTATGGGCTCCTGGCAATTAAATTCTCATTTGAATTACAAAAAAAAATATAATTATAATGGTAATTTTAGTTTAAGATATTCAAAAAATATTGTAGGAGAAAAAAACTTGAATAATTATATTAATCAAACTGATTTTTTTTTAAATTGGACTCATAATCAAGATAATAAATCTCATCCAAATAGAACTTTTAAAGCATCAATTAATGCTGGATCTAGTTCATACAATCAACTTAATTCATATCAAACTAATCAATATTTACAAAATACTCTAAATTCAAATATTTCATATTTATATTCATCTCCTAATTATCCTTTGAATATCTCAGCAAACTTTAGACACAGTCAAAATACCTTAAATAATTCTATTAACTTAAATTTACCTGATTTAAACTTAAACACGAATAGAATAACACCTTTTAAACGAAAAAATAAAATTGGAAAAGAAAAGTGGTATGAAAAAATATATTTAAACTATTCCTCTAACCTAAGAAATCAAATTAACACTATTGATTCCCTTCTTTTCAAAAAAGAATCTATAAAAAAATTTAATTACGGTATAATTCATAGAATACCTATTAAATCAACATTTAAACTTTTTAAGAATATTAATATAAATCCGTCCATAAACTATTCAGAAAGATGGTATAATCAAAGAATAGAGAAAAATTGGGATGAATTAAATCAATTACTAATCACTGATACATTGAATGGTTTTAGAACTGTTAGAGATTTTAATACATCACTTAATATTAACACAAAACTATTTGGTTTATATAAATTTAATTCTAAAAGATTTATTGCTCTTAGACATATTTTTACACCAAATATTTCTCTAACATATAGGCCAGATTTTAGCAATAGAAGATGGAAATATTACGACAAAATTCAAATTAATTCTGATGGAGACAAGAGACATTATTCATATTTTGAACAAAATATATTTTCTACAGCTCCAAGTGGAGAATATGAAAATATTAATATTGGATTTGATAATAATCTAGAATTAAAAATTAGAAAATCTAATGGAGAAATTAAAAAAATTGGTATTCTTAGAAATCTGAATTTTAACACAAACTACAACTTAGCAGCAGATTCATTCAAAATATCAAATATAAACTTTAGCGGGAGAACTGAGTTATTTCCAAAAATGATGATAAAATTTAATGGAACGATTAATCCTTATAAAATAGATAAGAATGGAAATATTATAAATGAATATATTTTTTTAGATAAAATATCCATCGGAAGACTAACATTCTTCAACTTTGCAATAAATTGGGATTTAAATAACTCAAAAAAGCCTGAAGTTTTAAAAAATGAAACTAATAACCAAAATGATTTAAACCAAATTGATTGGATATTTGAAAACTTTAATAATTATATAGATTTCAATATTCCATGGAATTTAAGTTTAGATTATAAATATTCAATATTAAAACCTGCATTTGAAAAAAATATAATTCAAACATTTAACTTCAATGGAAATTTTAAATTAACAAAAAAATGGAATGTAGGATTTAATTCAGGTTATGATTTTAATAATAATTATTTATCTTATACCTCAATTGATATATACAGAGATTTACATTGCTGGGAAATGAGATTCAACTGGATTCCATTTGGATTTCATCAAAGTTATAATTTAACAATTAATGTTAAATCTCAAGTCCTTCAAGATTTAAAATTAAATAAACGCAGAAATTTTTATGATTTTTAATATTAAAACTTTTTAATTTTACAATTTATCTAATGAATTCAAAGAAAATAAATATTGCAATATTAACAGGGGGTTACTCCAAAGAAAGTGAAATTTCTATTAAAAGCTCTGACAATGTTTATAAAAATATTGACATAGTTAAATATAGTCCATATATAGTTTTAATAACAAAAAATAAATGGAGTGTTATTGTTGAAAATAAACAAATTAAAATTGATAAAAATGATTTTAGTTTTTACGTTAATAATAATAAAATAAAATTTGATGCAGTATTTTTTTCAATTCATGGAGCTCCAGCAGAAAATGGAATTTTACAAGGATATTTTGATCTGATAAAAATTCCCTACAATTGTTCAAATTACTTTTCATCATCAATTACTTTCGATAAATATTTTTGTAATAATTATCTTAAAAATCATAACATAAACTGTCCGGACTCTCTAATTTTAAATAAATCAGAAAAAGTTAGTTTTAGTGATATACGTAAAAAAGTAAAGTTCCCATCAATTGTTAAACCAAATAATTATGGATCCAGCTTTGGAATTTCAAAAATTAATAATGAAGCTGATTTTAATAAAGCCATTAATAAGGCTTTTAATTACGATAATAAAATAATTATTGAGGAATTTATTGATGGTAAAGAAATAACATGCGGACTTGTTCAAAGAAAAAAAAACTTGATAAAACTTCCTTTAACAGAGATTAAAACTAAAAGAGATTTTTTTGATTATGATGCTAAATATAATGGGAAATCAAAAGAAATTACACCTGCTAAATTAAGTAAAATTCAAGAAATTAAAATATATACAACAAGTGAGTTTATTTTTAATTTATTAAATTTAAAAGGGATAGTAAGAATAGATTACATTTTGACTGAAAAAAAACTATTTTTTTTAGAGATCAATACAATACCTGGACTAAGTAAAGAAAGTATTATTCCCAATCAAATCAAAAAATTAAATATTTCTATGAAAGAATTAATTTCGATATCATTGGCTAACATAATTTAAATTAAGTGATTGACATTAAACATTATATTTCTGAAATTACAAAGGGTAATATTATATATTTAAGTAAAGCTCTAACATTAATTGAGAGTAAAAAGCCAGCGGATAAAAAAATTTCTAATAATTTACTTAATTCTTGTTATAATTTAAGTGGAAATTCCATAAGAATCGGAATTTCTGGGTCTCCTGGAGTTGGAAAAAGTTCATTAATTGATGAAATTGGATGTTACTTAACCTCAATAAATAAAAAAGTGGCAGTTTTGACAATTGATCCTTCCAGTAGTGAAAGTCAAGGAAGTATTTTAGGAGATAAAACTAGAATGGAAAAACTAAGTAAAGAGAAATATGCTTTTATTAGACCATCTCCTAATTCAGGTTTTTTGGGTGGGGTAAATGAAAAAACTTCTGAAAGTATAATTCTTTGCGAGGCAGCTGGATTTGATGTTATTTTAATTGAAACAGTAGGAGTTGGTCAATCTGAAATTGAAGTTGATTCAATGGTAGATTTTTTCTTGTTATTAACTATTTCAAATACAGGAGATGAACTCCAAGGAATAAAGAAAGGTATTATAGAAAAATCTCATTCTATAGTAATTACAAAGCATGATGGAAATAATATCCAAAATAATTTGATAACACAAAATATTTTAAAAAATGTTATTAATTTAAGAAATATAAAAAATAAAAAATGGACTCAAAAAATAATCTTATGTTCTTCGCATAAAAAAAAAGGTATTATTGAAATTTGGAAGACAATATCTAATTACATTGATATCTCAAAGAAAAATGGCTCATTTCTATCAAAAAGAGAAAAACAAAGTATATTTTGGATGAATACCAGAATTAATAATAATATTAAAAATATATTTTTTTCAAATCCCAAAATAACCAAAGAAATTTTGAAACTAAAAAAATTAGTACTAGATAAAAAAATCAATCCATATGAAGCATCCGAACTTTTATTTGAAAATTTTTTTATACTAAAAAAAGGGATTAAAGATTCATATTGATCTCAATGTAATTTACAATTGAATGAATAATTTTAATATGGATTTCTTGAATTCTATCTGAAAAACTGTCTTGATTAACGCGAATTTCAATATCTGAAAATTTGGCTAAATCCCCGCCATTGTTTCCAGTTAAGGAAATAATTTTTATCTTTTTTTTTCTGGCTATTTCTGCTGCCCTTATGATATTTTTTGAATTTCCACTTGTACTAATTGCAAATAAAATATCTCCTGATTGACCAATTGATTGAATAAATCTTGAAAAAATTAGTTCTGAATCATAATCATTTAAAACGCATGACATATATGCTGGATCAGAAATTGCAATTGCCGGAAGAGGTCTTCTTTTAACTTTAAAATTTCCTGAAAGTTCCTGTGCAAGATGCATTGCATCACACATAGAGCCTCCATTTCCACATGATATTAATTTTTTTTTATCGGTGAAAGCACTAATTATTAGATTTGCAGCATTTTCAATTTTTACAAAATTATTACTATCATTGATAAATGACGATAAATAACCTTGAGCTTGAATAAAATTTGATTTTATTATATCGATTTTATTTTTCATCCGATGAATTAAATGCTAATAAACCTCTTTTTAGCCAATCTTTAAATAAATTTACATTTCCATAATCTTGATAATTTGCTGGTTCTATTAACTTTTTTTCACTATGATCTAGAAAAACATAATATGGTTGCGAGTTAGTCTTAAAAAGTTTAGTTTGCATAACCATCCACTTATCACCAACAGTTCTAACTTTTTTTCTTTTACCAGCAATTTCAGTATCGTATTGATCACTAACTTCCAGTTTAGTTCTTTCATCTACATACAGTGAAATTAAAACTAAATCATTTTGCAAAATACTTTTTACTTCAATATCTGACCAAACTTTTTCTTCCATTTTTCTGCAATTAACGCAAGCCCAACCGGTAAAATCTAGCATTATCGGTTTATTTACTTTTTTTGCAAAATTTAAACCTTTTTGATAATCATGATATACCATTATTCCTTGAGGACCAAGATGTAAGTCATTATTTTTAATACTTATATTTTCATTTTTCATATTCATATTGGTGTGAAAACCTAAAGGGGATTCACTGTAATGGATTGGAGGAGGAAAAGCATTAATCAATTTAAGTGGTGCTCCCCATAATCCTGGGATCATATAAATAGTAAATGAGCCAAATATTATTGCTAAAAACAATCTAGGAACTGATATAATTTTTAAATCAGAGTCTCCCTTAAAATTTAAAATTCCTAATAAATAAAGTGTAAGTGATAAAAAAATAAAAATCCATATTGATATAAATAATTCTCTATTTAATAGATTTAATTGCAAAACAATATCAGCATTAGAAAGAAATTTGAAAGCTAATGCAAGCTCAATAAATCCGAGTGTAACTTTAACTGAATTTAACCAATTTCCTGATTTTGGGAGTGAATTCATCCAACCTGGGAAGGCAGCAAAAAGAGCAAATGGAATTGCAATTGCAGAGGAAAAACCTAACATCCCAAAAATTGGAGCTAAATAGGAACCACCATAAGCAGCTTGAACAAGTATAGTTCCAACAATTGGACCTGTGCATGAAAATGAAACAAGAGCAAGAGTAAAAGCCATAAAGAAAATTCCAATTAAACCTCCTTTTTCAGATAAGGAATCACTTTTATTGATCCAAGAATTAGGTAAAGTCAATTCAAATGCCCCAAGAAATGAAGCTGCAAATACAATTAATACAATAAAAAAAACTAAATTAAAATAAACATTAGTTGCCATATTGTTCAGTATATCAGAGCCAAATACTCCAGTAACAGCAACTCCAAGAAAAACATAAATTATAACAATAGATAAACCATAAATTATTGCATTCCTAATACCAATTATTTTATTTGAGCTTTGCTTAGTAAAGAAACTAACTGTAAGAGGTATCATTGGGAATACGCAAGGGGTTAATAAAGCAATAAAACCACTAAAAAAAGCAACTAAAAATATATTAAATATATTTGTTTCATTTAAAATTGGATTATTTGTTTTTATTTCATTGGAAACTATTTTTTTTGGTATTACTAATTCAAAATCAACATATTCAGGGGGGAGACACATTACATCATTACATGCCATAAATTCTAGATATCCTTTTAATTTTGACTCGGAATATTTATTTAGTTTGATTCTTTGTCTAAAAGAGGTGCTCTTTTTAAATAATTTTAAATTCATTCTAAAATTGGGGTCATATTTTTGATCCAATGAATCCTCAATAACTTCTCCAATTAGATCATAATCCTGACTTTTATTAAATGAAAATGAAGTTGGTACAGGACCTCCTTCAGGTAAAAATTGTGAATACGTATACCATCCATCATCAATTGTTGCATTTGCAACAAATTCAACTTCATTTTGATTAATAGAGTCAATTTTAAATGTCCATTTAACTGGATCAAATATTTGACTAAACAAACTTTGAGAAATAAATAATACTAAGAAGAAAAATTTATTTTTTGTCATTTTAGAATTTTTGATAAAATTAATTTAATAATTGGATAATATAAATATTTTTTGTTTTTTCTTTTATTTTAAATCTATCATCTATTCTGTGACCTATAATCCAAATAATTTGGTCACCGGAAAGTAATAGCCATGTTTTTTCTTTTTCAAATTGAGAAAATTTATTATCTATAAAAAAATCACTCATTTTTTTTTTTCCTTTCAGTCCTAGGGGATAAATGAAGTCTCCTGACTCCCATTTCCTTAAAGTTAATGGAAATGTTAATTTATCATAATCTAAAGCAGCAATTTTTTTTGATTTATTAATACAAAAATCATTAATATTAATTTTATTAAATCTCAATTTTAAAGGTGTTCTAATATAATTTTGTTTTGAAAATATTTTTTTTGGTAAAACTTTAACTAATTTACTTTTATTTATAATTAATTTATTATTGTGCTTCAAAATTTTATATTTTTCAGAATATAAAATCTTTCCATTTTGAGAATTAATCAAATTAAACATGGAATTCCAATCAGTAAAATTATAATCTTTCAAATAATAATAAAGTATATCTGATGAAGATGGATACTTTTTTAATTTTTTGATGTTAACTTCAATTGAATTTTTCTTTTTTAATAAGATTTCATCTTTTATTTTATCATAAAAAAAATGTAAATTTTTTATTGAATTTTTAATCTTAATAGAGTTTTCACTTAGTGTTGTAATTAATGAGGGATTGATATTTTTCAACTTAGGAACTATAACATTTCTGAGATAGTTTCTGAGATATTTATTTGAATAATTACTTTTATCTGTTCTATATGTAAATTCATTTTTTAGAACCCATTTTTCAATTTCAGATCTTTCCGTCTCAAGCATTGGTCTAAAAATTTTTTTTTTGATTGTTTTAATACCTGTCAATCCGTTAATCCCTGTCCCTTTAATTAAATTCATTAAAATAGTTTCGCAATGATCATTTTTGTTATGACCTAATATAATATAATCTAATTTTCTGGAAATTCTTATGACTTCAAACCAGTCAAATCTTAATTTTCTTGCAGACATTTGAATTGAAATCTTTTCATTTTTTGAATTTAAACCAACATCAAATTGTTTGACATGACATATTATATTATATTTTGAACATAATTTTTTTACAAATTTTTCGTCATTTTCAGAATCAGATTTTCTAAGATTAAAATTACAATGTGCAACTTCAAAAGTAAATTTTGATAATCTTAATAAATGAAATAATGCAATAGAGTCAATTCCGCCGCTTAAACCTAATAATAACTTTGATTTACTCTTAAATCCAATACCATTACAATATTTTATAAACTTATTAATCATGATGAAAATTCAATACCTTAAGTAGCGACTTGGATTTTAAAAAGCACTCATCAAACTCGTTTTCTATTTTACTTTTTGAAGTAATTGCACCTCCAACTAGTATTGATAAATATTTATTAATTTGGTTATATTGAATACTTCTAATAATTACATTAAAATCAAAATCACCATTTGGTTCAATGTAGCCTATTGAGCCAGAATAAAGACCTCTTTTAGTTTTTTCATATTTTTCAATTAATTCCATTGCCCTATATTTAGGAGCTCCAGTCATAGAACCCATTGGAAAAGTTGATGAAATAATTTCATCAATATTAATATTCTTTTTAAGGTCACAAGATATTGTTGAAATCATATGATGTAAATCATTAAAAGAATAAATACCAAACAACTCATCTACATTCACTGAAGATCTTCTAGCAATTTTTGATAAGTCATTTCTAACTAAATCAACAATCATAACATTTTCAGATCTTTCTTTGTCATCTTTAAATAATTTCATTTTTAGAAAATTATCTTCTTCTTTATTTTTACTTCTTCTTATTGTTCCTTTTATTGGTTGAGAAAATAACTTATTATTGATTTTTCTAATGAACCTTTCTGGGCTGGCAGAGATCAAATAAGAATTGTTATGTCTGTATAATGAGGAAAAAGGCGCCTTTGAAATAGAAACTAATTTTAAATAAGTATCATATGGATTAATTACTGAATTTTCTGCATATATTTCCTGACAATAATTCATCTCATAAATATCCCCAAGATTTATATGTTGAATAATCTTAGATACATTTTTAAAATAATTATTTTTTGATATCCTAAATTTTAGATTTAGGGAAGAAATTTCTTTAAAATTAAAATCAAGATTTAATATTTTTTCAATAGAAAACCTTTGATTTTCTGAGTGAGAAAGATATTTTACTATGTTATCTTGACATATAAAAAGAAACTTAGGTACAAAAAAATTTAATAAAGGGAAATTAATACCATCATAATTCGATGAACTTAATATTTCAATATGGTTTTTAAGATCATAACTAAGAGAACCAAATATCCAATTAGAATGGTTTTTTTTATAAAATTTATTAAGTTGAAATAATGAATTTTTAGAATTAGATATTATTTTATCTTCACAGTCAATAGCAAAAATCCAATCATATTTGTCTTTTAAATTATTACTATCCAGAAACATAAAATTTTTACTTTCAGAGTAATATTTTAATAGCTTAAACTTAAAATTTTTAAATTGAGAAATATTAAATTCATCTAAAATTTTCATGTAAATAAGTAAAATTAAATATGCAGAGCTCTTTTTTCTGAAGCATTGAGAGCAGCTTCCTTTATTGCTTCTGAAAATGTTGGATGAGCATGACAAATTCTTGCAATATCCTCAGCTGAAGCTCTATATTCCATAGCTACAACAGCCTCAGATATTAAATCTGCAACTCTAGGGCCAATCATATGAACTCCTAAAATTTCATCAGATATCTCATCAGCTAAAACTTTTACGAATCCATCCAAATCGCCTGAGACTCTTGATCTACCAAGTGCTTTAAAAGGAAAATCTCCGACTTTATATTTGATTCCACTACTAATTAATTCTTGCTCTGTTTTTCCAACAGAGGCAACTTCAGGCCAAGAATAAATAACATTAGGGATTAAATTATAATTTAAATGAGGTTTTTGACCAGATATATACTCTGCAACATAAACTCCCTCTTCTTCAGCTTTGTGAGCCAACATCGGACCATCAATTACATCTCCAATTGCAAAAATATTTGAAACATTAGTCTTCAAATTATTATCAACAATAATTTTTCCGGAAGCACTTAGTTTTATTCCAATTTTATTCAAATTTAAACCTTTAGTGTATGGGCTTCTTCCAACTGAAAGTAGACAATAATCTGTTTTATAAATAATCTCTTCCTTATTTTTGTTTAATCCAGTTATTATAACTTTATTACCGACACTTTTAACAGTTTTAACCTCAAAATTAAGCTGGATATCAAAAGATAGATTTTTAATTAGAATTTTTTTTAACTCTTTACTTAATGATTTATCAAATGAATTAATCAAATAATCAGAATATTCTAAAACTGTTATTTTAGTGCCTAATCTTGCATATACTGAACCTAACTCGATCCCAATAACACCCCCACCTATAATTATTAATTCATTTGGTACTTCTTTTAGGCTTAATGCTTGAGTTGAAGAAATAATTCTTTTTTTGTCATTTTTAATTCCAGCCAGCTCTGTGGGTTTAGACCCAGTAGCAATAATAAAATATTCAGATTGAATTTCATTAGAAAGTTTGTCACTATTTACAGTGATTGAAGATTTATTTTGAAATGAGGCAGTGCCTTTATACACGTCAATTTTATTTTTTTTCATTAAAAAATTTAATCCATTGCACGTTTGTTTAACAATCTTATCTTTTCTTTCCATCATTTTTTTAATGTCAAAATTGACGTTATTAAAGTTTATTCCATGCTCAGAAAAATGTTTATTTGCACTGAAGAACCTTTCTGAAGAATCAAGGATAGCCTTTGATGGTATACAACCAACATTTAAACAAGTACCACCTAAACTAGAATATTTTTCGACTATAGCAGTTTTTAAGCCTAGTTGAGCTGATCTTATTGCTGACACGTAGCCACCTGGACCTGATCCAATTACAATTAAATCATATTTTTTCATAATAAATCAAATTAATTTTTTCTTTCATTTATTGGGACATATTTTCTTGAAATATTTCCAGTATATAACTGTCTTGGTCTTCCAATTGGTTCATTATTTTCTCTCATTTCTTTCCATTGGGCAACCCATCCAGGTAATCTTCCTAAAGCAAACATAACTGTAAACATATCGGTTGGTATTCCTATTGCTCTGTAAATAATACCAGAATAAAAATCAACATTTGGATAAAGTCCCCTTTCAATAAAATATTGATCAGTAAGAGCAATTTTCTCAATTTTTTTTGCAATGTCAAGAACTGGATCATTAATTCCAAGTGAATTTAAAACTTCTTCAGCAGCGTCTTTAATTATTCTTGCTCTAGGATCAAAGTTTTTATAGACTCTGTGGCCAAATCCCATCAATCTAAATTGATCAGACTTGTCTTTGGCTTTATCTATATATTTTTTAACATTACAATTATCTTTTTTAATTTCCTCTAACATTTCAATCACTGCTTGATTTGCTCCACCATGTAAGGGTCCCCATAAAGCAGCAATTCCAGCAGATATAGATGCATATAAACTAGCATGAGATGAACCAACAATTCTTACTGTAGAAGCTGAACAATTTTGCTCGTGATCAATATGAAGAATTAATAATTTTTCTAGTGCATTTGAAACAATTTTATTAATCTTATAATCATGAGTTGGAAGACTGAACATCATATTTAAAAAATTAGAACAATAATCTAAATTATTATTAGGATAAACTAGTGGTTGTCTCATTCTATTTTTAAATGCCCATGCAGCTAATGTTGGAAGTTTTGCAATTATTCTTATGATCGTTCCATTAATTTCCTCAACAGATCTGTTTGGATCAAGAGATTTTGGATAAAAAGCAGTTAAAGACGATACCAAAGAAGATAAAACACCCATTGGATGTGCTTTTGAAGGAAAACCGTCTAAAATTCCTTTAACATCCTCATGCACTAAAGTGTGAAGTGTTATATTATCTTTAAATGTTTTCAATTTTGATAAATTAGGTAATTCACCATAAATTAATAAATATGCAACTTCAAGAAAAGTTGATTTATTTGTTAAGTCATCAATACTATAACCTCTGTGTCTTAAAATACCTTTTTCTCCATTTAAAAATGTAATTGAACTTTTTGTAGATCCTGTATTTTTAAATCCAGTATCAATAGTAATTAGACCAGTTTTTTTTCTTAAACTGCTTATATCAATTGCTTTTTCCCCCTCCGTTCCATTAATTATTGGGAACTTATGTAGTCTTCCACCAAAGGAAATTTCTATATTTTCATCCATAAAATAAAATTAAAATTCTATATATATTTAAAATTTTTACCTAAAAAAATTGCTGATTCACCTAAAATTTCCTCAATTCTTAGCAATTGGTTGTATTTACTAATTCTATCAGACCTTGATGCTGAACCTGTTTTAATCTGACCTGTACTTAAACCAACTGAAATATCAGAAATTATACTATCCTCTGTCTCACCAGATCTATGACTCATTATTGTTGAATAGTTATTTAACTTAGCAAGATTAATGGCTTCTAATGTTTCAGAAAATGTTCCTATCTGATTTAATTTAATTAATACCGAGTTAGCAATATTTTTTTTAATACCAATTTTTATTCTATCAGAATTAGTAACAAATAAGTCATCACCAACTAACTGAACTTTTTCTCCCAATTCTTTTGACAATTTAATCCAACCATCCCAGTCATCTTGGTCTAAACCATCTTCTATTGAAATAATTGGGAACTTATTACATATTTTTTTAAAATAACCTATCATATCACTCGAATTGAGACCAGAGTGTTTTTCTCCTTTAAATTTATATAATTTATTTTGTTTATCATAGAACTCACTTGCAGCAACATCAAGAGAAATAAAAACATCTTTACCTGGAGAATATCCGGCTTTTTCAATTGCAATAGTTATAATCTCTAATGCTTCGGTATTTGATTTTAAATTTGGAGCAAAACCTCCTTCATCTCCAACATTTGTTGAAAAACCTTTACTCTTAAGAACTTGTTTAAGTGTATGAAAAATCTCTACACCAATCCTTAATGATTCAGAAAATCTATTCGTATTAAGTGGCATTATCATAAACTCTTGAAAGTCAATTAAATTATCAGCATGCGCTCCTCCATTAATAATATTCATCATTGGAATAGGCATAATTTTAGGTAAATCTTTTTGAATAAAATTAAATAAAAACTTATTGTTAAATGAGGCTGCCGCTTTCAAACAAGAAAGTGAAACTGATAAAATTGAATTTGCACCCAATTTACTTTTATTAGCTGTTCCATCAATTTCTATCATTAAATTATCAATTTTAAGCTGATCATCTATCGGAACACCAATTAAATTTTCTCTTATTAAACCATTTATATTATTTACTGCTTTTAATACACTTTTACCTAAATAATAATTATCATGATTATCTCTAAGTTCTACTGCTTCATACTCGCCTGTAGACGCTCCTGATGGAACAGATGCTCTTCCAAACATAGTATTATTTACATAGACATCAGTTTCAACAGTTGGATTTCCTCTGGAGTCTAAAATTTGTCTTGCTACGATATTTGTAATCTTATTCATTTTTTTAAATCATTTCTTTTATAAAATTATCAAATAAATACCTTGAATCATGAGGTCCAGGTGAAGATTCAGGGTGAAATTGAACAGAAAAACAACTTCTATCTTTTAACTTTATTCCCTCTATAGTTCCATCATTTAAATTTTTATGAGTTAAAATTATATTATTTTTATTTTTAATGGAATCAATATCAATTGAAAAGCCATGATTTTGAGATGTTATTTCACCTTTTCCAGTCTCTAGGTTTATAACCGGATGATTAATACCTCTGTGACCATTATGCATTTTATATGTTTTCAAACCACAAGCTAGACCAATCATCTGATGTCCAAGACAAATTCCAAAAGTTGGAATTTTAGTATCAATTATTTGGACAACTAGATTTATAACATTTTTCATTACACTTGGATCCCCAGGCCCATTTGATAAGAAAATCCCATTAGGAGACCAGTCTAAAATTTCAGATAAATTAGCATTGTAAGGAAAAACTTTTAAGTAACAACTTCTTGATGTTAGACATCTTAAAATATTTCTCTTAACACCAAGATCCAAAACAGCTACTCTGTGTTCAGCATCATTATTACCAACAAAATATGATTGTTTTGTTGAAACACTGGAGGATAATTCAAGTCCTTTCATGTTAGGAACTTTGATTAATTCTTTCATTAAATACTTCGAATCAAAATTTACTGAGGAGATTAGTGCATTCATAGAACCTTTGTTTCTTATATATCTGACTAGAGCTCTTGTATCAACATCGGATATTGCAACTATTTTTTCTTTAATAAAATAATCACTTAAACTCATATTAGAATTAATTCTTGAATTATTTCTATTGAAATCTTTACAAATTAATCCTGAGATTTTAATAGATTCAGATTCAATTTCATCATTATTAACTCCATAATTTCCAATATGTGGATTTGTTGTTAACATTAACTGACCATAATATGATGGATCAGTAAAAATTTCTTGATATCCAGTCATACCAGTATTAAAGCATAATTCACCTACAGCTATTCCTTTATATCCAGCAGCAAAACCATGAAATATAGTTCCGTCCTCCAGAATTAAGAGAGCTTTGTCTTTTTCAATGTATCTCATCAAAATTTATTTTATTTAGATAACTAAAAAAGGACATAACAATAAAAAGCTACATCCTTAAATTAACAAAAATTAAATAGTAGCTAATAAATTAGGTATTTCCGTTGTTTGAGTCGTCATTTGAAACTTCATCATTTTTTTTACTTTCAGTTTTTTGATTATTTAGATCAATAATCTTATTTGTCTTATCACTGGAAACTTCTTCTGTCTTTTGAGTTTTAGACTCATTTGTTTGATTTAGTTTCTTACTTCTTCTGGTTCTCGATTTTTTAACTTTTGTACTTTTATTAGAATATACCTCGTTAAAGTCAACTAATTCCATCATACACATCTCAGCATTATCACCCAACCTATTGCCAGTTTTTATAATTCTTGTGTAGCCTCCAGGTCTATTTATTATTTTTTCTGATATAACCCCAAATAATTCTGAAATGATTTCTTTTTGCTTAAGATATCTAAAAACTGTTCTTCTTGAATGAGTAGTATCAGTTTTAGATTTTGTAATCAAGGGTTCAACAAATCTCTTGAGAACCTTCGCTTTAGCCAGGGTAGTATTTATTCTTTTATGTTTAAGTAATGAACAAGCTAAATTAGATAGCAAAGCTTTTTTGTGGTTTGCTTTCCTTCCTAGATTATTATTTTTGTTTCTATGCCTCATATTTTAATTTTTATCAAGTTTATACTTACTGGTATCCATCCCAAAAGTTAAACCTTTTACAGCAACTAATTCATCAAGCTCAGTTAGGGACTTTTTTCCAAAGTTTCTAAATTTCATAAGATCACTTTTATTAAAGGACACTAAGTCTCCAAGGGTTTCTACTTCAGCAGCTTTTAGACAATTTAAAGCTCTAACTGATAAATCCATATCCGTTAATTTTGAATGAAGAAGTTGTCTCATTTTTAATGACTCTTCATCATATTGATTTTCAGATGCAGTTTCTTGGTCTTCAAGAGAAATTCTTTCATCAGAGAAAAGCATGAAGTGATGAATCAATATTTTTGATGCTTCAGTTAAAGCATCTTTTGGGTTGATAGAACCATCTGTTGTTATTTCGAAAATGAGTTTTTCATAATCAGTTTTTTGCTCTACTCTAAAATTATCAATATTGTATTTAACATTTTTAATTGGAGTAAAAATAGAATCAATAGATATAGTACCAAGAGGTAAATGGTCAATATTATGTTCTTCAGAAGTTACAAAGCCTCTACCTTTACTTATATTTAGAGTAAAATCAAGTTTAACTTTAGGATCAACATTACAAATTATAAGCTCAGGATTAAGTACTTGAAAGTTTGAAATAAATTTACCAATATCTCCAGCAGTAATTTGTTTTTGATTAGAAATAGAAATTTTAACTAACTCGTCCTCAACATCATCAACCTGAATTTTAAATCTAACCTGTTTTAAATTTAAAATTACTTCGGTTATATCTTCAACCATTCCATCAATAGTTGAAAACTCGTGTTCAATTCCTTCAATTTTTACGGAGGAAATTGCAAATCCTTCAAGAGACGATAAAAGAACTCTTCTGAGAGCATTACCAACAGTAAGTCCATAACCAGGTTCTAAAGGTCTGAATTCAAATTGCCCAAAAGTATCAGAGGAATTAACCATATATACTCTGTCAGGTTTTTGAAAATTTAAAATAGCCATATTATATATTTTTTTAATTAAAATTTATTTTGAATATAATTCTACAATTAACTGTTCTTTAATATTTTCAGGAATTTGATCTCTTTGAGGGACAGATACAAAAGTTCCTTTTAAGGAATCTAAATTAAATTGTAGCCATTCGTATGATGAGTTATTAACTTTTAGGGAATCTACAATAGATTCCATAGACTTAGACTTTTCTCTAACTTCAACAACATCACCTTCTTTAAGGGAAAATGAAGGAATATTAACAACAATTCCATTAACTAATATATGCCTGTGAGATACTAATTGTCTTGCACCACTCCTTGTGCTAGAAATTCCCATTCTATAAACTACATTATCTAATCTTTGTTCACACAACTGGAGAAGGATTTCTCCAGTGATTCCAACTTTAGATGATGCTTTTTTATATAAATTCCTAAATTGTTTTTCAAGTATACCATATGTATATTTAGCTTTTTGTTTTTCTAAAAGTTGAACTGCATATTCAGATTTTTTTGCTCTTTTTTTCATAACTCCATGCTGACCAGGAGGATATTTTTTCTTTTCTAGAGACTTATCTGAGCCAAAAATTGGTTCACCAAAAGTTCTAGAAATTTTTGTTTTAGGTCCAGTATATCTTGCCATATTTTTATTTTTAATTAAACTCTTCTTCTTTTAGGAGGCCTACAACCGTTGTGAGGTTGAGGAGTAACATCAATAATTTCAGAAACTAGGATTCCACTATTATGAAGGGTTCTTATCGCAGATTCTCTCCCATTTCCTGGTCCTTTAACAAAAACTTTAACCCTTCTAAGACCAGCTTCGTATGCTAATTTAGCACAATCCTCTGCCGCCATTTGAGCAGCATAGGGTGTATTTTTCTTAGACCCTTTAAAACCCTGCTTACCAGCTGAGGACCATGATATTACTTGACCCGAATTATTTGTTAAAGAAATAATGATATTATTAAATGAGGCAAATATGTGAGCTTCACCACTTGCTTCAACTTTGACATTTCTCTTTTTATTACTTTTAGCCATAATTATAATTATTTAGTAGCTTTCTTTTTATTAGCTACAGTTTTTCTTCTTCCTTTTCTTGTTCTTGAGTTATTTTTTGTTCTTTGACCTCTTAGCGGTAATCCAGATCTATGTCTTTGTCCTCGGTTACAACCTATATCCATTAATCTTTTAATACTCATTTGGACTTCAGATCTCAATTCACCTTCTATTTTACAATTAGAAATAACGCTCCTAATTTTATTAAGTTCTTCATCATTCCATTGTCCAACTTTTGTATCTAAATTTACTCCAGCCTCATTAAGTATTTCTTGTGCCTTACTTTTACCAACACCGAAAATATAGGTTAAACCTATTTCACCTCTTTTATTTTTGGGTAAATCTACCCCTGCTATTCTTGCCATAAAATAATTTTAAAATTTAATATTAGTTTATTTATCCTTGTCTTTGTTTAAATCTTGGATTTTTCTTATTGATAACGTAAAGCTTACCATTTCTTTTAACAATCTGACAATCAGAACTTCTCTTTTTTATTGATGCTCTTACTTTCATAATAATAATTTAATTTAATATCTATAAGTTATTCTACCTTTTGATAAATCATAAGGTGACATTTCTAGTTTAACTTTATCACCAGGTAATAATTTAATATAGTGCATTCTCATTTTACCTGATATATGAGCGGTTAACATATGACCATTTTCAAGTTCAACTCGAAACATTGCATTTGAAAGTGACTCAATGATAACACCATCTTGTTCTATCGAAGCTTGTTTAGCCATATTTTCTAATCTATTTGTTTTATTAATTATTTAAAACTTCATCTACATAATCAAATGAAGATAAAATTTCTGCCTTATCATTCTTAACCAATACTGTATGCTCAAAATGTGCCGAAGGTAGCATATCTCTGGTCTTTATAGTCCATCCATCAGATAACTGAAAAATGTCTTTGTTACCATAATTTACCATAGGCTCAATTGCTATAACTAAACCACTTTTTAATTTTAATCCTTTACCTCTTTTACCATAATTAGGAACTTCCGGACTTTCGTGTAAATTTCTACCAATTCCGTGACCAACTAGCTCTCTTACCACACTATAACCACTATTTTCTACATGAGATTGGATAGCGAAGGCTATGTCTCCAATGCTATTTCCAGTTGTAGCCTTCTCAATTCCTTTATAGAGCGAATCTCTAGTAACTTTTAGTAAATTCTTAAAATCTTCTTTTGTTTCGCCCACCTCAAAAGTAAAAGCTGAATCTCCATAAAAACCATTTTTTAAAACTCCGCAATCAACAGAAAGAACTGTCCCCGACTTAATTGGTTTATCATTAGGAATCCCATGAACAACTTCTTCATTTGGTGATACGCATAGTGTATTAGGAAACTTATTATAACCTTTAAAAGCAGGCTTACCTCCATTATCATTGATAAATTCTTCAGCAATTTTATCTAGAAAAATTGAAGTAACACCAGGTTTAATAAACTTGGCGATTTCAGCATGAGTTTTAGCAACAAGTAAAGAACTATCTTTAATTAATTCTATTTCTTCTTCAGTTTTGTAATAAATCATAATATCATTTTACATACCTGATTTTCCAGTAATCCTCCCAGACTTCATTAAACCGTCATAGTGTCTAAAAAGTAAATAACTTTCAATTTGTTGGAGGGTATCTAGGACAACTCCAACCATAATCAATAATGAAGTACCTCCAAAAAATTGTGCAAATGACTGATTAATTCCAGCATTCATAGCAAATGCTGGGAGTATAGCAATAAATGCAAGGAAAATTGAACCAGGTAAAACAATTTTAGACATCACACCATCTAAAAAATTTGCAGTATCCTTCCCGGGCTTAATTCCAGGAACAAAACCTCCATTCCTCTTTAAATCGTCAGCCATTTGATTAGTATTGATTGTAATAGCCGTGTAAAAATATGTAAAGAGTATAATTAAAACAGCAAAAACAAAATTATACCAAAATCCAGAGAAATCTGAAAATGTAGTTACAAATGTTTGAACCTTTTCAGATTGAGATAACCCTGCAAAGGTAATAGGAACAAACATAATAGCTTGAGCAAATATTATAGGCATAACTCCAGATGCATTAACTTTTAATGGCATATATTGTCTGGAGGCTTGAATATTAGAACCTCTTTTAGCATATTGAATTGGAATTTTCCTAACACCTTGAATTAACAGAACTGAAGCTAAAATAACTATTAACATTATTATTAACTCAATAAAAATTATCAGGGGTCTTACACGACCTATTTCAAATAAAAATGACTGCGGTAAAACAGCTATAATACCAACCATAATAAGAAGAGAAATGCCATTTCCAATCCCACCATCAGTTATCTTTTCACCCAACCACATAGCAAACATGGTTCCAGTAACTAAAATTATTATACTGGATATCCAAAAAGAACCGGACGACAATAAAAATGCGTCAGGGGGGAGGGTTACTTTTAAATTTGTGATATATCCAGGAGCTTGTATACTAGTTATAAAAACAGTTAAATATCTCGTTATTTGATTAATTTTATTTCTTCCACTTTCCCCATCTTTTTGAAGTTTCTGAAGATATGGGACTGCCATAGTCATTAATTGTATTACAATAGAAGCAGAGATATATGGCATAATTCCTAGAGCCATTATTGAGGCTTGAGAAAAAGCTCCGCCTGTAAACATATTTAGTAACCCAAGTAGTCCATCAGAAGTTTGATTTTGGAGGGCATCAAGTTTTTGGGGATCAATTCCAGGAAGTGCAACAAAAGATCCGAGTCTATAGATTAATAAAAATCCCAGGGTAGTTAATATTCTAGATCTTAATTCTTCAATTTTAAGTATATTTGATATAGTTTTAAAAAATTTCATGAAATTATAGTATATTTATGGAACCACCTTGAGACAAAATATTTTCTTTAGCTGACTTGGAAAACTTATGAGCATAAAAAGTAAGTTTCGTATTCAGCTTACCCCTACCTAATATTTTAACCAAATCTTTACTTTTAGCAAGACCATTATCAATAAGAACATTAACATCAACTTTATCCTTAATTTTTTTACTGTCAACTAAAGATTGAATTGTGTCAAGATTGATAGTTTTGAAAACTATCCTGTTAATATTTGTAAACCCATACTTGGGAACTCTTCTTTGAAGTGGCATTTGTCCTCCTTCAAAACCAACTTTTTTTGAATATCCTGATCTTGATTTTTGGCCTTTATGACCTCTAGTTGAAGTTCCACCTTTTCCCGATCCTTCTCCTCGAGCAATTCTTTTTTTATTTCTGATTGAGCCATTCGCTGGCTTTATATTACTTAAATTCATTGTAAATTAAATTATTTAATTTTTTTAAATTCAACAAGATGACTGACTACATTAACCATACCCATGATTTGAGGTGTCGCTTGGTGTTCAACAACTTGATTGATTTTTTTTAAACCTAAAGCTTCCAATGTTCTTTTCTGGTTTTTTGGTCTGTCTATTTTACTTTTAATTTGTTTAATTCTTACTTTAGTCATAATCAGATTATTTTGAATTAAAAACTTTACTTAAAGTAATACCTCTTTGTTTAGCTATAAATTTCGCATCCCTCAACTGAAGTAATGCATCCATAGTTGCTTTTACAACATTGTGGGGATTCGATGATCCTTTAGATTTAGCTAGAATGTCTTTTATACCTACTGATTCCATAATGGCACGCATTGCACCTCCAGCAATTACTCCAGTTCCTTGTGATGCAGGCCTCATAAAAACATGTGAACCACTGTATTTACCAACTTGTTCATGAGGAATAGTTCCGTTAACTAGAGGTATTGTAAATAAATTTTTTTTGGCATCTTCAGTAGCTTTGGTAATTGCAGAAACAACTTCTTGGGCTTTGCCCATTCCGTGTCCAACAACACCATTTTCATTACCAACAACAACAATAGCAGAAAAACTGAACGTTCTTCCTCCTTTTGTTACCTTTGTTACTCTCTGAATTCCAACAAGTTTATCAACTAATTCTAAACCCAAAGGTTTTACTTTTTGTATGTTAAAATATTTTTTTGCCATTTATTTAAAATTTTAAACCTCCATCACGAGCACCATCAGCCAAAAATTTCACTCTTCCATGATACAAATAACCACTTCTATCAAAAATACATTTTTTAATTCCCTTAGAAGTTGCTTTTTTAGCTAGGCTTTGACCAACAGTAAAAGCTTGTGATGTTTTTTTATTATCTTCAAATTTAAGTTTTTTATCATTTGAATTAGCTGAAACAATGGTTTTCCCATTCAAATCATCAACCAATTGTGCATAAATAGATTTATTACTTCTAAAAACTGATAATCGAGGAACTTGGTCAGATCCTTTCACAGTTTTTCTAACTCTCATTTTAATTCTATTTCTTCTGTAATCTTTAGTTAATTTCATTTTAGTAATTTTAACCTGCTGTTTTACCTGCTTTTCTCCTTATTTGTTCTCCAACAAATTTTACACCTTTTCCTTTATATGGTTCAACTTTTCTGAAAGATCTAATCTTAGCAGAAACTAAACCGATTAATTGTTTATCATGAGAAAAGAGATTAATAATAGGATTTTTTCCCTTTTCTGATATCGTTTCAACTTTTACTTCTGGACATATTTCAAAAATAATATTGTGTGAGTAACCCAAATTTAATTCAAGTTGTTGGCCTTTATTAGAGGCACGATATCCCACCCCTTCTAATTCAAGTTCTTTTTTGTAACCTTTAGAAACACCTTCTACCATATTATAAATCAAAGCTCGATACAATCCATGTTTTTCTCTTGAATCTTTTTTATCATCAGGTCTTTTGACAATAATAGTAGATTTTTCATGAGAAACTGATATTGGTTTTTTTATGATCAATGATAATTCTCCCAGTTTACCTTTCACCACTACCTCGTTTAAAGGAGATATAGTTACCATAATTCCTTCAGGTATTGTAATTGGTTTATTTCCTATTCTTGACATAATTATTAGTTTCAATTATTTTAATAAACATGACAAATAACTTCTCCACCTACATTATTTTTTTTGGCATCTTTTCCAGTCATAACTCCTTTAGATGTTGAAACAATGGAAATACCTAAACCATTCAAAACTCTTGGCATCTTTGAAGAAGAAACATAGTTTCTTAAGCCAGGCTTTGATAGTCTTTTAATAGAAGATATCGCTGCAATTTTAGTTATTTTATCATACTTTAAAGCTATCATAATTTTACCTTGACTACTAGAATCTTTGTTATCTTCAAATTTATAATCAAAAATATAACCTTGTTCTTTTAGAATCTTGGTAATTTCTTTTTTTAATCTAGAAGAAGGTATTGCTACGACTTTGTGCTTGGCCATAATTGCATTTCTAATTCTAGTTAAGTAATCTGCTATTGGATCTGAATTCATAATTTATTTTTTTACCAACTTGATTTTTTAATACCAGGAATTAAACCAAAATTTGCCATCTCACGGAATGTAACTCTTGAAATTCCAAATTGACGCATGTATCCTTTAGGTCTGCCCGTAATTTTGCATCTATTATGTAATCTAATAGGAGAGGAGTTTTTTGGTAATTTTTGTAATCCTACATAGTCACCTTCAGACTTTAGTTTAGCTCTTTTTTCAGCGAACTTATCAACTAATTTTTGTCTTTTAACTTCTCTAGCTTTCATCGATTCTTTTGCCATAAATTTATTTTTTAAAAGGTAAACCAAACTCTGAAAGAAGTTCAAATGCTTCTTTGTCAGTTTTAGCATTAGTTATTATATTAATGTCCATTCCCGTTATTTTATTGACTTTATCAATAGAAATTTCAGGAAAAATTATCTGCTCTTTTACTCCTAAATTGTAATTACCTCTACCATCAAAAGATTTAGGATTTATCCCTTGAAAGTCTCTAACTGCAGGTAACGCTGTTGAAACAAGCCTGTCTAAAAACTCATACATTTTATTTCCTCTAAGTGTTACCTTAACTCCAATAGGCATACCTTTTCGTAACTTGAAATTTGATACATCTTTTTTTGAAAGTGTGGGTAAAGCCTTTTGACCAGTTATTTTGGTCATTTCTTTAATTGCAATTTCAATAAGCTTTTTGTCAGAAGTTGCTAGACCAATACCTTGATTTAGACAAATTTTGACAATTTTAGGTACTTCCATTAAATTTTCATAACCTAATTTCTTTTTTAGGTTAGGAATAATAAGCTCCTTATACTTTTTTTGTAATCTTGGTAAATAATTCATTATAAAATCTCCCCACTTTTTTTTGAATATCTAACTAATTTTCCATTTTTATCAAGTTTTCTACCAACTCTGCTAGCAACCCCTTTGGAATCCAAAACCATTAAATTTGATATATGAATTGGAGCTTCTGACTTAATAATACCTCCTTGAGGATTTCTAGAGTTAGGTTTAGCATGTTTTGATACAATATTTAAACCTTCAACTATAGCTTTATTATTTCTATAATCTACCGATATAACCTTTCCGGATTTACCTTTCTCAGTACCTGAAATCACTTTAACCTGATAATTTTTTTTCAAATGAAGTTTTAGCATTTTTTTAATTTTAAAGCACTTCTGGTGCCAATGAAACTATTTTCATATATTGTTTATCTCTTAACTCTCTAGCAACTGGACCAAAAACTCTAGTGCCTCTCATTTGATTTGAGGTATCTAAAAGCACACAAGCATTATCGTCAAATCTAATATATGATCCATCTTGTCTCCTAACTTCTTTTTTTGTTCTAACAACTACAGCAGATGAAACTTGTCCTTTTTTGACAGTTCCTGAGGGTAAAGCTGACTTTACACTTATAACAATTTTGTCACCAATTGATGCATATCTTCGTTTTGTTCCTCCAAGAACACGAATACATAATACTTCTTTAGCTCCTGTATTATCTGCAACTTTTAATCTTGTTTCTTGTTGTACCATAATTATTTAGCTCTTTCTAATATTTCAACAACTCTCCACTTTTTTGTCTTACTCAAGGGGCGAGTTTCCATTATTTTTACTGTATCTCCTATTTTACATTCATTTTTGTCATCATGAGCAACAAAAGTACTTGTTTTTTTAACAAATTTACCATACATCGGATGCATTTCCTTTCTTTGTATAGAGACAGAAACAGACTTTTGCATCTTATCACTTTTAACTATTCCAATTCTTTCTTTTCTAAGATTTCTACTATGCATTTTTTAAATTTTAATTTTTCTATATTTAATTTCAGTCAAAATTCTCGCAATGTTTTTTCTGTGAAATTTAATTTGCAAAGGGTTTTCAATTGGAGAAACAGAATGAGAAAGCTTTAACTTCACAAGTGTATCTCTTTCTTTTTCTAAAGAAACTTCCAAATCACTATCTGACATTTGACTGATTACATTTTGTTTCATTTTTTCTATTATTTAAGAAAATTCATAATCTCTTCTAACAATGAATTTTGTTGTTATAGGTAACTTTTGTGCAGCTAACCTCAGCGCCTCCTTAGCTACTTCAAATGAAATACCATCAATTTCAAACATTATCCTGCCAGGTAAAACAACGGCAGCCCAATACTCAGGTGCACCTTTACCTTTACCCATTCTTACCTCTGCAGGTTTTTTTGTAACAGGTTTATCAGGAAAAATTCTAATCCACATTTGTCCTTCTCTCTTCATATATCTAGTTGCAGCAATACGTGCAGCTTCTATTTGTCTTGATGTAATCCAACATTCCTCTAATGCCTTTATACCAAAAGATCCAAAAGCAATTTGATTTCCTCTTCCTGCATTGCCCTTCATCTTTCCCTTTTGCATTTTTCTATATTTACTTTTTTTTGGCTGTAACATTCTCTTTAATTATTTAAAATTTATTTTCTTTTTCTACGTTGGCTACCTCCTCCCCTTTGAGATCTTGAACTATTCTTTGGTCCTTTAGAAATTGTCTCAATAGGAATTAAATCTCTTTTACCATATAACTCTCCTTTACATATCCATACCTTAACACCTATTACTCCATATGTTGTATGAGCTTCAACTATTGCATAATCAATATCAGCTCTAAAAGTATGTAAAGGTGTTCTACCATCTTTATACATTTCTGATCTTGCCATTTCCGCACCATTTAATCTCCCAGAAACTTGAACTTTTATTCCCTCCGCACTCATACGCATTGAAGATGCAATGGCCATTTTAACTGCTCTTCTGTAGGAAATTCTTCCTTCAATTTGTCTACATATTGACTGACCAACTAGTTTTGCATCAACTTCAGGTCTTTTAATTTCATAGATATTAACTTGGATATCTTTATTAGTAATTTTTTTGAGTTCTTCTTTAATTCGATCAACTTCAGATCCACCCTTACCGATTATAATTCCGGGTCTTGCAGTACAAATTGTAATTGTAACTAATTTTAATGTTCTTTCAATTATTACTTTTGACACACTCGCTTTTGCTAGTCTGGCAAAAATATATTTTCTAATAATACTATCTTCAGCAATTTTGTCACCAAACTTTTTACCACCGTACCAAGCAGAGTCCCATCCTCTTATGATTCCTAACCTATTGCCAATTGGATTTGTTTTTTGTCCCATTTTATTTTTTGTTATTAGCTAATATTATTGTAACATGGTTTGACCTCTTTCTGATCCTATGAGCTCTTCCTTGAGGGGCCGGTTGTAATCTCTTCAAAACTCTTGCACTATCAACATTAATTTTATCAATAAATAAATTAGAATCCTCAATTCTTACATTTTCATTTTTTGACTGCCAATTAGAAATAGCTGATAAAAGAAGTTTTTCTAGACTCCTAGAAGCGTCTTTGTTACTGAATTTTAAAATTTGCATAGCTAGATTAACCTCTTTACCTCTTACTAAATCAGCAACTAATCTCATTTTTCTTGGAGAAGTTGGACAGTTATTTAGCTTAGCAAAAGTTAAGTTAGATCTTTGTTCCTTTAACTTTAAAGCAGTATTATGTTTTCTTTTACCCATCAAATATTTATTAACGTTTTGCTTTATCTTTTTTTCCACCATGACCTCTGTAGGTTCTCGTTAGAGAAAATTCTCCAAGTTTATGACCTACCATATTCTCAGTTATGAAAACTGGAATGAACTGACGACCATTGTGAACAGCTATTGTTTGTCCAACAAAATCAGGAGTAATCATAGAAGATCTTGACCAGGTTTTAATAACCGATTTTTTCTTAGCTTCTTGATTTATAGAAACTTTTTTTAACAATTTATAGTGGACATAAGGTCCTTTCTTAATTGAACGTCCCATTTTTAATTATTTTTTTCTTCGTTCAACAATATATTTATTAGAGGATTTTTTCTTCTGCCTAGTTTTAAATCCTTTAGCTGGTATTCCATTTCTTGATCTAGGGTGACCTCCTGAAGATTTACCTTCACCCCACCCATTGGATGATCAACTGGATTCATTGCAACACCTCTTGTTCTTGGTCTTCTTCCCAGCCATCTTGATCTCCCAGCTTTTCCTGATCTTTCAAGCGCCTTTTCAGAATTTGATACAACGCCAACCGTAGCTAGACAATTAACTAGTATCATTCTTATTTCTCCAGAAGGTAACTTTAAAGTGGCATATTTTCCGTCTCTGGCTACCAACTGGGCTGAAGTTCCAGCACTTCTTGCTATTGCTGCACCTTGACCTGGTCTCAATTCAATATTGTGAATAATTGTACCTAGAGGAATTTCACTTAAATGTAACGAGTTTCCAACCTCAGGTAAAACTCCCTTACCTGAAGATATTTTATCTCCTACTTTAAGACCATTTGGAGCAATTATATATCTCTTTTCTTTACCGTATAAAATTAGAGCTATTCTTGCACTTCTGTTAGGGTCATATTCTATTGTCTTGACTTCACCTAAAACTCCAAAATTATTTCTTTTAAAGTCAATTATTCTATACCTTCTTTTGTGCCCCCCCCCGATATATCTCATTGTCATTCTTCCATAGTTATTTCTACCTCCAGTTTTTTTTAAAGGAGTAAGTAATGACTTTTCAGGTTTACTGGTAGTAATTCCATCAAAAGTATTAACTATCTTATGTCTTTGACCAGGAGTAATTGGTCTTAATTTTCTTACAGCCATATTACTTAAACATTATTATAAAAATCAATTGAATCATCCGGAGACAAATCTATAATTGCTTTCTTGAATGAACTTGTTCTTCCTTTAATAATTCCTGACTTGGTATTTCTTGATTTAGACTTACCAGCGTAAATCATTGTTCTAATCTTTTCAACTTTGACTCCATATATTGACTCTACTTCGTTTTTAATATCATTTTTTGAAGCGTTTTTTTCAACAATAAAACCATAACGATTGAATTTTTCACCCAAATCAGTCATTTTTTCTGTTATAATCGGTTTTAAAATTAAACTCATGTTATCAACTTAAGTTATTTTCAATATTTTTAATAGCTCCCTCAGAAATTAATAAAACTCCAGCATCAAGAATTTCGTATGTATTAAGCTCGCTAGTAGTTACTACTTTTGACTTGCTTAAATTTCGGGAGGACAAATATACATTTTTATTTGAATCTTCAAGAACTAACAAAGATTTTTTGCTTGTAACTTTGAGGTTGTCAAGAAAACTTAGATAGGAAGAAGTACTTGGTTTATCCAAATTAATATTTTCTAAAATAATTAAGGATTTCTCTTTAAACTTTATTGCAAAGGCTGATTTTCTTGCAATTAATTTTACTTTTTTATTGAGTTTGAAAGAATAACTTCTTGGTCTTGGGCCAAAAATTGTACCTCCTCCTCTCAGTATAGGGGATTTAATACTTCCGGCTCTTGCAGTTCCAGTTCCTTTTTGCTTTTTAATTTTTCTAGTACTACCTTTAACTTCAGCTCTTTCTTTAGATTTATGGTTACCTTGACGTTGATTTGCCATATACTGTTTAACATCAAGATAAATAGCATGATCATTTGGTTCAAATAAAAAAATTGAATCATTTAATTTAGCTTTTCTGCCGGTATCTTTACCATTAATATCTAATATATTTATTTCCATTATTTTTGTACTGTTATGTATGAATTGATAGAACCAGGCACTGAACCTTTTAATATTAATAAATTCTTTTCCTTGATAACTTCTAATACTTCTAAATTATTTACTTTGACTTTTTCGCCACCCATTCTCCCTGCCATTCTCATTCCTTTAAAAACTCTAGCAGGATATGAAGCAGCTCCAATAGAACCGGGAGCTCTTAATCTATTGTGTTGACCGTGAGTAGCATCTCCAACCCCACGAAAACCATGTCTTTTTACAACTCCCTGAAAACCTTTACCTTTTGAAAATCCGGTTACATCTACATATTCACCTTTGGTAAATATATCTACATCGATTTCATCACCTAATTTTTTGTCTTCAAAACCGGAAAANTCTTTTAATTTCAATTTGGGTGAGGTTTTTGCTTTATCAAAATGACCAATTAATGCATTGGTCGTATTTTTAATTTTTTTATTACCATATGCAAGTTGAACAGCATTATAACCATCACCAGCCTTCTTTTTAACTTGAGTAACTGTACACGGCCCTATTTCAAGAACGGTGCAAGGAATATTCTTTCCCTGACCAGTAAATATACTAGTCATCCCTATTTTTTTTCCAATTAAACCAGGCATATCTTTAAATTTAATTATACTTTTATTTCAACTTCTACACCACTTGGTAATTCTAACTTCATAAGAGCATCAACTGTTTTAGATGATGAACTGTGTATATCAAGTAATCTCTTGTATGAACATAATTCAAACTGTTCTCTTGCTTTCTTATTGACATGNGGAGATCTCAATACAGTATATTTTCTCTTATTGGTTGGAAGTGGTATAGGACCAATAACAACCGCTCCAGTAGTTTTGACAGTTTTAACAATTTTTTCTGCAGATCTGTCAACTAAATTGTAGTCATACGACTTTAACTTTATTCTAATCTTTTGACTCATTTTTTAAGTATTATTTTTCCCATTAACTTTAGATATAACATCTTCGGCAATATTTTTTGGACAATCATCATAGTGAGAGAATTCCATCGTAGATGTAGCTCTTCCGGATGTAATTGTTCTTAGAGAAGTTACATAACCAAACATTTCAGATAATGGAACATTAGCCTTTATAACTTGTGCTCCATGTCTTGAATCCATTCCAGAAACTTGACCTCTTCTTCTATTTAAATCTGCAACTACATCACCCATGTAATCGTCGGGAGTTACAACTTCTAATTTCATTACTGGCTCCAATAATACTGGAGAAGCATTTTTGCATGCTGCCTTGTATCCAATCTTAGCAGCTAATTCAAAAGATAGTGCATCTGAATCAACGGCGTGAAATGAGCCATCAAATAATGTAACCTTCAAGCTATCCATTGGATAACCGGCTAATGGCCCCATAAGCATTGCTTCTTTAAATCCTTTCTGAACAGATGGAATGAATTCTTTGGGAACATTTCCTCCTTTAATTTTATCGATAAATTCTAATCCCTCAGTTTTATCTTTGACTGAATCATCAAATGGTTCAATAGAGAACTGAATATCAGCAAATTTTCCTTTACCACCCGATTGTTTTTTATAAACTTCGCGGTGATCGAATTTACTTCTTATTGCCTCTTTATATTGAACTTGAGGTGCTCCTTGGTTACATTCTACTTTAAATTCTCTCTTCATTCTATCTATTAATATATCCAAATGTAATTCACCCATACCGGAGATCACAGTTTGGCCAGTCTCTTCGTTTGTAGCAACCTTGAAAGTAGGATCTTCCTCTGAAAGCTTGGATAATGCTAATCCCATTTTATCAATATCTGCTTTTGTTTTAGGTTCAACAGCTATACCAATAACAGGTTCTGGAAAAGTCATTGATTCAAGAACTATAGGCTCTTTTTCTGAATGGAGGGTATCTCCAGTTCTGATATCTTTAAAACCAACTCCAGCTCCAATATCTCCAGCACCTATAAAATTAATTGCATTTTGTTTATTTGAATGCATTTGAAAAATTCTTGATATTCTTTCTTTTTTTCCAGTTCTTGAATTCCAAATGTAAGAACCAGAGTCAAGTTTTCCAGAATAAACTCTGAAAAAACATAATCTTCCAACAAATGGATCAGTAGCTATCTTAAAAGCTAGAGCAGCAAATGGTTCTGAAACATNAGGCTTTCTCTCCTCTTCTAACTCAGTTTTAGGGTTTTTTCCAACTATAGATTTTATATCAATCGGGGAGGGTAAAAATTCCATTACAGCATCTAAAACAGCTTGAACACCTTTATTTTTGAATGCAGATCCGCAAAACATTGGTGTAATTTTCATGTCATGGACTGCAGATTTTATTGCTGATTCAATTTCAGATTGTGTTATTGAATCAGGATCATCAAAAAACTTTTCCATCAAATTATCGTCATATTCAGCAACTGACTCAACTAGTTTTTCTCTCCATTCTGAGACCATATCAACCATATCTTCAGGTATGTCAATTTCCTTATATGTCATACCTTGGGTATTATCATCCCAAACTATTGCCTTATTAGAAATTAAATCAACTACCCCTTTAAAAGTTTCTTCAGATCCAATAGGTAATTGTAGTGGAACTGGATTAGCACCTAATCTTTCTTTAACTTGAGTAACAACATTCAAAAAATCTGCACCAGCTCTGTCCATTTTGTTAACAAAACCTATTCTTGGTACATTATATTTGTCAGCTTGTCTCCAAACTGTTTCGGACTGAGGTTCAACACCACCAACTGCACAAAATAGAGCAACAGCTCCATCTAAAACCCTCAGAGATCTTTCAACTTCAACGGTAAAATCTACGTGACCTGGTGTGTCAATTATATTCATTTGATATTCAACATCTCTGTATTTCCAGAAACAAGTAGTTGCTGCAGAGGTAATTGTAATTCCTCTTTCTTGTTCTTGCTCCATCCAATCCATAGTCGCGGCTCCATCATGAACCTCACCAATTTTGTGAGATACACCAGTGTAATATAAGATTCTTTCTGTTGTTGTTGTCTTTCCGGCGTCTATATGAGCCATTATTCCAATATTACGCGTTAAATTTAACTCTCTTTTAGCCATGATATTTTTATATTAAAATCTAAAATGAGAAAAAGCTTTGTTAGCTTCTGCCATTTTATGAACATCTTGTTTTTTCTTAATGGTAGCTCCTTCTTCTCTAAAAGCAGATAGTACTTCGTTAGCCAGTTTTTGAGACATGGTTTTTTCGTTTCTTTTTCTAGAAAACATAATTAACCATTTCATACCTAGAGATAACTTTCTATCTGGTCTAATCTGCATTGGAATTTGAAAGGTTGCTCCTCCGACTCTCCTTGATCTAACTTCTACATGAGGNATACTATTTTGGAGAGCTTGCTTAAATATTTCAATTCCAGGGTCATCAGTAGATTTTTTTTCATCAATAATATTTACAGCATCGTAAAAAATTTTAAAAGCAATACTCTTTTTCCCATCTAACATTAAGTTGTTAACAAACCTTGTAACTAATGTTTCATTATACTTAGGATCGGGAATTAAGTCTCTTTTTTTTGCTTTAGATTTTCTCATTATTTATAAAGTATAATTTAATTATTTATTTCTTCTTGGGTACTTTAGCTCCATATTTTGATCTTCTTTGTAACCTACCTTCAACCCCACCAGTATCCAAAGCACCTCTCACAATATGATATCTTACACCAGGAAGGTCTTTAACTCTTCCGCCTCTTACTAATACAATAGAATGTTCTTGTAAATTGTGACCTTCACCAGGTATGTATGCATTAACTTCATTTCCGTTTGTCAACCTAACCCTAGCTACTTTTCTCATAGCTGAATTAGGTTTTTTAGGTGTAGTAGTATACACTCTCGTGCAAACACCTCTTCTTTGCGGGCAAGAATCTAAAGCAGTAGATTTACTTTTTTTTGTAAACTTAATTCTTCCTTTTCTAACAAGTTGTTGTATGGTAGGCATCTTAAATCAAATTTTCTATTTACTTATTTTTGGACTGCAAATGTATAACTTTTCGTTTATATTACAAATAAGCCGTAGAATTATTTAAAAATTTATGAAATTTAACTAGAAATTGTAAATTCATGATTGTAATTCTGATTGTATTTTCAAAATCATTTCATTGAATTCATCTGGATCAAATAACCTAGTCAAAAAGTAGATTTCGCCTTTTTTATTAATTACAATATTCCTTGTTACACCCTGTTTTGGGGCAGAAAATAAATTAAATATTTCACCTTCAGAGTCCATACTAACTGGGTATGTAATTTGAGTTTCTTTAATAAATTCTTTTGCAGTGGTAATATCTTCCATGTAATCAAAGGCAACCATAAAAAAATCTTCATTTTTAAATTTTTGCCAAATTCTTTTTTCTAATTCTGGCATTTCTTTTCTACAAACCCCACACCAAGAGGCAGTAAATTGAATAAGAATCACATTACCCTTTAGATCATTTATTGATATTTTTCGACCATCTAATAGCTCAAATTCAAAATTCGGCACAAGATCCCCTATTTTAACTTTGAATCCTCTAGAATCAATATTATGAATTTGAAAGTTTACTAAAAAAAAAAACTGTTATTAATATTTTTTTTATCATGATTAATTTAAAAGCTATTGTGATAACGTTTTTATAAATTAAGGTGGACTATTTAATTCTTTTTAAAATTGATAAAGGTAAAGAAATTTCAATTGAGTTAGACTGTGAATCAGTAGTCTCAACTAAAGCTATTTTAGTATCTATTTTAGTGATTTTACCATTACCACTTCCTAGCTTGGGATGATCCCATGATACTTTCACACCAACTCTAAACTTATCTAAGTTAGATATTTTTTGATTATTACCTCTAAGTAGTTTTTTTGATTTTAAATTAGAATAACTTCTTTTTTTTATATCTTTTTCATTTCCCTTGCTAGTTTTAATTGATTTCCATATGTCTGTTCTGATTATTACTTTTTTTCCTTTTGTAATTATTTCAGTATTTTTAAGGTAACGTGAATTTGGAACTGAATTTAAAGCTAAATATATACAACTGTCCAAAGACGATGAAGTAAAAGATACATTTTCTACAGCTAATTCAAACTTTTCGGATTTTAAATCGTACTCATTAGATATGTTGTTAATAACNCCAACATGCCTAGTACACCCAGATATTATAATGATAAAAAAAAAGAAGAAAGGTTTCATTGTTAAACTTAAATGATCTAAGGTTGAATTTAGTAAATAATTGTTGCGGGGACAGGACTCGAACCTGTGACCTTCGGGTTATGAGCCCGACGAGCTACCAACTGCTCCACCCCGCACTGCAAATATAGTAATCATATGTTAAAAAAATAATTTTTAATGAATTTTAATTTATAAATATTTGCTAATTCTCGAGAATTAATTTATTGTATATTTATAAAAAAAATGTACCATGCACAAATCTGGTTTTGTAAATATAATTGGCAAACCTAATGTTGGTAAGTCAACACTTTTAAATAGATTTGTTGGTGAAAAAGTTTCAATAACAACTAACAAGAAACAAACTACTAGACACAGAATCCATGGGATTTTAAATAAATCTAACTTTCAAATAGTTTTTTCTGATACACCTGGAATTATAAAACCAAGCTATAATCTTCACGAAAAAATGATGAAATATGTAGACAGTACATTTAAGGATGCTGATATATTTTTGTATGTCACTGAAGTGACTAGTGATCCAAAAAAATTTGAGTTTGACAATAATTACATAATTGAAAAAATTAAAAAAAATTTCAAACCTACACTCATTATATTAAACAAAATTGATAATTCTAACCAAATTGAATTAGAAAATAACATAATGAAATGGCAATCTTTTTTTTCAAAAGCAAAAATATTTCCTACAGCTGCTACTGAAAATTTTGGAATAACTGAAATTTTAGATGAAATAGTTTCCATACTCCCATTCAACAAACCTTACTTTCCGAAGGATTACATATCTGATAAACCCGAAAAATTTTTTGTATCTGAAATAATTCGGGAAAAAATTTTTCTTTACTATGACAAGGAAATTCCATATTCTACTGAAGTTTACATAGAATCTTTTGAAGAAGAAACTAAGGTCATAAAAATTAGATCAATTATTTTCACATCTAAGGAAAGTCAAAAAGGGATAATAATTGGGACTAAAGGTTTTGCATTGAAAAAAATTGGACATAAATCGAGAATTGAAATAGAAAAATTTTTGAAGAAAAAAGTATTTTTATCTATTATTGTTAAAATAAAAAAAAATTGGAGAGATAATAATAGAACTCTTGAAAATTTTGGTTATAAAATTTAATAATGAACAATATTGTTGCTATAATTGGTCGCCCAAATGTTGGAAAATCTACATTATTTAATAGACTCACAAAAAGTAGAAAAGCTATTGTTGACTCATTTAGTGGAGTTACCCGAGACAGACACTATGGTTATTCTGATTGGAATGGAATAAATTTTACATTAATCGATACAGGTGGATACCTATCAGATTCAAAAAATATATTTGATATTGAAATCAAAAAACAGGTAATTATTGCTATTAATGAGTCTGATGCAATAATTTTTCTTGTTGATGTTGAAACTGGTCCAACTAATTTAGATATAGATGTGGCTCAATTATTACAAAAAACAAATAAACCTGTATTTTTAACAGTTAATAAAGTTGATAACTCAATAAGAGTTAAAGAATCACTTGAATTCTATAATCTAGGTCTAGGAGATTATTTTTCAATTTCATCAATTAATGGAAGTGGAACGGGAGAGCTATTAGATAGTTTAGTAAGTTCTTTTAAAATGAATAATGAAGAGCAAGAATTGGATATCCCAAAAATTGCAATTGTCGGTAAACCAAATGTTGGTAAATCATCATTCGTAAATGCTTTATTGAACGAAAACAAAAATATAGTTACAGATATTTCTGGGACAACAAGAGATACAATAGATACTATTTATAATAAATATGGAAAAAAAATTATATTAATTGATACTGCAGGACTAAGAAAAAAATCTAAAGTTTTTGATAATTTAGAGTTTTACTCTGTAATGAGAACAATCAGAGCAATTGAGAGAAGTGATATTTGCCTTATAATAATTGATGCCATAAATGGATTTAAATCTCAAGATTTAAATATTTTTAAACTTGCAAAAAAAAAATAATAAAGGGGTTATTGTACTAGTTAATAAATGGGATATAGTCAAAAATAAAAATGATCAAGCAATAGAGAATTATAAAAGTTCAATTTATGATAAAACTGCTCCTTATGTTGATTTTAAAATTATTTTTATATCATCATTAAATAAACAGAGAATTTATAACGCAATTGATGAAACTCAAAAAATTTATCATAAGCTCAGTAAAAAAATTCCTACATCAGAACTTAATGATTTTTTATTAAAAAAAATTGAATCAACACCTCCTCCATCATACAAAGGAAAAAGAGTCAAAATTAAGTACATTACAAAATTACCTACAAAAGCTACCTCCTTTGCTTTTTTCTGCAACTTACCTCAGTATATTAAAGAGGGTTACAAAAGGTATCTTGAAAATCAAATTAGAAAAAAATATGACTTTACTGGGATTCCAATTAATATTTACATAAGAAAAAAATAGATTTAACTATATTTAAATCTAGCTATATCTAGAGCTGAATTTAATGGTTCATTTTTATCTAAAAAGGAGATTAATTGTTCAGCTGAATAAGAAGAATTCAATACTCCTCTGACACCAAGACCATTAAAAATGAAAATATTTTTATATTTGGGGTGGGAACCAATTAATGGTCTTCTATCCTTAACAGTTGGTCTAATAGCTGCAACATGCTCAGAAATTCTATATGGAATTTTAATAAGTTTATCAAGTTTATCTGACAAAGATTTCTTAGCATTTTCAGTAATTCTTTCATTAAAGTCTGACCAATTGTAGGTGGATCCAACTCTAAAAAAATTATTTTTGATCGGAATAAAAAAAATACTTGATTTAATAATTTTATCAACATTAAGGCTAGATGTTTCGATACTTATAATCTCACCCTTACATTTAATTAAAGGTAAATAATTGAAAAAAGGATTTTCAAATACCCTATAACCCTCACAAAAAATTATTTTTTTAAATTTATTTTTTTTNTAAGTGAACGTATTTCCGTCAAAAATTAATTTATTATGCTCAAATTTTTCATCTAAAAAGATATTGAGATTAGTTATTTTTTCATTAAATAAATTTATCATCTTTGAAATATCAACCAAACCAGACTGATTAACTAAACCATAACCAAAAGGTGCATTAATACTTCTGTAGTTAATATTAATATCAGAAATATAATTTGAAAATTTATCAGAAACTGAAGATACAGTCCAATTATTTTGCTCATATTCAGAATTCAACTTCTTTAATATACTTTTGTATTTAAAAATTTTAGTTTTAAATTCTTTTTCAAAATCATCTAAAAATATTTTTAGTGAATTCATTTGATATTCAATATTCCAATAAGTAGATAAATTTCTAAAAGAAATAGGGTTAAATACACCTAAAGAAATTTTTGATGCAGTATATTTTTTAACGTGATCAATAAAGAAGACTTTTTTTTTTTTGTAAAAGCTTGAAACCCAAAACTGTTCCAGCAATACCCTGACCAACAACTAAATATTCAAAATTTCTCATAAAATTAAATATTAATGTGTCTTGAAACTAATATTCCCACATATCATTTTCAAGATTTCTAATATCATTCTTAATTCTTTCTGCTTCAAGTAATTGTTGCATTCCAGATTTTTTATAATCATAAATAGCTCTATCATACATATTAGATTCTTTTCTGATAGTAGACGAAAATAACCTTTTATCAAAAAATTCAGAAAAAGTCATATGATTTGGACCAGTAAATTTAACTTCATCGTTGTGCATAATAGAATTAGCAAGAATTTGTCTAACTTCAGGATACCAAACCCAAAAAAGTATTGTGGGTTCTAATTCAAAAGTTTCTTTATTAATAAGCTCAGCAATTGGAGCTATACCAATAATTCTTGAATCTAAAACTGATCTTTTTTTATCAAAAAATTTATCTTCAATAACATAATAAGCTTTGATATCCGTATTTTGGACAGTCAAAGTATCAATAATTAATTCCAATTCCCCGGTATCTAAATTTTCTTCTTCAGTTGAATCAACTGAAAAAAGTAAAGCTTCAAGTTCCTGAGGAGTTACAATTTCAGAAAAATATTCTTCTGGTGTGTCATCATAAGCAGTAATTTGTCCTGATTTAACAGCGTCTAAAAGTATTTGAGATAAATTACTTCTAAATTTTCCTCCACCAATAGATACTGGTACAACTGGAAAAAATAGTGGTTGATTAACTTTTTCTCTGAGATCAATTTGGGATACATAAGTTTTAGTCCATAAGATATCATCTTCTCTAACAAATGGATAATCCAGTAAACGATTTTTAAAATTAGAGTGAGTCACATAAGAATGACCATCTTCTGGTAAGGGTTTAGGATTATACTCTAAAACATTAGTTTGAGAAAATAGCTGATTATATATATTTAAGCAAAAAATTGATAAAATAATAAAGTTTAATTTTTTCATAATATTATTTTTATTGAACTGTTAATACAATTGGTGGACAAGTCTTAACTCCATCTGGCCCCTTCGCTTTTATAGCTTGGAAAGTAATATCCGAACCGGGTTTTAATTTTTTAATTTTTTCTTTTATTTCTGTATCAAACTTGTTTCCTTTTTTCTTAAAAGTTTTTTTAAACTCTCCAACCTTCATTTTACATTCGTAAGAAATAACTTTATACTTTAAATCAAAAGGAAAGTTTGTTAACTTAGAAGCTATACCTTGAGCTCTACTTAGCTGTGCTCTAGACATCCTACCTTCTCTTTTACCATTTATACTAGCATTAGGAGGAGGAATTCTATCTATTCTGAATTCAATAGGTTTACCAATTTTTTTTCCCTGAGCTTTAACGTTAATTTTAGCAGTTTTCTTTGTATTTTGTAAGACTGTAGCTTCGTACTTTCCAGGTTTAATTTTTTTAATTTTAACTCCTTGTCCAGAGACTTCAAGATCCTGAGGAGAAAAACCTGGAACAGATACATCAATCGGGTTAGAAACTCCCTTGTAAAAAACATTCATTTTAGTAGGTGAAACAACAGCCATTGCTTGAGCAACTTGATATTCAAAAAATTGTTCATACTCATCAATTCCATTGTCGGTATTAATTAAAATTTTTGTAGCTCTTTTTTGAACTCCAATATTTTTAGCAGGAACTGAATATATTCCTTTACCATTATATGATACACTAATAGTGTCAGCCTGAGAATAATCAGCAGTTGAATCATTTAAAAATTTATTTGTAACAATTACCGTTGGAGAAGATGTACTATCAAAGGCAGCTAAAGAAATAGATGCTTTAAAACTGTCTCCCTCCATTATATAATTCTTTGGAGAAATTACTTGAGCTTCTACATTAGAAAATTTGACATCATCAGCACCGATGTTTTTTCTGATAAAATCAACGGTTTTAGACTCAATTGTAACAATATCACCTTGTAATTTTGTCAAAAATGTCAAGACAGCAATCAATGGAAAATTTCCAAAAGTTTCCTGTTCCCATGAAATAATACTTTTGGTAGACTTAACATCATCAGTATTAAGGGTATTCTCAATTAAAAGTTTAAGGTCATTATTTTCATTTACCGAGGGTAAGGAAAGAATTTTTGATCTAAATGAATTAATTTTATTCTTTAACTTTATACCTTGTTGAGGAGCTTTAAACATCTCGTTGGCAACTTTTTCTAAATTGTCCATTCCACTAAGCTCTCCTTTATCATCATAGCCACCAGTCTTTTCAATTAACGTATCTTTCAATAAAGAAATATGTTGAATGAGTATTTCTGACTCAGATTTTATTTTAAAAGCTTTGTCCTTCCATTCAGCTACTTTAAGTGGGTTATTTTGAGCAGCTTTTTCAAATTCTAAGTACATCTGCTGATTTTGAGAATCAATGTTTTCAACAGCAGAGGACAATGAAGATTCAACTTTTTTAAATGCTTTCAATATGTCTTTAGAAACATTTAGCGCTAACAATGCAGTTAAAACTAAATACATCATATTTATCATTCTTTGTCTTGGGGATAAATTACCTGATGCCATTTTTATTAAAAATTATAATTAAAAATTTATTTTTTGATTGCATTCATTGCATTTAACATATTTCCATATACACTGTTCAAGGCATTTAAATTTTTACTTAATAAAGCTAATTCATCTTTCATTTGTTCTGCTTCAGTTAGTGAAGATGCCATTTTTGAAGCCATATCAATTGAGGCTTGAGTCTGATCAGTAGAGGACTTAATTTGGGCTTCATATAAAGAGTTGATATTTTGTAAATTTTTCGCGGCATTATCAACCTCCGTGCTGTATTTATTTGTACTGTCTGCAATATCAACTACTGAACCTAAACCATTAGCAGCTTCGTTAACTTTCCTTAACCCAACTCCTAGACTACTGATTAGTTCAGAATCAACTTTAGCTTTAACAAGCATACTATCAAGTTCTCTTACTGGATTTTCTTCAGAACTATCAACAAGTTCTGGGTAAACTAGAGACCAATCATAGTTTTTAGGTGGTTTTTCAAAAGCAGAAACAAAAAATATGATTGCCTCAGTCCCTAAACCAACTATTAACATTTCATCGGCTCCAGTCCAGTGTTGTATTTTAAATAAAGCCCCTAAAATTACTACTGCAGCTCCNATTCCATAGAGCTTTGACATAAAATTTTTTCCTTTCTTAGTTTCTAAAAAACTCATATTTTAAAGTTTAAATTAATAATTAATATCCAAAATCTACATTTTCAACACCAGAATATGTTTTTACACATCTAAATCCAATGTAACACTTTGAGGTATCTTGATATTCATAATCTCTTGCAGCAACTTGAAGAAAAGCTCCAATGTCTTTCCATGAACCACCTTTAATAACTTTTCTTTTCAGCATAGGGTGTTCATCTGGTCCAGCATCATAATTAAAAAAAGGATTCATATCTGAAACAAATATCGAAGCTGAAGGTTCAAATGGAGTCTCAGTCCATTCAGACACATTTCCTGCCATATTATACAAACCATAATCATTTGCCCAATAAGAAACTGATGGAGCTGTGTAAGGATATCCATCTGCTATATAATTACCTCTTACAGGTTTAAAATTAGCTAAAAAACAACCTTTACTGTTTCTAGAATAAGGTCCACCCCAAGGATATATTGAATTGTCTTTATCACCTCTAGCAGCATATTCCCACTCAATCTCTGTAGGCAATCTATATTCTGTATCATATTTTCTTTCATATGGTGAAAGTAATTCAAATCTAATTTTAGTTCTCCANTTACAAAACGCTTTGGCTTGATTCCAATTTACTCCTACCACAGGATATTCTCCATATGCTGGGTGCCAAAAATATGTATCAAACATTGGTTCGTTAAATGTATATGAGAAATCATGCATCCAAGCAAGGGTATCTGGATATATATAAACTTCCTCTTCTTTTACTAAACCTTGTCTTGAGTAGCCCTCTCTGTAAGTTCTTGATTCTCTGTCATATCTGTTTGCTTTTTTTGAAGCAGAGGATTTGTCAATCCAAGAATATTTATAACTCCAAAGTCTAGAATCGAATTCTTTGAATCCATTTAATCTTTCTTCAGGTCTTAGATATAAATCTTCAAGAGCCATAGTGATTTCCTCATTATCAGAATCCCATTCAATTGGAATATCCCAATTTAGATAAGGATTTTCAAGAAAATCTCCATCAGCATTTTCTTCTATATACTCGTAACCTTCAACCATTGCCTCAGCTAGAGTCTTCCTTGCTATGGAGTCTCGAACCCAATTAACAAACTGACGATATTCATTATTTGTAATTTCTGTTTGATCCATGAAAAACGAATGCATAGTAACTAACTTTTTAGGAGTTGTTCTTGCATATGGAACATCACTATCATTTGATCCCATTGAAAAAGTTCCTTTGGGTATTCTGACCATTCCATAAGGGTCAGTTGGATGAAACTCAGTTAGGTCTTGAATTCCAACTAACTCTCCATTAGATGAAGATCCACAGCTTGAAAAAAAACCAACAATTATAAATCCAAAAATAATTATATTTTTCATCTTCTTAATTTTTTATAAAAAATAATAATAAACTAATTCTCTTTTACTCTTAATTATATCTAATATTCCTGTAATGCGTAGGAACTTTTCCTCTAGGACGCATTTTAAAAGAATATCTCAATAAAATTTCATGCGAACCACTTGATTCAGATTTTAAATCTGAAGTTGTGATATCGTATGCATATCCAAATTTAATATTTTCATTAATATCATATCCCAAAATTATAACAACAGCATCATCTAACCTGTAAGTCACTCCACCCCAAAGATTTTCTCCGTATTCAGCATTTACATTAAAATCGATCTGTGTAGATACCTCATCTGTTTTAATGTGAAATGATGGTCTTAATACTAATTCGTTATTCACATCATTATTCCACCCCATTGTTAAGTAGTGATGCTTTCTCAATTGAAAATAAACACCATCATATTCAGCTTCAGACTGATTAACATGAGTCATTGAATAACCTAAAAAAAAATCCTTCATCCTGTAATAAACTCCCAATCCAAGGTCAGGCACAACATCATTAGAACCCAAAGCAGGTATAGATGGATCGCTTTGACCTTGATCATTTTGAGGTGTCAACCAGTCACCATCAAAACCAACATCTACAAAACCTATACTTAAACCAACACCAAGTTCTGATTTTTTCGATAACTTAGTTTGATAAGCATATGAGAGGCTAATACCTCTATTATATTCATTACCCACCTGATCATTCAAAACATTTACACCAACTCCACCATGCAATGCATAAACTGGAGCCTCCACACTCACATGTTGAGTGACAGGAGCCCCAGGACCAAAACCTACCCACTGACTCCTATGTATTGCAAGAGCCTTGAATTGATCGTAAGTCCCTGAAAAAGCAGGGTTTACTGAGTATATGTTGAACATATTTAATGAAAACTGAGGATCCTGTTGAGCAAAAACAAATGGACTCAGTGTAACAAAAAATATGCATAAATTCTTTTTCATAAAATGCATTCTTTCTCTTTGCATTATTTTTTTGGGAGGTTAAAGATAACAAAAAATCAAAAAACTCATAATCAATTATCCTTCAATCTTTGATTTTTTTTATCTGAAATTAATAAATCACTGTAAATAGTACAAAATATTAGTTATTGATTTATTAATTTTATAGTATTTTCTAGCAAAAAGATTTAATTTAATGTAAAATTATTTAAGTAATTTCAATTCATTTGCAACTTTTTTAAAATGATTTATAGCAATCAAAATTTGTTCCTTTGAATGTGAAGCAGATATTTGAACTCTAATCCTTGCTTTATCTCTGGGAACTACAGGATAACAAAAACCAATTACATAAATACCTAAATCTAATAATTTTTTTGCAAAAATCTGAGAAAGATTAGCATCGTTTAACATTATGGGGACAATTGGATGAATGCCTTCACTAATTTTAAATCCTGCTGATTTCATTCCTTTTCTGAACATTATTGTATTTTTGAATAATTTATCTTTTAAATTAGTTGATGATTCTAAATCACTAATAACTTTTACAACTGGAGCTACAACTGAGGGTGGAAGTGAATTAGAAAATAAGTATGGTCTTGACTTTTGGCGTAAGATTTCAATAATTTCTTTTTTAGCACAAGTGAATCCTCCAATTGCCCCACCTAAGGCTTTACCAAAAGTTCCAGTTATTATGTCTACTTTTCCAACAACATTACAAAATTCATGCGTTCCCCTCCCTTTTTCACCAATAAAACCAGTTGAATGACAATCATCAACCATTACCAGTGCATCATATTTTTTTGCTAGCTTACATATTTTGTCCAATTTAGCTATATCTCCATCCATTGAAAAAACTCCATCTGTTGCAATTAATCTAAATCTACTTGATTTAGAATCAATTAATTTCTTTTCTAGGTCTTGCATATCTCCATGTAAGAATCTATATCTTTTTGCTTTACATAATCTTATTCCATCAATTATTGATGCATGGTTTAATTCATCAGATATTATTGCATCCTCAACTGATAATAATGTTTCGAATAATCCAGCATTAGCATCAAAAGCAGATGCATAAAGGATGGCATCTTCCATATATAAAAAGTNAGAAATTTTTTTTTCTAATTCTTTATGTATATCCTGAGTTCCACATATAAACCTTACAGATGATAGTCCATAACCATGAGAGTCTAAATATTTTTTAGAAATATTAATTAAATCTGGGTCTGAGGATAATCCTAAATAATTATTTGCGCAAAAATTTATAACCTTTTCAGTATCCTTAGTTTTAATTATTGAATTTTGAGGAGAAAGTATAATTCTTTCTTTCTTAAAAGTACCAGTACTGTTAATTTTATTTATTTCGTTCTTTAAAAAGTCAATGTATTTCATAAAAAAATATTTGCATTAAACTACTCCTTGAGCTAACATAGCATCAGCAACTCTAATAAATCCTCCTATATTTGCTCCTTTTACGTAATCTATATTGGACTTATTTTTACCATGTGAAACACAACAATCATGAATATTTTTCATTATTTCTTTTAGCTTATTGTCGACTTCATCTCTTGTCCACTCAAATCTTATTGAATTTTGAGACATCTCAAGAGCAGAAACTGCTACCCCGCCAGCATTTGATGCTTTTCCTGGAGCGTACAATATTTTTTTTTGCTGAAAATATTTTATAGCTTCTGAATTACATGGCATATTTGCTCCTTCACTGANACACAATGAACCATTTTTAAATATAAGTTTAGCATCTTCAAAATTTAGTTCATTCTCAGTTGCACAGGGAAGAATAATATCACCCTTAACTGACCAGGGTTTTTTATACTCAAAAAAATCTGATTTATACTTGTTTGCATACTCACTAATTCTTCCACGTTTAATATTTTTTANGTATTTAATAAAATTTAACTTTTCTAAATCGATTCCTTGTTTATCATAAATAAAACCAGATGAATCAGACATGGTAAGAACCTTAGCTCCAAGATCAATGGCTTTTTCACATGAATACTGAGCTACATTACCTGAACCTGATATTACAATTTTTTTATTTTTAAATCCATCACCTTTTGAATTTAACATTTCTTCAGCAAAATAAACATTTCCATATCCAGTTGCTTCAGGTCTAATTAGTGAACCTCCCCATCCTATGCCTTTTCCAGTTATAACTCCTGAAAATTCATTTGATAATTTTTTGTATTGGCCAAACATAAAACCTATTTCTCGCAAACCTACTCCTATATCGCCTGCAGGTATGTCAGTAAACGGTCCAATGTGCCTGAACAATTCATTCATGAAACTTTGACAGAATCTCATTATTTCGCTTTCTGATTTTCCTTTGGGATCAAAATCTGATCCTCCTTTCCCTCCTCCAAGTGGTAAAGAAGTTAAACTATTTTTAAACACTTGTTCAAAAGCTAAAAACTTTAATATACCTAAATTAACATTTTTATGAAATCTTAAACCACCTTTATATGGACCAATTGCACTATTCATCTCAACTCTAAAACCTCTGTTAATGTTTATATTATTATTATCATCCAACCAAGGTACTCTAAAAATAATCATTCTCTCAGGTTCTATCATTCTCTCTAAAATCATATTATCGTATTTTTTATTTTCACTTATAAAAGGAATAACACTTTCTGCAACTTCACTAACTGCTTGGAGAAATTCGGGTTGATGAGGAAATCTTTTAATTTGGTTACTTAGGAAATCTTTTAACTTTGTAAACATCTTATGTATTTTAAATTTCTAAAATAATTTTAATCTTTGTCGGTTATAATTTAATTACAGTTTTNTAATCATAATTNGTAGCAATTTATAAAAAAAAAAAAAATTAACAATATTTTTTCATTTTTGTAAATTACAGATATGTTTGTGAATGAATAATTCAATATGATGGTTAAGTATTTATATCCCTTTATCTTTCTTTTAACTTGCAATTTGTATTCTCAAATTCAAATAATTGGTCAAGTGAAAAATTATATTAATGATACTCCAATTATAAACGCAGAGGTATTTATTGATAATGATTTAATCACTTACAGTGACTCAAAGGGTTTTTTCGAATTATATTTAGATTCTAGAAATTTTAATCTAAAATTAAAACATATTTCATATGAGAATCTCTCAAAATATTTTAGTAATGTTAATGATACATTGATATTATTTTTAAATCCAAAAAATTTTGAATTAGAGACTATAACTGTAAGTACAAATAAATTTGAAAAAAAAATTGAAGATTTAAGTATTTCATTAGATGTTATTAAAGGTAATTATATTTATAACCAACACAATTACAATATTGAAAATAGCATATCTCAAGCTCCAAGTGTAAATATTATTGATGGCCAAATAAATATTCGAGGAGGAAGTGGTTGGAGCTATGGAGCGGGATCCAGAGTTTTAGTTTTACTCGATGGAATTTCAATTATAAATTCAGTTACAGGTGCTGTTCAATGGGAATTAATTCCAGCAGAAAATATAGAAAGAATTGAAATTATTAAAGGGGCCTCATCAGTTATTTTTGGTTCTTCTGCCTTAAATGGCATAGTTAATATTATCAGTAAAAAAAGTACAGAAATTCCTAAAACAAATTTTTCAAGTTATTATGGACAATACAGTAAAGCAAAAAGAAATTCACTAAACTGGTGGAAAGATTATGTTGACAACCCAAAACAATATGGATTTAATTTTAATCATTCAAGTAAAATTAAAGGTTTTTACTATAATTTTGGACTTCAATTTCACAAGGATTTCGGCTATATGGGATTAATTAGTACCAATATTGATACTTCATTAAATATTCACCATCTTGGAGAGGAAAGATTGAGAATATATTTCAATTTAGAACATAAATCCAAAAAAAATCCTAATATTAACTTTGAATTAAAAAGTTCTTTTATGGATTTTCAAGAAGAAGACGGATTCCTGTATAAAAGTAATATTAATGGTTATAGTCCTTTCAGTAATGAAAATTATAGTACTTTTCAGAGCAGAGAAATTAATTTAGCACCAAAATTTGAATATTCCAATAGTGAAAGAGATATTAAATTATCTATTTCAAGTAGATTTTTAAATACTAATTTTGAGCCAAATTCAAAAGATAAAATTAATAACTATTCAACAATATATTCTGAATATTTAATCCAAAAATTCTTAAAAAATGCTACTTTAAATATTGGTTTAAATTATAATCATATTATTGGAATATCAAATTCTTTCACAAATAATAAATTTGGAAATAATTACTCATTTTTTTCTCAATATGACAAAAATATAGGTAGAATAAAGTTTAACTTAGGTATGAGATATGAAGAATACAATATTGGTAAAAAGTATGGGAAACCTGTACTTAGATCTGGTCTTAATTACTCTTTTAATGAAAAAAACTTCTTCAGAGCATCGATTGGTCAAGGGTATAGATTTCCATCTTTATTTGAATTATACTATCAAAGAGATGCTGGACAAATATCAATTTTCTCTAATGAAGATTTAAAGTCTGAGAGTGGATATTCGGCTGAATTAGGTTATAAATATAAAATTCAAAAAAAAAATTCAATTACCTATCTAGATTTATGTATATATCAAATGAGATATTATGACATGATTGAACTCAGTTTTGGTTTGTGGGGTGATTCAACTAGATTAAATCCACTTGGTATTGGCCTTAAACCGATAAATATTGGAGATACAAAAATTAGCGGATTTGATTTTTCAGTTAATTCTAATTTTAAATTTGATAATATAAACTTTACTACCAGACTAAGCTATACATATTCACTACCTAAGTCAGTAAATCCTAATTATGTATACGGAAACTTTAACGACAGACTTGAGTCTCTGGTAGAAAATTTACTATCAGATGGTAACATTCCGTCCAGTATAACATCAATAATTCCTCAACTAGCAAGAAGCGAATTATCATATTTTTCAACTAGTTCTAATCCCAACAATAATATACTAAAATATAGATATAATCATTTGGCGAAACTAGACTTTGAAATTAATTATAAAAAGCTAACAATTGGAACTCACATGAGATACAATTCTTTTATGAAAAATATTGATTGGCTCTTTGAAAGTGGAGCATTTAATTCGGAAATATTAGATATATTCACACTTGCAAATGCGAACATTGAAGATATGGGGATAAAATTGTCAAGAAAAAAATTTAAACGAGGNGATTTTTTTATAAATTTTAGATTATATTACCATTTTTTAGAAAACTATTCAATCCAGATCTTAGTAGAAAACATCTTAAATAGAGAATATCAATTAAGACCCGGATCAATTGGGGCACCAAGATTTTATTCATTAAGAATTTCTGGTGATTTTTAAAATTAAATAAATGAAGAATATAATATTTATATTTTTAATAACTTTAAATAGTTCATATCTGTTATGTCAAAATAAAATTTCAGGTATAATTTATAATGAAGAAACTGAATCACTGATTGGAGTTAATATTTCAGTTGAGAATAATTTAAGTCTTGGAACTAGCTCAAATTTTAATGGAGATTATTCAATAAGTTTACCTGATGGTTGTCATCAAATAAAATTCCAATATATTGGTTACGAAACTTTAGAGACTGAAATTTGTTTGTATAATGATACAGTTTTCAAATTTAACCCAATTTTAAAATATTCATCCGAACTAATTAACACCGTAGTTGTTAGTGCTGGTAAATTTGAACAAAAAATTGAAGAAGTTACTGTTTCAATGGATGTAATTAAACCTAGTTTAATTGAAAATAAATCTGCAACATCTCTGGATAAAACAATGTCTCAATCACCATCAGTTCATATTGTTGATGGTCAAGCAAATATAAGAAGTGGAAGTGGTTGGAGTTATGGTGCTGGTTCAAGAGTAATGGTAATGGTTGATGGCATACCAATATTGAATAGTGATCGAGCAGGTGCAGAATGGCAATTAATTCCTATGGAAAATATTTCTCAAATTGAAGTTATTAAAGGAGCTTCATCNGTTTTATTTGGTTCTTCTGCATTAAATGGTACTATAAATATTAGGACTGCCTATCCGACATCAAAACCACTAAATAAACTAACAATTACTCATTCAATATATGATAAACCAAAAAGAAAATCTTTGCATTGGTACAAAGGAAATTATCAATCTTTAACTAATACATCTTTTTTACATAGCCATAAAAAAAATAATTCTGATTTTGTTTTTTCATTAAATCTATTTGATGATGAAAGTTTTATTGAAAATGGCAATAGTAGAAGAGCCAGAATAAACCTTAGTAAAACAAAATATATAAAAAATAAACCTGGATCAAAATATGGTGCCAGATTAACTCTAATGAGAAGCAAAATTTGTGATCCAGTAATTTGGCAACATGATACTTTAGCATACAGAGCTTTGGATAATGATCCCACTTTTTATGACTATTCATATTTAATGTTGGATCCCTTTCTAGTACTTAATAATGAAGAAAGAAATATAAAATATACACTAAATTCTAGACTTTTTTACAGAGATATGAGAGGATTTGATTTTAATGATATTAGTGCAAATATTTTATTTGCTGANTCATCTACTTTTTCAAGTGTAATTTTTACTGACTTTCAAATTCAAAAAANAATTAATGAAAATTTAANAACTACTAGTGGATATACTTTCAAATTTGACAGAGGAAGAGATGGTAAAGTCTATGGTAGTAAAATGTATATTAATAATTCAATTTATAGTCAATTTGATTATAAAAAAAATAGATTAAATATTTCACTTGGATCTAGATTTGAAAATTTTAACTTATCTGGAGAAAAAATTAATAAAGTTATTTTCAGAGGAGGAATAAATTATAAGTTGGGAGAAGGCACTTTTGTAAGAGGATCATATGGTGAGGGAATAAGAATACCTTCAATGATTGAAAGATATGTAAATTTTAATACTGGACCAATGCAGATATATCCAAATGAAAATCTTTCCCCTGAAACAGGCTACAGTGCTGAAATTGGAATTAAACAAGGAGTCAAAATTAAAAATTGGAAGGGTTTTATTGATTTAGCTGGATTTTTGATGAATTATCATGATATGATGGAATTTAGTTTTGGTTATTGGGGAGAACCTACTGATCCCGGTTTAGCAGGGTTAGGATTTAAGTCCGTAAATATAGGTGATTCAAATATTAAAGGAATTGAATTATCTATTGCTGGTGAAGGTAAAATTGGTGAAACAGAGATTCAACTTCTAGGTGGTTATACTTACACTAAACCTGTTATAAGAGATGCTAATTTAGAGTATGAATCTTTTTCTAATAGTTTAGGAAATTTTCCTGTATCATACTTTACTACTAGTATTGACAGCTCAGCAGCAACAATTTTAAAATATAGATATAGAAATCTAGCAAAATTTGATATTAATATCGAAAAAAATAGGTTAATGCTTGGATCCGCAATAAGATATAATAGTAAAATGGAAAATATTGATTATGCTTTTGTTGGTCCTGCATTTGACTTACTTCTTGGAACAACTGATGCGTGGGAAAGACTTAATAAAAATGTTTTGATAATTGACCTTAGGCTAGGATATAGACTCAATGAGGATAGTTGGATATCATTCAATATTGATAACATATTTAATACCGAGCAAAGTCCAAGACCAGCATCATTATTAGCGCCTAGAATATTTTCAATCTTACTTAATTACAGTTTATAAAAAAAGTGTTCATAAATGAACACTTTTTTGCTGTAGGAGAAGGACTCGAACCTCCACGGAGCTGTTAGTCACAGGATTTATCCATTATCTCCACCCTCGAGACAGGAGGGCATGTCTGCCAATTTCATCANCCCACAATTTTAAATAANATATAACNAAGATAAAAAAAATTTATAAATATTATATGATATATAATTATTTAATTGTATTTTTATTTTATTTATAAAAAAAAAAGGGTATTTATTATAAAATTATTAAATTTTTAATTATATTATGGATAAATTTTACAAACTTGATAATATAGACAAAGGCATATTAGAAATTCTAATGAAAAATGCAAAAATTTCTTACACTGAAATAGCTAAAAAATTAATAGTATCAACTGGAACAATTCATGTAAGAATGAAAAAAATGGAGAATTACGGAATAGTAAAAAAAATTAAACTAGAAATTAATCATGAAAAAATTGGATATGATTTAACTTCATTCTTAGGAATATATCTTGAAAAAGGATCAAATTATAATTACGTAATAAACGAACTTAATAAAATTAAAGAAGTCGTTGAAGCTCACTACACAACGGGAATTTATAGTATTTTTGCAAAAATCATTTGTAAAAATACTAAACATATGAGAGAGATATTAAATGATAAAATTCAGCAGATTACGAGTATACAGAGAACTGAAACAATAATTTCATTGGAGCAAAGTATTGATAAAAGAATATCTCTATAATTTAGATAAAATTTTTTTAAATATTTGTATACAATATTCATTTTCATCTGAAGTTCCAATAGTAATTCTTAAACAATTAGGTAATCCAAAGGCATTTAAAAGTCTAACAAATACCCCTTTTTTTAATAATTTAAGGTATAACTCTTTAGATTTTTTTTCAGAGCTCAAATCTATCATTATAAAGTTGCCAAAAGACCTAAAAAAATTAATATTATTATCATTGAAAAATCGGTAATATTTTTCTAATTCTATAGAATTATTTCTGGTCACATTATTTATAAAAACTTGGTCATCTAAGGCCATCATAGCAATTTTTTGGGATAATATTGAAGTTTCAAATGTTAATTTAACTTTTAATAACGAATCAATTATTATTTTTTTTGATATTGCATAACCAATTCTCAAGCTTGCAAGTCCGTAGGCTTTAGAAAAAGTTCTTAGAATAACTAGATTTTCAAAATCATAATCTAAACTATTTGGATATTCATCAGATATAGCTTTTGCATATTCGTAATAAGCTTCATCTAAAATAACAAGTATATTCTTGGGAATTGTTGTCATTAATTTTTGAAAATTATTTTTTTTAATTATTTGACCTGTTGGATTATTGGGACTAGCAATATATATGATTTTAGTTCTTTTTGTGATATTACTGCTAATTTTTTTAATGTCATATTTATAATTTTCACTTAATTTTAATTTCTTGCAACTTGTGTTATTAATGTTGGACCAAAGGTAAATCATTACAAATGTTCCATTAAATGTTAATACTTCATCATCAAATGAACAAAAAGATCTAATTACATTCTGAAGTAACCCCTCTGATCCATTACCAATAATAACATTGTCAATACTAAGATTATAAAAACTTGAAATTTTTCCTCGTAATTGAATATTTAGAGGGTCGAAATATCGATTTAATTGAAAATCTGATAATTTAATATGATTATTTATTTTTTTTGAAAAACCGTAATTATTTTCATTGTTCCAAAGAACAGAAATTTTATTTAAATCATATTTCTTNACTATTTCATCAACAGTTAGAGAAGGAGAATAATTTTTTGTGTTTTCAATATATTTCGGGACTGAAATCATATACTAAACAAAAATTGTAATTGGATTTTCCAGAAAAGCTTTTAATGTATTTAAAAATGAAGCTCCAGTTGCACCATCAACAACTCTGTGGTCACATGATAAAGTTAATTTCATTAATTTACCTGGAACAACTTTACCATTTTCGATAACAGGATGATCATTTATACCTCCAACAGCTAAAATACAGGAGTCAGGAGAATTGATAATTGCAGTAAAGTCATCTATACCATACATTCCTAGGTTAGAAATCGTAAAAGTACTACCTTCCCAATCACTTGGAGTAAGTTTTTTATCTTGAGCTTTTTTAACAAATGTCTTAATTTCAGTAGATATTTGGAATATATTTTTTGTGTCGGTATACTTGACTACTGGAACTAGTAGACCATCATCAACAGCAACTGCAATACCAATATTAATATGATCATTAATTATTATTTTATCATCATGCCAGGATGAATTTATGTTTGGATTCTCTCTTAAAGCTAAAGAGACAGCTTTAACAATAATATCATTAAATGAAATCTTAGTATTTTTTTTTGCATTTATACTACTTCGTATATCAACTAATTTATCACAATTTATAGTCATTGAAAGGTAAAAATGTGGAGCAGAAAATTTTGAGGTAGCTAATCTTTTAGCAATTGTTTTTCTCATTTGAGAAAGAGGTATTTCTTGAAATTTTTCATGAGTAATCCCAAGATTATTATTGTGACCTGATTCAGTTGAGTTAATTTTTTCAATATCTCTTTTAATAATTCTGCCGTTTGTTCCACTTCCTTGTAATGAATTTAGATCAACTCCTTTATCTTTTGCCATTTTTTTTGCTAAGGGAGAGACTTTTTTTCTTCGATCAGTTGATGATGATTCTAACTCATTAACTTGTGGTTCAGAACTATTTTCAATTTTTGAATTTTGTTTTTCATCAACTATTAATTTTTTTGATTGTTCAATTAGATCTGATGGTTCATCTTCATCCTCTTTGATTACTAAAGGTTCCTCTGCTTCATTACTTNTTACAGCAGAATCATTTTTTAAAATTTCATCAATATTTTCTCCAGCGTCACCAAGAATAGCAAGTATTGAGTCAACCTCTGCTGTTTTGGATTCATCAACACCAATATAAAGAAGAACCCCTTCCTGAAAAGATTCAAATTCCATTGTTGCCTTATCAGTTTCAATATCAGCAAGGAGGTCACCTTCAGATATTTTGTCACCAACTTTTTTATGCCATTTTGCAACAGTACCTTCAGTCATTGTATCACTTAATCTTGGCATTCTAACAATTTCAGCCATAATTTTCCAAATTTAATCTTTAATAAATTGATAGTTTTGATCGTAGACATTCTCATATAAAGAGGAAGATTCAGGAAAACTTGAATTTTCTGAGAATTCAACACATTTTTTTATTATTTTTTTAACTTCATCCTGAATAAGACTTATTTCATTATCACTAGCCCATTTATTTTTTTTAATCATTTCTAAAACTTTGTTCAATGGGTCAATTTTTTGATATTCATAAATTTCGTCTTTAGTTCTATATTTCTGAGCGTCTGACATTGAATGACCTTTGTACCTATATGTTTTCATCTCAAGAAAACTTGGGCCATTTCCTTTTCTTGCATAGTCAACTGATTTTTTTACAATTTTTGCAACTTTTTCTGGATCCATTCCATCAACAGGTTCGCAAGGCATTTCATAGGATAATCCTAATTTCCAAATATGTGAATGATTAGCACTTCTTTCAACGGATGTCCCCATTGCATATCCGTTATTTTCACAAATAAAAATAACTGGCAGTTTCCATGTCATTGCCATATTGAATGTTTCATGAACGGCTCCTTGTCTTACAGCACCATCACCCATGAAACAGAGTGTAACAGCATCAAAGTTATTATATTTATCAGCAAAAGCAATACCAGCACCTAAAGGAACTTGCCCACCAACTATTCCATGACCACCAAAAAAATTATGTTCTCTAGAAAACATATGCATTGANCCTCCTTTACCTCCTGAACATCCAGTAGATTTTCCGTAAAGTTCAGCCATAACTTTTTTTGGATCTAATCCCATTGCAATTGGCATAACATGATCCCTATATGCTGTAATCATTCTATCTTTTTTTGGATCAATTGCATAAACTGAACCGGCTAAAATTGCTTCTTGACCGTTGTAGAGATGTAAAAATCCACGAATTTTTTGTTGAATATATAAAGCACTAGCTTTGTCCTCAAACTTTCTCCAAAGCAGCATATCCTTGTACCAATTGATATATGTTTTTTTATTAAAATTTAATTTTGACATTATTTTTTTTGACAAATTTAACAATTAGTTTTCAGATTTAGCTATAAATTTTTAGATAAATCAACATCAAATGGAAATGGAATTAAATCTTCAACAGATTCAAACTTTAAAATTTTTTTATTAAAATTTCTGATTAAAACTTCTATTTTTGTTCCTTGTTTTTTTTCATATTCAATCATTACTTGTCTACATCCTCCACAAGGGGTAATAATTATATCATCAGATTTAAAATTGTATTCAGTAGATATTGCCAAACTTAAAATTTTATTACTAGGATAAGAGGAACCTGACGAAAATAAAGCGATTCTTTCAGCACAAAGTCCAGAAGGAAAAGAAATATTTTCTTGATTTGATGCACTTACAATTTTACCATTATTTAATAAAACTGAAGCACCCACTTTGAATTTAGAGTATGGGCTATATGAACTTTTTAGGGCTGATAAAGAAGAATTAACTATTTTTTTTTGTGTGTGATTTAATTCATCTGATANCAATATTTGATAATTGATAGTTATACTTTTTTTTTCCATGTAAATCAATTTTTATAAATCAATACTACGGAATAAGCACAAATTCCATTTTCATTTCCGATAAAACCCATTTTTTCTGAGGTAGTAGCTTTAATTGATATATCGTCAATGGATATATCCAATAATTTTGATAGTATAGATTTCATTTTCGGAATGAAATTAATAATTTTTGGTTTTTCAAGAACAATCGTTGTATCTATGTTTCCTATTGAAAAATTTTTATTTTTTATCAAACTTATTGTTTTGGATAATAAAATTTTACTATCAATACCCTTAAATTTGGGGTCTTTGTCAGAAAAATGAAATCCAATATCTCTCAAATTAGATGCACCAAGAATTGCATCACATATTGAATGTATCAAAACATCAGCATCTGAGTGACCAAATGAACCTTTTGAATGAGGAACCTCAATTCCACCTATCATAAGCTTACAATTATTTTTTAACTGGTGCACATCATAGCCAAAACCTATTTTAAATTTCATAAGACTTATAATTTATCTGTACCATAGAAAGTTTCCATATCAAATAGCATTGTAAATCTTAATGTATTTGCTAAAGGACTTCTAACACCTCTAGTAGCTGGAAGTAAAAAAGCCATATCTAATGAAAATACATTCATTCTTAGACCTGCTCCCAAAGTAAAATATTTTCTAGCACCTTTATTTTGATGTTCATGAAAATAACCTCCCCTGAAAGCAAACTGATTCTGGTACCAGTACTCTGCTCCAATTGAATACATTAATTCATTCAATTCTTCTCTTAGTCCTCCAGGAGCATCATTAAATGACTGAAAAATTCCTTGAAGAACACTAACATTTGGATTTTTACCTGCAACTATATTTTCAGGATTTGTCCCAATAGAATCGTAAACTGGTGGAGTTGGAACAAGTAATTTATTAATATCAAAAGCAATAGAAAGAGAATTATAATCATCTAATTCGACATTTAAATTTGACCCAATTCTTAAATTCATTGGAAGAAAATGTTCTTCACCTCCATCAGTATAAGTTATTTTGTTTCCAATATTTGAAATATTAAAACCTAAAGCTAGATTTGCATCTTTTTCACTTAAATTAAAGTCTTTGGTCCTAAAATATCCCGATAAATCTGTCGCAAAAGATTTACCAGGTTTTGTTACGCCACCTCCAGGAGTACTTATTCCACCTGTTAAATTAGAATATATATATCTCATTGCTAACCCCATAGAGAAATTATCAGACAATTTCATTGCATACGCACCGTCAATTGCAAACTCATTTGGATTAAACTTAGAAATTTCCTGACCAGTATTATCAGTAAATTGTATTTCACCTAGCGAAAAATATCTCAAACTAGCAGCCAAGGTATTTCTAGAATTTAATCTTTTAAAGCCGGATAAATAACTCAAACTAATTTCTGGAACTAAATCTTGTAACCATGGAGTGTAAGATAGAGAAAAACCATTTGATTCCTCAATAAATGCAAATTTTGATGCATTCCAATGAATAGAATTATGATCAGGATTAGTCGCAACTCCAACATCTCCCATTGCTCCAGATCTAGAATCTGGAGCAATTATTAAAAATGGAACAGATGTTGAAATCGTATTTAATTGATTTACATAATCAGAATTTGTATTTGGTAGATCTTGAGCAAAATTATTTTGTAAAACAAAAAATATTAAATATAAGAGTAAGAATTGATTTTTTTTCATTTTTATTTTTTTAGCAAATTTATTAATATAAACGATATAATCACTTTATTAGTATCATTTGATTAGAAAGGCTTGTTTTTTTATTGTTTAAATTATTGTTTACTGTTACTCTCAAAATATAAACACCTGATTTGACAAAATTTCCATAATTTGAATCGCCATTCCATATGAAATCTGAATTTGCGTATGCTGACTGAGTTATTTTTGAATTAATTGATTTAATTAAATTACCATTAATATCAAAAATTTCAATTTTAACATCCAAATCCTCGCTTGGTTGATTATATTCAAAGTGAATTTTTGTAAACTCACGAAATGGATTTGGATAATTAAATAAATTTTTAATTATCAAATTTGGATTATCAATTACAAGAAAGTTTATTTCAGCAGTATTAGAATTATTGTAAACATCCCAAGCTTTTAATTTTAAATTGTGATTACCCTCATTTAAATCATAAAAAGGATATTCAACTGATCCACTCTGATATGAATCTAAATCAGAGGTGAAAAATCTATTTAAAATTGAATAATTTTCAGAATCATTATTTAAGATAATTGATATATCATGTCCTATTCCATTTCCTGTTGTATTAATTCCTGATTCGTCAGATATTAAAGCTATTAATACTGGATCCCTACCAGTAATACCTCCATCGGTAAAGGCGGTATTGTTCATGAACAGTTCAATTTTTGGTCCTACATTGTCAAAATCAGCATCTTCATTAATTCCAAAAATATTAATACTATCCTGAAAACCAATGGCATCATTATAATCATTGAAAGCATAAAATGAAAACTTTCCAAATCCATTACTGTAAGAAATATCTATAGGTACCATAAATTCAAAATTAAATTGACCATTTTGAACACTCACATTACCAGAATAAATGATATTTTTTTGAATTTGATAATTGAACGGATCTAAATACTCAAAATCATTATTTAAAGTTTGAAGAAATATTGGTTTATCATAAAATTTGACCTTCATAAATCCATTAAAATTATCCAAAATTAAATTATTTTCATCCATAATAGAACCATCAATATTAACCTTAGATAATGCATTTATAGTATCAATTACAAATCCAGTATTTGAATTGTATATATTGTTGATAAATATTTTATTTTTTGGTATTGGTAATTTAAGTGCAGGATCACCTAGTAAAGAAAATTTTAATTTATTGGAAGAACTAAGACTTGATGAATTTAAATCATTTTTTAAAAACATTAAAATTTCACCAAGAGTAAGTTTTTTACCAAATTTTTCTGGGATTGAATAATCATAAAATGTTGAAGACAAATTTTTAGCATCGGTTTCAGTAATTGTCCTTGTAGTTGTAAAAAGAGCAATACCTCCTCCATTTGGATTTAATAAAACTCTTTCACCAGCAGAAACTCTTTCAATATCATCATACCTTGAAAATTCACATGTAGCGGTCACAAAAACAGGTAAATTATTTATATTTTCAAATGAGTTAATATCACTTAATTCAAGTATTCTCTCTTCAGCCCAACCAACTTCTCCTCCATGTCCATAGTAATGAATTATTAAGGATCCTTGATTAATTTTTTCGATGATTTCTTTTTTTGCTTCTGGGTACCTTTGACCACCAGATGAAGAGACTTGTTGATATGAATCTAAATAAATTTTATCAATATTGTAAATATTATATTGGCTATCTATTGAGCTTGCAATTTTATCGATATTTTCTTGTAATCTGAACTCCCAACTTTCATCATCAATATCATCCGCTACAAAACAAATTTTTGTTCTCCAATCTCCAAAAGAGGTATTTGAAATATAATTTGAAATTTTATTTATTATTTGGGAAGCTTGAGATTTATTTTGAACAACTATTCTTCCGACTCCAATATCTTGGCCATCAGAACTCATAGTAATCTCAGATCCTTCATTATCATCTAAAAAGGTGAAAAAATCGTCAGAACAATAAGAAGGACCTAGTTTTAATGAATAATTTGATTCAAAAGTTGGAACTAAATTTTGGTTGCCAACTCCATTAATTTCCTTGTAGTCAAAACTAGCATCTCCAAATAGTAATACATTTTTTGGTAAATGATCTTCAGAAAAAGCTTTATCATACAATAATTTAATATACGACCTAATTGCGGTAACATCTTGCTTTCCAGAACTAAATTCATTATAAATCTGATCAGTTGTAACAACATTTACAGAAATATTGTCATTAATTCTATGTAAATTTGCAAGTATATTTGCTTCTTCTAAAATTAATTTATTAGTTATAATTATCAATTCTGAAGGCTGATGAGCATGTAAATTTTGATTACTAACTACTGAAATAAAATTTGGAATTAAATAATTACTAAAACTCTTATGATGAATTATAAAAAATTTTAATGAATCCGTATTTGATATAAAATTGTCATAATCATTTGAAATATAAATCTCGTTTACATTTAGAGGATCGGTTACATCCCAAACATTAAATAGTTCATAATCTGAATTTACATTAAATTTTGTTACTCTTTTTTTTTCAACTGTTTCCGGCTCAGTAATTAGTAATTGAGAACCATCAAAAATAATTTGACATTTTGCTTGAACCTCAATGTAATCAAGATATGCATATGAAGATATATTAAAATTATTATTTGATGAGACTTTAATTTGAAGATTATTTTGATCATGAAAGAAAAAATTAGATTCTTGAGTTTCTCCCAATATTGTAGAAAAATTTGAAGAATTGAAAATTGGTAACGATAAAATTTTGTTGTTAGATATAAAAAAGTCGAGGATAAAATTATTACTAGATCTGCCTACAGCTCTTGAATTTATATATATTGGTTCTGTCTCAATCCTATTTTTAAAATTAAAATTAAAATTATATTCTTCATTATTTGAAAAATATTCACCATACCATTGTTTCCCTGTGTTAAATAAATTTTTTGATTCAAGCTCATGATAATCATACTTTGTGTAATAATTAACCTCATAATTATAACTAGTAATTTCATCAGTAAATTCTATTCTTTTACCATTTGAATCACTCACAGTTAAATAATAATAGTTTTTATTTTCATATATATTTGTTTGATGATGAAACAAACCACTAGAATCTATATAACTTGAATTAGCACCTTCAGCATAAAATAGAATAAAATCTTCTTCGTTAAACTCATTATCATCTTCACCGTGGATGTAAATTTTATTTTCATGTAAATCTGAATATCTAAACATAGAATTATCCTCAGGTAACATTCCTCCACCATTTCCATATAATTTAATTTTTTTTGGATTCAATTCAGATAATTCAATTCCAATATTTTCAAGGAATTGGTAATTTATTTTATGAATACCATTATTTGTAGTTTGAATCTTATACCATATTCCATTTGAAAGAACTGAATTTATAGATTTATTTTTTTTTGATACTATCTTTTCAATATCATAGGTGATGTTAATAATAAAACTCTCAATAATACTCTGATTTTTATATGGATAGTAATCAACTATTAAAAAAGGAGTTTTCTTTACATAAATTACATTTGATTTAAGATAATTTTTAGAATTAAATACTTGATCTAAGCTTATTAATTTAGAAATCTTCTCGTCATTAATTGAAATTTTAAGATTTTTGAAATTTTTAGGTAACTCAAATTTTTTTTTGAAATAGGGTAAATCTGATTGGGTATTATCTAAAAAACAATCTTTAAATGTTAAATTATTATTCCAATCTAATTTAATTTTCTCAATAATTTGAGCATTAATTGGTAAAATTATAATTAACAAATAGAGAAAGAAAAAAGACTTTATATTTTTAATAAACTAAATTTTTTAAAATTAATATAAGTAAAGAATTAAAAATTCATAAACTAAATAATCAAATATAAAAAATCTTATACTTATATATACAATACCTGGTTAAAACTTTCGTAGTATTTGAAAAAATGTCGTATAATTGTAAATTATTTGATTTTTATTTTTGACATGTTTAATACAACAAAAGTTTGTTCTTATATAACGATAATTCTTTTTGCATTCTTTCAAAATATTTATGCACAAGATCCTGCTTTTACTCAATTTTATGCAAACCCTATATATTTAAACCCTGCAATGGCTGGATCTGCAAATTGTCCAAGACTATCGCTTAATCACAGAAACCAGTGGCCTAGTTTAAAAGGAGCATATCTAACAACTAGTTTTTCTTACGATAAAGGAGTTGAACTTCTTCATGGAGGAATTGGACTACAAGTTCTAAATGATATGCAAGGAGAAGGAGCTCTTTCCAATACACAAATAAGTGCTATTTACTCATATCAACTTCAAATTAACGAAAATATTACTCTTCTTACTGGGCTTCAAGCAACATACCAACAAAGAGCTCTAGATAAATCAAAACTTTTTTTCGGAGATCAAATTGATCCGAATTATGGTTTCGTACTTATGACCCAAGAAAATGTAAATCTTTTCGCTGATAATGTAAATTATACTGATTTTTCTACAGGACTAACGATATTTTCAAAAAAATATTTTTTGGGATTAGCAATTCATCACTTAACTGAACCGGATGACGCATTTATTTCAGAAAGTTATCTTCCTAGAAGACTAACTATTCACACTGGAACAAATATTCCAATTGGAAAATACAAA
>NZJX01000012.1 GCA_002692065.1 Flavobacteriales bacterium | reverse complement strand
GAAATTTTATTAGATCTTCCTTTTCTTTATGACTAATTTTAAAACCTTTTATATGTTCACTTTTATTTATATGATAATTTCCTCCTTTAGAGTAATGAGTTATTACATCCTCTAATGTAAGTATTGATCCATCATGCATATATGGCTCAGTTAATTCAATATTTCTCAAACTAGGAACCTTGAATTTACCAATGTCTTTCACTTGATTTGTAAGATTGTATCTACCAAAATCATTGTAAATCTCATAAAGACCATTATTTTCAAAATTTTGATTAGTAAATAAAAAACCGCTATGACATTCGCTACATTTTAATTTGTTACTAAAAAATAAGTTTTTTCCATTTTTTTGATCCAAGGTTAAATTATTTTTGTCAAAATCAGAATTCCCACTTATTAAAGTTCTCTCAAAACTTGCAATAGATCTAGTAATTACATAGGGATCAGGATTTCGATTATATGCAATTTGACTTAATTCCACGTATTTATCATGTAATAACATTCTTTCAGAGGCTAAAATAATATTGAAGCCCATTTCATTGTGTTCTTCTATTGGAACTAAAACTTGCATCTCTAATGATTTTACTCCCCCTTCTCTTTGAAATGCGTCATAATAAACAACATTTGCTAAACTCATGGTATTTCTGCTACCAAATCTACTTTTAACTCCAGGAGAAATTGACTTGTTATCTGAGAAAGCAAATTCTTGTTTATGACATGAATTACAGGATATAGAGGAATCAATTGATAAAATAGGATCATAAAATAACATTTTACCTAAATTTATTCTACTTTGGTTAAGTTGATTTGATTCTGGAATTACAGGTAGAGGGAAATTATTGGGTATATCTATAAAATTATTGTGTTCAAAAACATTTTTTTTGCATGATAATATCAATAATGATAATAAAATTAAATTCAAAAATTTCATTATGAACTAATCTAATTTTAAAATATTAATACTCTTAGTATCCTCTTTATCACTTAAAAGAAATATATAATTTCCTGAATTAAGTTTTGAAAAATCAATAAAATTGTGGTTTAGAAAAAGATTTTTTTCAATAATTAAATTTGAATTAAAATCATATACTTTTAGAATTGATGGACTTTTTACTTTAATATTCAAAGAGTTATTAAATGGATTAGGAAAAATCTTTGGGGTAGATTTTAAAATTTTAGAAAATAATAACTCATTATTTTGGGAAAACACATTATTTAAATTAATATTATTCATTATAATACTATTTTGGTAATTGTAACCATGAAAGTTTCCACCAGAATGTATATTTAAGCAGCTATTTTCAATTATCTCTGAACAATTATGATTTTCTATCATTTTATCATAATTAATATTAATTTCAAATATGATTTCATTTGGAGTTTCACTGGTAATAAAAAATGTATTTAACATATTATAATATTCATCACTAACGGAATGATATTGAAAGTTTAAGGAATCATTTATATAACCTTCTAATGCTAGAAAAATATATCCTGCAGTCCAGCCCCAGTGCATACTTGGATTTTGAGGAGCCAATGGGTGATCTAACTCCCAGATAGTAGGATCTTCATGATTTAAATTAGGTCCAACACCAAAGTTTAATGAAATATTATCTATAAAACTAACATCTTTATATCCTAAAGAATATGTATTCTCATTTTTATTAACTAATAAATATGAAGAATTATCAAAATTATATATTGAATTTCCAGAGTTATCATTTAAACTAATTAAATGAATATAAAATTCAATTCTGTTAAATGAAATATTAAAAGTATTTTCTGTGTTTTCGTATATAAAATTAACATTAGTTTGAATTAAATCATTTTTAAATAAATGATTAAATTTTATTATTACTTCTTTTTCTTGAGAAAAAACATTGCTGGCAATTATTAAAAAAAATAAAATTTTTTTGAACATTAAATTTAGGTTTTGTTATATGTAAATAAATTTAGCAAAAAAAATAGAATTATAAATAAAAGTGAACATATAAAAGGTTTTAAAATTAGTCATAAAGAAAAGGAAGATCTAATAAAATTTCTAGAGTCTTTAACTGATTATGAATTTGTTTCAAATAATGAGTTTAAAAACTTTTAAATTATATTGATATCTAGTTGATAGCCTTTATAAAATCTTATTGAAGCATGAATATCATCAAATAATTTTCTATCATTATCCAAAAATTTACAATGTTTTCTATAGGATTCAATGAAACTTTCATGAAAATTTGAAATTTTTCTTTTTCTTATTTCTAATGCTTGAGCAGAGGTTAATAGTTCAATCGAAAGAATTTTTTCTAAATTCATGATTATTTCAAATAATTTTACGGCAGAATTTGCCCCCATACTTACATGGTCTTCTTGACCATTTGAGGTCACAATTGAATCAATTGAACAGGGAGTACATAACATTTTATTCTTTGATACCAGGCTTGCAGCAGTATATTGAGGTATCATTAAACCAGAATTTATTCCCGAATTAATAATCAGATACTCTGGAAGTCCTCTTTTTCCTGATATTAATTGAAAAATTCTTCTTTCTGAGATATTTCCTAATTCATGCATAGCAATTGACAGATAATCTAGAGCCATTGCTAGTGGTTGTGCATGGAAATTTCCCCCGGAAATAATTTTATCTTTTTGAACAAAAATATTAGGATTGTCGGTTACAGAATTTATTTCTTTAGTGAATATCTCTGAAACATGAGTTATAACATCTTTGGATGCCCCATGAACTTGAGGAATACATCTAAATGAATATGGATCCTGAACATAGTTTTTTTTTCTTTTTAAAATATTTATACCTTTAAAAAAACTCTTTATTCTAGTTGCTGTTAGTAATTGGCCATTATGAGGTCTAATTCTTTGAATATCATCATCAAACGGTTCTAAAGAACAATCAAATGCATCAATGGAAATTGACGAAACTAAGTCAAAAAAATAAGATATTTTCTTTGATTGTATCAAAATCCAAACTCCAAATGCAGAAATAAACTGAGTTCCATTGATTAGAGCCAAACCTTCTTTAGATTTTAAATTTATTTTATGCCAATCAAAAATACTTAAAAACTTTTCAGATGAAATTATACTTTCATTATAATAAACATCACCTAAACCTATTAATGGAAGTGATAAATGAGCAAGTGGAACTAAATCACCTGATGCTCCAAGTGAACCTTCATTATAAATTACAGGTATGATATTATTATTATACATATCAACCAGTCTTTGAATGGTATCTAATTTGATACCTGAATTACCATGACTTAAAGACTTTATCTTTAGAATCATCATTATTTTAACAATTATCTTAGGAGTTTTTTTACCTGTCCCACAAGCATGAGATAAAATTAAATTCTCTTGAAGTCTACTGAGTTTTGATTTAGAAATATTTTGATTACATAAAGATCCAAAACCAGTGTTGATCCCGTAAAATAGTTTATTTGAATTGGAAATTTTTTTATCAAGATAATCTCTGCTTGAAGAAATTTTATTTTTAATATTTTCTGACAAATCAATTTTTTTATTTTTATCAATTATATCAAAAATTGAATTTATTGTAATTTTTTCTTCGGTAATTATATATCTATCCATTGTTCTTATTTATTTCAATTATCGTAGATAAGAATTTATTTTTGTTAACATTTTGTTGATTACCATTTCTCATATCTTTTATTACAATATCATTATTTTTCAACTCATTATCTCCAATAAAAATAATAAATGGTATGTTTTTTTTGTTAGCAAAACTCAATTGTTTTGATAATTTAATATTATCTGGAAAAATTTCACATGAAATATTATTTTCTCTCAAAATTGAAGCATACTTGAGTGATTCATTTAAAAAATTATCTCCGAAATTTAAAAAAAGAAAGTTAGAACTATGTGTTAGAATTTTTGGAAACAGATTTAATTCTTCCATAACCAAATATATTCTATCTAAGCCAAAGGAAATTCCAACTCCTGAAATATTTTTTAAGCCAAATTTTTCAGTTAAATTATCATATCTTCCTCCACCCCCAATGCTACCAATATTAACATTATTACATACAACCTCTAAAATAGTTCCGGTATAATATGAAAGACCTCTAGCTAATTTAATATCAAAATCTATATTTTTAATGCCATTTAAATTTGAAAATATGTACTCAACCTCATTTATACCCTCCATACCAACATTGATATTTGAAAAAATATTTTTGAAAAATAAAATTTTATCTTGAAAAGAACTTTCTCTAAAATCAAAAAGTCTTTTAAGTTTAATTATTGATAATTTTGAAAAACCTTTATTGAATAATTCATCTTGAACCTTTTCAAATGAATATCTATCTAACTTATCAATTGCAATTGTTAAATCATTAAACTTGTCACTTTCTCCTACATGTTCACATATTCCCAATAATATCTTACGGTTATTTAATTTAATAGTGATTGGTAGATTTAAATTTTTAAAAACACTAGTATATAGTTGAATTAGTTCAATTTCCAATAGCAGCGATTTTGATCCAATTATATCAGCATCACATTGTAAAAACTCTGTAAATCTTCCTTTTTGTGGACGATCAGCTCTCCATACATTTTGAATTTGAAATCTTTTTAAAGGAAATACAATATTGTTTTGATTCATGGCAACATATCTAGCCAGGGGAATTGTCAAATCATATCTTAAAGCTTTTTTTGATATTTTACTCAAAAGATTTTTATAGTTAGTTTTATTATCAATTGATATATTTTTTAAATAATCACCTGAATTAATAATTTTAAAAATCAATCTATCTCCTTCCTCACCATAGCTTTCAGATAAAGTCGAAAGATTTTCTATTGCTGGGGTGTTTATCTGCTCAAAAGAGTATAATTCAAAATTAGATCTTATAATATTAATTATATATTCTCTCTTTTTAATTTCAATGGAATTAAAATCTCTAGTTCCTTTAATTAATTTTGGTTTAATTATCATATTAACTTCTTAATTAAATATCTTGTAATATTTTCTTACAAATCCTGTTTACTATTGAAGGGCCCTGATAAATAAAACCAGTATAAATTTGAACTAAATCAGCACCACTTTTTAATTTCTCTAATGCATCAGACTCATTATTTATTCCACCAACCCCAATTATTTTTATATTTCCATTAGTTTTATCTTTAATATATTTGATTATTTTGTTAGATAAGTCTTTAATTGGATATCCGCTCAATCCGCCATTTCCAATTTGATTTAATTTTTTATTACTTGTCTTTAAATTGTCTCTGCTAATTGTTGTATTTGTTGCAATAATTCCATCAATTTTAACATCATTAACAATTTCAATTATATCATCTAACTGACTAAAATTTAAATCTGGTGAAATTTTAACTAAAATTGGCTTTTTTATTGTTTTTTTATTGCTTTCTTCCTTTAAAAGTGATAATAATTTTTTCAATGGTCTCTTATCTTGAAGATCTCTTAATCCTGGGGTATTTGGTGAACTAACATTTACGACAAAATAATCTACGTAGTCAAATAACTTATTAAATAATATCAAATAATCTTCATAAGTACTTTCATTATTTGTAGACTTATTTTTTCCAATATTCCCGCCAATTACAATTTTTGTTTTCTTTTTTTTTAATCTATTAATTATAGTATCTACACCCTCATTATTAAAACCCATCCTATTTATCAAAGCATTATCTTTTTTTAATCTAAATAATCTTGGTTTAATATTTCCCTCTTGGGAAAGAGGAGTTACAGTTCCTATCTCAATAAAACCAAACCCAAAATCTGATAACTGATTGAAACAACTTGCATCTTTATCAAATCCTGCAGCAAGTCCTACAGGGTTTTTAAAATTAATACCAAATAAATTTCTATGTAATCTTTTATCTTCTATAGTATATATTTTTTTTACTATCCAAGATATAAGAAAAAAAGAATTAGAAAATCTAATGAAACTTAGAACAAAATTGTGGATTTTTTCTGCTTCAAAAAGAAATAAGAAAGGTAGAATTATTTTTTTATACATTACAAAAATTTAAACAAAAATATTTATAAATTAACATTAATATTACTAATTTAAGTTTAATATTTAAAAAAAAATCATTAGTTGAAAAATTTAATATTTTTATAATACTTTTATTTCAATATAATTAATTAGAGTAAAATCTAATGTCAAAATTTAAATTTAATAAATTTAATTATACATCTTTTTAAAGAAGAGTCAATAATTTTGACTGGAAAAAATGACTTGGATAATTATTTATGAATCAATTTATTGAAAATAAATAAAAATAAAAAAAATTGAGGTAAGTTCAACTAATATTTTAATTCAAAATTTGAATTGATTTATATGAATAGTTTCTTACTTGAAAATTTCCTAATCCATTTTCTAATTGAGAGACGTTTGAAATTAAATTACCATTCAATGGAAATGGTGGAGCAGCACCAATATCTTGAGTTTCAGTCATTAAAGTATACAAATTAAAATAATAAAAATATGTTTGTTCAGAAATTGAAGATAAAACAACAGTAACTTCAGATCCAATATCAATTGGTTCATCATTGACTATAAAGTTTAATTCTTGTCCATTTATGTATCTATCTTGAAAAATAGAGCTCCATTTAGTACCTGGATTTAAAGTAAATAAGTCTTCACTATCAACTAATACATCCAAACAATAATAGTTTTCTTGACTTGGAGGATCATTAAATATTATTTTTACATAATAGCCTTCTTCTTGAAAAGTAGAAGAAGTTTCTTCATAATAATAGTATATCGAATCAATTAATGGAACTTCTATAAAATTGTCTGTAGCGGTCCAACTTCCAGCATCTCCATCAATTTCTGCTAAAATATTTATTTTGAAGATTAACTGATCATTGTAAAATATTGGTTGATCAGTTGAATAAAAACCTGCGGAATCAGGATCCTCGAATAATAGTATATTATCGTTAATTGTGACTGTAGCATTTGATATTCTTGATGGATCACTTTCATCATAATATTGACTAGATTTAGTTAAAAAGATACTAGCGTACCCCATATTAGTTTCACTATCAAAATTTAAATATGATTCTGAAACTAATCTGGGATTAGCATCGTCAATATTTACCTTTACTTCAGTTTCACATGATAAAAGAAACAATGAAATTATCATAAATAAATTAATTATATTTTTCATCAAAATTTAAAATTATAAGTTAAACTTGGAACAATTGGATATATAGATAGCTGAACTGGGGTATTTCGAGATAAATTATTTTCGTCACTTTTAAAATATAAGGCAGATGCATTTCTTCTATTATATAAATTATATATACTAAATACCCATTCTCTGGTATCATTTTCCTTTGGTCTATAAGTAGCTGAAAAATCTAACCTATGGTAGTTAGGAAGTCTTTGTTGATTTCTAGAACCAGTAAATTCAGGGACACTAATTCCCTCAAATTGATATTTAGCAACAGGATAATTTGTAGGAATTCCAGTTATAAAAACAAAACTTGATGAAAAATTCCATTTTTTGTTTAATTCAAAAATTGTAACTATTGAAAAATCATGTGTTTTGTCCTGAGGATTAGGATACCAATTACTAAAATTTATTCCAGGCTCATCAATACTACCAGATATTAAACTTTCAGTTCTTGCTAATGTGTATGAAATCCATCCTTTAAGTTTTCCAATTTTCTTTTCTAACATAAATTCAAAACCATATGCTCTACCTTTTCCATATAAAATTTCAGTTTCTAAATGATTGTTAAAATCTAAATCAGCAGCATCAACATAGTCTATCACATTTTTTAATTTTTTGTAATATAGTTCGACTGAAAGTTCAAATTTATTTGACAAGGGACTTGCAAAGTATCCAATTGCATATTGATTAGCAATTAGTGGTTTAATAAATGGCCCAGAAGGAGCCCAAATATCAACTGGAGTTGGTGAACTTGCATTTGTTATCAAGTGTAAATACTGAGAAATTCTTTGAAAACTTAATTTAAGTGAATTAGATTCATTAATTTGAAATCTTAATGAAATCCTCGGCTCAAAATTATGGAAAGAGGAAATTACCTCATTTTGACTGTAAATTAATGAATCAGTTGAAGTCCCATTTATATATTGACCAAGATATGAATTATAAACTATTGGACTAGTTTCATAATTCAAAATGGTATCTTGACCTAATCTGTAAAATGAAGAAAATCGAATTCCTGATTGAAACAATATTCTATTTGAAATTTCCCATTCGTCTTGAATAAAAATGGAGGTCTCAAACGAATACTTATTTCTCATTTCAAATTCAACAATTGCAGAGGTATCAGATGCAGGTTTAATTATTCCTGGTTCAAAATGATAGGTAGATAGTGAAAATCCACCTTCAAAATTATGTTTTGAATTATGATAGTATGAAATTTTATAACTAAGTTGTTGATTTCTAATCTTTGATATCCAATCAAACTCAGACCCCTGAGGTAAAATAGAAATTAAATAATCATAATCATTAAAATTATATGTAAAATTTGATAAAGTTTTATCATTAAATAAATGTAACCACCTGAGATTTAGTGTAGAATTACCCCAAGAACTTGCAAATAAATTTCCAAATTTAAATGCATCTCTACCTAGATAAGAAGATATAAAAATTCTATCTTTTTTTCCTATCCAAGAATTTAATTTTAAATTTAAATCATAAAAATAAAGAGTATTATTTGAAATTGCTGAATCTTTAGATAAAGCTAGGAAAAGGTCGCCGTAAGATCTTCTTCCAGCAACCATAAAAGAACTTCTATCCCACATTGGTCCTTCCACCATTAATCTACTTGAAATTAATCCAATCCCCCCTGAAGTTTCATAAAATTTAGAATTTCCTTCTTTTTGTCTTACATCCAAAACAGAGGAGACTCTAGAACCATATTTGGCAGGTATTCCTCCTTTATATAATTTCATATCTTTGATTGCGTCAGAATTAAATACTGAAACAAAACCAAATAAGTGAGAGGAATTATATAAAGTCATTTCGTCAAGCAAAACTAGGTTTTGATCTACCGCCCCACCTCTTACATTAAAACCATTAGCCCCCTCTCCAATACTTGTTACTCCTGGCAATAATTGGATACTTTTTAAAATATCGACTTCTCCAGCTACAACAGCCATTTTTTTAATTGATTTGGAATCTAAATTATTGACACTCATTTCAATAGATCTTGATTTATTCATAGAATTATCCTCAAGTATAATCTCATCAATTTGTTGAGATAATAAGTCAAGTTCAACATCAAGTCTCATATCTTTGGTTAAATTGATAACAAATATAGCTTCGCTATAACCTATGAAAGAAAAAGAAATACTGTGATTTCCTGCTGGTAAATCCATTGAATAAAAACCATATGTATTTGACGACACACCAATAAATAAATCCTTACAGGTAATATTTGCACCTATTAATTCTTCAGCTGATTTTTTTTCTCTAACAAAACCACTTATAGTATAGTATTCTTGAGAGAAAGTAGTTATTGGAATTACAAAAAATAAAAGGTTTAATAAAAATTTCATATTAATTAAAAATAATTTCCATTATTGTTGGAACCGTTTCTAGGAATATATTTTTTTGATTTTTTATTTTGTTTATTCTGGTCACCAAAATTGTAATTAAAACTTAAAGAAAAAAATCTTGACAATCTATCATAAATAACTGACTCGTCAAAATTAGAGGCAATACCTCTATATCCAAAAAATCTTGTATTAAAAATATCACTAACTCTGAAAATAAATTTTCCTTTGTCATTAAGAATAGACTTACTATATGCTAAATCAGAACTATACATTGTCATTAAACGACCTTGAGTAGTATTTGCAGCTGGACTAACAAAACCAGATAATTGAATTTTATGATTTTTTTTCTTCCAACTTAAATTATAATTAGATCTCATTCCAAAAAAAGAGTTATTGAATTCAGATGTCAAATTAGATGCATCAATTTTTGAATAGTATATATTTGAACTAATCATAAAATTAATAGAATTAAAAAATTTTTTTGAAACCATTATTTCAAAGCCAATATCTATTTTATCATTTAAATTTTGCCATGAAATAGTAGTAACATTATTTGAGTCTACAGATACAAATCTTTGTTGTACATCCTTAATATCTTTAACATAAATTGAAGTCGTAAAAGTAGACCCTCTTTTGAATTTTTGGTAACCAATCTCATAGGAATTTACAAATTCAGGTTTCAAAAAAGGGTTACCCATTCTTAATGTATAAGGATCAGAATAAGAGGGAAAAGGATTGAGATTCCAAAATTTAGGTCTGTTAACTCTTCTGGTATAACTTGATTGAACTGAAGAATATTCATCCAAACTATAATTTAAAAATAGGCTAGGATAAATTTTGAAGTAATTTGATTTATAATTTGAATCATCATCAATCAAGAAAGACTGAACATAAGCTTGTTCAGGACGAATACCAATCATCATTGACCAAGGGGTTATTTTTTTTGAAAAAGTTAAATATGATGACAAAATAATGTCTTGAAAATTAAAATGATTAAATAAATTACTGTTATCAACTAAAATTGCCTGATTTATTCCATTTATTTCTGTGGAATCTAAAAAAATATTTTGATTCATTTCTCTGAACCTGTAACCTATTCCAAACTCAAGTTTAAAAATTTCTTCGTCGCCAAAAATAAAATCAATCCTTGATTCGATTTGATTATTTTTCCTGTTGGTAGATATTTGAGTAATTGAATCATTAGTATTCAAAATTAATTGATCATAAAAAATATCAGAACGATTGTTTATATTTTCGGATATGTCTAATAATCCGTCCATTTTGAGGCTGTTTTTCCACTTTTTATTAAAATTTAAATCAATATTCCAATTATTTCTTTCAGACTTTGTATTTGTTATTCTGTAATATATAATCTGGTCTGAAAATGTCGTTTCATCATAAAAAATTGTATCAGGTTCATCACTATTGAATATATTATATTTTCCTTGTAATGTGATATTTAAAGTTTCATTTGGATTTAGATCAAACCCAGATTTGAAAGTATGAGAAAATTCATTTTCTTCTCCCCATCTATCTTGTATTAAATTAAATGTGTCGTTCTCGAAATATGTTTCTTTTTTTCTTTCAACTATATAACTTGAGAATTGATCTAATAAAGTATATGAAACAAAAATATTTGATTTTTTTGTCCTTCTATTTATTAATGAAGTGAAATTTGTTCTATATGGATAAGAGAACGATGAATTTAAATTTCCATTCAATCCAATTTTTTTATTTTTTTTAAGTATAACATTAATAATACCAGCCATTCCTTCAGGACTATATTTAGCAGATGGATTTGTTATTAATTCTATTGATTCAATCATTGCTGCTGGAATAGTTTCAAGTAACTCAGATGATGTTAATAAAGATGGCTTGCCATCAACAAAAAGTCTAACCCGATCTGATCCTCTTAAACTTAAGTTACCATCCATGTCAACTTCAACTGAAGGTAATCTTTCCATAAGTTCAGCTGCAGTTCCACCAGATGAGGTAATATCTTGACCAACATTAAAAATTTTTTTATCTATCCCTTGGACCATCAAAGGTTTTTCATCAACTAACTCAATTTCATCTAGTTTTTGAGAAGACTTATTTAAATAGAATACTCCAATATCAGTAAAAACATTATCATTAATCTTTATTATTTTTTTTTTGTTTAAATCTGTAAAGTTTATAATATTTGGATCATAACCAATATATTCTATCCTTAACCTAAAATTATTTTCATTAATATTAATTATTTTGAAAATACCATCAATGTCAGATATACTTCCATCAATTATTTTGTCATCAATATTTGATAATAAACTAACACTTGCAAAAGATAATTTTTCAGACGATTCAGCATCTAATATTAAGCCAGTCAAATTGATTTTTTCTTGAGAGAATGATAAAAAAGGAATAATAAATAAGAAAATTAGATTTCGCATTTCAAAAATATTTGCAAAGATATATAATATATAATATATAATATATCAAACATCATAATTTTTAAATTATTATTATTTAATTTTGAAAATACAAAAAATATTTATGCTAAAAAAAATAAAATTTTTGCTCTTAAAAGACATTAAAAAAAATTTTGATAACCCCACTTCATTATTTACAATAACTTTAAATGTTATTTGTTCTTCTTATATTATATATGTAGCAAGTTTTGGAATTATTGACAATAACTCTTGGATAACTTTTTTTTGGATTATTATTTTTTTTTCATCNATAAATGCAACTTATCTCTCATTTGAAAATGAATTAAAAACTCAAGCTTTATTTTATCATTTTCTTTTTAGTTCAAAAAGTATAATTCTTTCAAAAGTTATTTTTAACTCCCTAATATTAATATTAATATCAATTTTAAACCTAATTTGTTTTACATTTTTTTTTGGTAATCCTTTGGTTAATACCTTTGTTTTTGGTATTGGTATTTTTTTATCAAGTATATCACTTGCTTCAATTTTATCTCTAATTTCTGGTATTTCTATAAAATCTAATAATGGAAACATGCTAATGACTGTTTTAAGTTTACCTATTTTATTTCCTTTATTATTAAACTTGATTAAATTATCAGAATTCTGTATGCAAGAAAGAAGTGAAAATATTTTAACTAATGAAATATATTTTTTGTTGCTATTAAATGTAGTGACTATATCATTATGTTACATTCTATTTCCTTATCTTTGTAAAAATTAATAGTATATTTCCTAATATGAAATACTGGATGAAGATCTTTAGCGTAATTTTAATTCTCTATAGTATAGTTGGTGGATTTTTATTTGATGTCCCTAAACTTGATATATTAAACGAATCAATTAGAAATTTATACTTTCATGTCACCATGTGGTTTAGTATGATTTTTTTAATGTTTTTTTCTTTAATTAATGCAATTAAATTTTTAAAAAATGAATATGTAATTTTTGATATTAAATCTGAAGCATATGCTACTACTGGTCTTTTTATATCAATTTTAGGAATTCTCACAGGGATGGTATGGGCAAAATTTACTTGGGGAACTTATTGGGTTAATGACCCAAAACTTAATGGTGCTGCAATATCACTATTAATATATTTTGCATATTTTTCCCTTAGAGCAAGTTTTAATGAAAATATGACCAAACAAAGAGTATCTGCTATTTATAATATCCTTGCCTTCGTGTTAATGATAATATTCATAGGAGTTTTACCAAGAATGACTGATAGTTTACACCCTGGAAATGGAGGTAATCCTGGGTTTAATAAATATGACTTAAGTGATTCTATGAAATTAGTCTTTTACCCAGCGGTTATAGGATGGATCCTATTTGGATGCTGGCTCACTGATATACTTATTAGAATAAAAAAAATAAAATCAAATGATGCAAATTAAATTACTATTAATTTTAAACTTTATTTCCCAAGTTGAAATGGCAAATTTAATGAGATCAAATGGAAAAATTTATGTAGTTGTAGCTGTAATTTCTATAATTTTTTTAGGTATTATTTTTTTTTTAATACGAATCGATAGTAAAATCAGAAAAATAGAAAAAAGAAATGAAGAATAGTGAAATAACTTTAACTGTAGTTATAATGATTTGTATAGGTATAATGTTAAGTTTGACATTTAATGCAAGTACTTATGTTACCTTTTCAACTGCAGAGAAAAACTTTGGGAAACAGTTTACTGTAATTGGTGAATTGAACCTTGATAAAGAGATTATTTTTGAACCAAAAAATAACTTGTTGACATTTTTTGCTTCTGACTCAATGGAAAATGTCAGAAAAGTCTTTTTTTATAATACAAAACCTCAGGACTTCGAAAGATCTGAAAAAATTACAATGAAAGGTTTTGCTACTGACTCTGGATTCATTGCTAATTCAATCTTAATGAAATGTCCTTCAAAATATAATGAGGATCAACTAAATTATAAAAGTGAAATTTAGTTTAAATAATTAATGAGTTACATAGGTGAACATAGTTTAATAGGAGAAATTGGACAATTACTTGTTTGTATCAATTTTGTCTTTTGTACACTAGCTTCAGTCAGTTTTTTTATAAGTTCAATTAATTCAAGTTTATATCAAAAATGGATTAAACTTTCTAGAATTTCTTTTTTTATTCATGTTTTTAGTGTTCTTGGAATTATTTCATGTTTATTCATAATGATAAAATCTCATTATTTTGAATATCAATATGTTTGGCAGCATTCATCTTTAAAATTACCAACTAAATATATGATTTCTTGTTTTTGGGAAGGACAAGAAGGTAGTTTCTTGTTATGGATTTTTTGGAATTTCATATTAGGACTTTTTTTAATTTTCAAAAATAAAGATTGGTCAGCTCCATTGATGACAGTTATTTCATTAGTTCAAAGTTTTTTAGGATCAATGTTATTGGGAATTTACGTATTTAACATCAAAATTGGCTCTTCTCCCTTTACTCTTATTAGAAACTTGGAAGAAAATATTAATTTACCTTGGACTAAGCTAGACAATTATATTCAAGTAATGCCTCAATTTATTGATGGAAGAGGACTTAATCCACTTCTTCAAAATTATTGGATGGTAATACATCCTCCAATTTTGTTCTTAGGGTTTTCAATATCAATGATTCCATTTTGTTATGCTATTGTTGGTCTTTGGAAAAAAAAATATAGCCAATGGATAAAATTTGCTCTCCCATGGACATATTTTGCAATTTCAATTCTTGGTACAGGGATACTAATGGGAGGAGCTTGGGCATACGAATCATTGTCTTTTGGAGGCTTTTGGGCATGGGATCCAGTTGAAAATTCATCTCTAGTCCCATGGATTATTTTAGTTTCATCAGCTCATCTAATGCATATTTACAGAGCAAAAAAAATAAAGCTTAGATTAACTTTTTTAATCACCTTACTTTCTTTCATATTAGTATTGTACTCATCTTACTTAACAAGAAGTGGGATACTAGGTGACACTTCCGTTCATGCATTTGCAGGAGGACTTGGTTCACAATTGTTATTTTTTTTAATTTTTGTTACAATTTCAAGTTTTGTAATTTTCTTATTAAATTTAAAATATATCCCTAATAATACAAAAGAAGAGCACTACTCTTCAAGGGAATTTTGGATGTTTATTGGGATTTCAACATTACTAATATCCGCATTTCAGATCACATGGTTTACATCAATTCCAGTAATTAATAAAGTTTTTGGAACTTCAATGGCTCCGCCAATAGAAATAATTAATTTATATAATTCATGGCAANTTCCACTAGCCATAATAATTGTGTTATTAATTGGTCTGACTCAATTTTTGAATTATACTAAAACAGATTTTAAATTTTATTTAAATACTATTTTTTCTAGTATTATCTTTTCTATTATTGTATCGCTACTTATGGCATTGAATTTAAAGTTATGGCATCCAATTTATTTCATTCTTTTATTTTCTTGTTGTTTAACAACCCTATTAAATCTAAAGTATTGGAAAAAAATAATAATATCTAAATTTTATTTTCCTGGATCTTCAATTGCTCACATTGGATTTTCTCTTGTTATTATGGGAGCACTAGTCAGTAATGCAAAAAAAAATATTATATCCAATAATAAAGATTATATCCATAAAGATTTTCCTCAAAATGAAAATATATATCTTGAAAAGGGGGATACTACTAAAATGGATAAATATTATGTTTTATATAAATCTGATTCACTTGAAGGGATTAATAAAAAATATGAAATTGAATATTTTAACAAAAATAAAATGGGTCAATTAGAATATTTATTTACTCTAAATCCATTTATTCAACTAAATAATATCATGGGTAATGTGGCAGAGCCATCAACAAGACATTTTTTATTATATGATGTATATTCTCATTTAACCTTTGCAGAAACTGACGAAAAGGACGAGTCAAATCCGTATCATCATGAATCAATAATTAATTTAAATACAGGAGATTCTATAATTTACGATAAATATTTTTTCTATCTGGATAGTCTACTTGTGCATGCCAATACTAAAATTGAGAGTGATAAAGCACTTGATGTATTAATTATTGCAAAAATTAGACTTAAAAATATTTACGGTGAAACTTTTTCAACAGACTTAATATATGCTGTAAAAGATAATGTAGCTCAGTCATTCCCTGGTTTTATTGATGATAATGGTCTTAAGTATAAATTCATTTTTTCAAATGTTGAGTCAGAAATAGGAGGAATTCAAATTAAAGCATATGAACATATTTTAAATGATAAACCATTTATTATTATGAAGGCTATTATTTTCCCATATATTAACATATTGTGGTTGGGATCAATTTTGATGGGTATTGGAACCTTAATATCTTTTATTAATCTATTAAAAAAACAAAAGATTGATTAAATTAATTTATGATATAGTAATCATTGGCGCAGGAAATCTTGCATGGCAACTAACTAAAGAATTAAAACATTACGGCCAAAATATNGTCCAAGTTTACAATAGATCCTTAACAAATGCAAAAGAATTATCAAAACAAATAAATTGTGAATACACTTCAGATATAAATTGTATTGATAAGACTGCTGATATTTACTTCATTTTGACTTCAGACAGAGCAATTAGTGATATTTCTAAAAAACTTAACTTAAGAAATAAATTTGTAGTTCATTCATCAGGTTCAATTAACTTAAATAAAATTCAATTCAAAAGAAGAGGAGTATTTTATCCATTACAAACTTTTTCAAAAAATACTAAAGTTGATTTTAAACNAATACCAATTTGTATTGAAACGAATACAAAAAAAGATTATAAAATTTTATTAACTATTGCAAATTTAATGTCAAATCATGTCATTCAGGTTAATTCAAAAGACAGACAAATAATTCATATGGCTGCAGTATTTGCAAATAATTTTACAAATTATATGTATGTAATTTCAAATGAAATTTTAAAAAACAATAAAATAAATTTTAAAATTTTACACCCATTAATTAATGAGACAAATAAAAAAATTAGAAATAATACACCAAAAAAATCTCAAACTGGTCCAGCTTTAAGGCAAGATTTTAAAATTATCAGAAAACATCTAAGTTTATTAGATAATAAACAACATAAAAAAATATATAAAATATTATCTTTAAACATTTCTAAAANAATATCAAAATGAATTATAAAGCTAAACTTAAAGATATAAAAGCACTTTTTTTTGACTGTGACGGAGTATTAACTGATGGTAGTATAACATTATTTCCTGACGGTACCCAAACTAGAACAATGAATGTGAAAGACGGTTTCGCAATTCAAGTTGCTGCTAGTAAAAAATATATTTTAGCAATCATAACAGGAGCTCGTTCCAAAGAAATTAGAAATAGATTTAATGATTTGGGTGTTACTGAAGTTTATTTAAATTGTGTTAAAAAGATTGATACATTTAATATATTATTAAATAAATATAACTTAAAAAGTAATCATGTTTTATATATGGGTGATGATATACCTGATATTGAAGTTTTGAAAAATGTTGGATTGTCTTGTTGTCCTTCGGATGCAATTTATCAAGTTAAAAAAATTGTTGACTATATATCCCCTTTAAAAGGAGGTAATGGTTGTGTTAGAGATGTCATAGAACAAGTTTTAAAAATTCAACAAAACTGGCCTAATGAAATACATACATAACTACCTTAAGTTATTTAGATATAAGAACTTAATTTTCTTAATTACAATTCAATATCTTTTAAGATACAAAATTATAATCCCAAATTTTGGAATTGAAAATATTATAAGTTTATTAAATTTTAATTTGATTTTATTTAGTACACTTCTTATTATTACAGCTGGATATGTTATAAACAACTATTTTGATATAAATATTGATTTAATTAATAATGATAAAAAAATTATTGTTGGAAGAGATATTAGTCGTCGAACTACACTTTTTATTCATGCTATATTTACATTTATAGGGTTAATTATTGGAATAATTACTTCAAACTCTTTAAATTCAGTTTATTATACCTTTTACTTTCTTTTTACTAGTTATATCCTATGGACTTTTAGTTTAAGATTAAAAAAAAATTATATTATAAGCTGCTTTATCTTCCCTTTTATATATTCAGGTTTTATATTTTCAATTTCTTTTTTTGAAATAAAAAATAATTATTTAAATCCTCAAATTTTTAAAACCANCAGTATATTATTTGTTTATACAATGTTTGGATTTATTTTAACTCTAATTCACGAAATTGTAAAAGATTTCAGAGGCTTAAAAGGGGACAAGCTTCACAATATAAAAACTTTACCAATAATTTGGGGAATAAATAAAACTAAAGAATTTATTAAATGGTTAACTATTTTCTTATGTTTTTGCATAATTTTTATAACAACATACATATTTAAAAATAATATTTATGCAATTTTATATTCTATATTTCTTTTGATTCTTCCGATATCAATGTTAAATTTACTTGTTTATAAGGCTTCAAATTCGAATGATTATGATAGGATTCTAAACTTAAATAACTTAGTTATAGTTATTGGAGTTTTATCATTGTTTTTTTTTAATTAAAATGAAAAAATTAATACTTGCCTCAAAATCTCCAAGAAGAAAAGAATTACTCAAAATTTTAAACATCAATTTTGAAGTAAAAAAAATTGATATTAATGAGGAATATCCAAATAATATTAAACCACTCTATGTGGCGGAATATCTAGCAAATCTTAAGGCTGCCAGCTATAAAAATATTAAAGATGATGAAATCCTATTGACAGCAGACACAATTGTGATACACAACAATATTATTTTAGGTAAACCTGACTCAAGAATACAAGCAATTCAAATGCTCCAAAAAATTTCTAACTCTTCTCATATAGTATTAACTGGTGTCTGCTTAAAATCAATTAATAATAAAATTTCGTTTACTGATTCAACAAAAGTTTACTTTAAAAAATTAAAAACATCTGAAATTGAATTTTATGTTGACAACTATAATCCATTTGATAAAGCGGGGGCATATGGGATTCAGGACTGGATTGGAGCAATTGGAATAACTAAAATTATTGGATCATATTTTAATGTAGTAGGATTACCAATTGCTAAATTATACAATAAATTAAATAATTTTGATTTTTAAAAGTAAATACAATTTTCAAAATTAATAGATATAATTATTTCATTAATTTATATTAATTATTTAAATAACTCAATTGCTGAATTATAAGCACTTTCAAAAGAGAGTAGGTTAAGATTATGACTAATTTTTTTTTCATTTAAAAATGTAATTAACTTTTCAGTTGGTAAATTCCCTATCATTTTATCATTAACCATTGGACATCCTCCATACCCCATAATCGCAGTATCAAACCTTTCGCAACCTGAACTGAAAGCAGACTCAACTTTCTCTTTCCAATTATTTAATTTAGTATGAAAATGGGCACCAAAAACAACTTTACTAAATTCATTTTTTAGAATTCTAAAAATAGATTTAATACTAAATTCATCTGAAGAGCCAATTGTATCGGAAAGAGACAATATTTCGATATCCATATTGACAATTTTTTCTGTCCATTTAAAAACTATTTCATTATTCCATTTTTCTCCATATGGATTTCCAAAAGCCATGGATAGATAAATAACAAGTTTTTTATTTTTAGATAAACATAAATTTTGAATTTTATCAACTAATACTAAAGATTGATCGATAGTTTTATTAGTATTTTTTTTTTGGAAAATCTCAGATACTGAGAATGGGAAACCTAAATAATCAATTTTATTAAATGAACATGCTAAATCAGCTCCTCTTTTGTTAGCTACTATTGATAAAAGCTTTGTATTACTATTTCCAATTTCTATATTTGAAAGAACTTCAGCACTATCTCTCATCTGAGGCATAAATTTTGGGGCTACAAAAGACCCAAAATCAACAGTATGATATCCTACTTTCAATAATCTATTGATATAGTCTACTTTTTTATTGGTTGAAATAAACTTTGATATTCCTTGCATTGCATCTCTTGGACTTTCAACTATTTGTATCATTTTATTGATATTATTTTTAATTCAGTTCTTCTATTTAATAATCTTTCTTCTTTAGTCAAATTAGAATTTAAACTAAAATTCATACCATAACCTTTTGTTTCTATTCTATCTTCATCAATTCCTCTTTTAATTAATATATATTTTAAAGACTTTGCTCTTTTTGATGACAATTCAAGGTTATATTTTTTACTACCTATATTATCTGTATGTCCTCCTATTTCAATTTTTAAAAATGGATTATCATTCATAAAAGTAATTATTTGATTAATTTCAGTAATTGATTTATCAGATAGATCATATGAGTTAAATTTAAAAAATATATTATCTAGTTTTACTTTATTACCAACTTTCAATTTATATAGTTTATAATTTTTCATTAATATAGAACCTTTTTCACCAATGGATATATTCTCAGAATGAAAAAGATATAATTCTTTATTTATATTTAAGGCAAAATTAGAATTTGAAGGTAAGCAAAAAAAATAGCTACCGTCCGACTGACTCTCTGAATCCATGAATGTATCTCCTGTATCTAAATTAATTAACTCTAAATTACATTCAACTGGAAGGTTAGTTTCTCCGTCAAAAATCTTACCATTAAAATAAGCAACATTCATTGCTCTTGATTCTATGGGAAGTTCAAAAGAATAGATGTCAAGATTTGAATTAGAATTAATTGAAGTAAAATATGCAGTTCTTCCGTCTTTAGCAACAATCATTGAGTTTTCATCAAGATGAGAATTTATAGGATAACCAATATTTTTAACTTCATTCCAATCACCACTTTTACTTAATTTTGAATAAAAAACATCAAAGCCTCCCATTCCAAGGTGACCTTTAGAAGAAAAATACAAGGTTTGATTATCAAAATGTATAAAAGGTGAGATTTCATCCTTGGACGTGTTAATTTTTATTCCAAGATTAATTGGTGTTGACCACTCTCCTGATAAATTTTTATATGACATCCAAATATCCTTTCCTCCAAATCCACCATCTCTGTTTGAAACAAAAAAAAGTCTATTTCCATCAGCGGATATACTAGGTTGAGATTCCCAAAATTTAGAATTAATATTTGAACCTAAGTTAATTGGTTCAGACCATACATTATTTTTAAAATATGACTTATATAAATCGCACCCCCCATATGTGTTAAATTTACCACAAGCAGTAAAATATAATATTTTACCATCTGGACTTATACATTGAGCTCCCTCATTAAGTTCGGAATTAATAGGCTCTCCAAAATCTTTTGATAAACTCCAACTATCGCCATCAAACTCAGAATAGTAAAAGTCTTCATTTCTTTTTCCATCATAATATTTAGACCTTGTAAATATTAATTTTGTTCCATCAGCAGATATTGCTGGTAAATATTCATCATAATCAGAATTAATGTTTGGACCTAAACTTTCTGGATCAAAAGTAACTGGATTCAAGATTACATCTTTAGCAAACTTAGAGGATTTTATTATACTTAAAGCATTTTTTTTAAATTCTGGAGAAATATTATTAAAATCAATATAATTAGATAAATTTTTGATAGCATTTTCATATTTACCAATTGAATATTGAATTTTTCCAAGTTTATAATATATTGAGGGAAAATTGAATGAATCTATATTTATAACATGATTGTAAACATCAATAGCTTCTTTTTTTTGATTTAAAATAAAATTAATTTCTCCAAGTGAAATCCATGCTTCTATAAAGTTATTGTCTATTCTAATTGCATCTTTTAATAAAAGTTTTGCAGTTTTATATTTTTTCATCCTAACATGATACTGCGCATTTTTGTAAATTTTTGCTGACTTTTTAGACCAAGTCGTCCTTTGTGAAAATGAACAAAATGATATACTAAATGAGATTAATAAAAATATAAATTTCATTCTATAAAATATTCATGAATTTATGAATTTGTAGAGAAATATTCCATTTCGGATTATCTTTTACATATTTAATTATTATAGGTAATATCAAATGACTTTTCGACCATTCTGGTTGAAGAAAAAGTTTACAATCTTTGGAGACTTTTGAAGCCTGAGATTCGGCAAATTTTAAGTCATTTAATCTAGAAATAATAATTTTTAACTCATTTGCTTTTTGGTAGCTTTCTTCATTAGGTAGTTTTCTTTTTTTAGGTGAAAGTGTAAACCAATCCCAAATTCCTGATATAGGGTGAGAACCAGAAGTCTCAATGTGAGTAAGAATTCCTTTTTTAGCTAATTTTATGCAAAGGGGATCTAAATAATACATCAATGGTTCACCTCCTGTTATTACTACTCTATTTACTTTTGAATTAGTAATAAATTTCAAAATCTGATGAATGTCATAAACTGGATGATTTTCAATCTCCCAACTTTCTTTTACATCACACCAACTACATCCTACATCACATCCTGCAATTCTTATAAAATAAAAGGCTTTACCGGAATGAAAACCCTCTCCCTGTATTGAAAAGAAATGTTCCATCACAGGAAGTGATAATCCTTTTTTGATATCTTTTTTATGAATTGTAATTCCAGACATTTTAATAGGACATAACTCTGAAAGTTTTATTTAAATTTGAAGATCTTAAAATACAAAAATAAATTCCTTTTGGGTAATTATTTAAATCAAAATGTAAAATTTTGCCATTAATTGGATTATGTAATTTTTCAAACAAAGTTAGACCAAGATTATTTACTAATTTAATATTAATATCAATATCAAAAAAATTTCCAAAATCTAACTTAAAATATTTTTTTGTTGGATTTGGATATAATTTAATATCTGAGACATTACTTTCACTAAAGTTGTATAAATCTGAATTTTCGTTTAGAATTAATTTATAATCATCAATAAAATAATGGAGATGATTTATAGAATCAGTATCAGAATGAAAAACAATTCCTCCAAGTTGATTATAATTATAATTATTATGTATTGAACTATTAAATTGCCAATCCAATAAAAAATTATTATTAATGTATAATTCAACAATGTTTCTATCTAAGTCAATTAATTGGCTTAGTTCAAACCATTGATTATTAAAAAAAGAAAAATTTAGATTTATGTCGTTATTAATAACATCTCCCAATCCATTTCCACTAAAATTAACTTTATATGATCGATCAAGATTATTGCAAGATAAATCGTGATAAATGGAAAATGATGCAGATCTACTGGTTGGGACATATAATTTAAATGATATATTATAAGCATTTATACCTGTATTTACTATTTCTCTCTTGAAAGAATTTGACCCATCATTGGAATTAATTTCTAGATATTGGTATCCCTCAACTGGGGAAATATCGTATATATTTGCTGAAAAAGAATCCTCGCATAGCGGAAGCCAATTATCTGATTGTAAAAAAAATGGAGAATCTACATTATAAGATTCAAAATTATCAGAATCGTAAACATTTCCGTAGTATGAAATATTAATATCTAGATCTAGTTCTTGTCCTATTGAGTCAATAATAATTACATTATAATCACCTACAGACAAATTATATAAACTATTTTGATCAAACCCGTCCCCCCAAAAAAATTGGAATGGTTCAACACCTGAAAGTATATTTAAATTTATTGATCCATCCTGAGAGTCATACTGGGTGCAATGATTTAAATTTGTTTCAACGATTAACGAAGGTATTCCGCAACCATTTGACTCTAGTAAGGAATACCTGAACATATTTATAGCAAAATGCATTCTGGCAACTTGACCTTGAGAAAACATAACCATTGATGAGTCATTTACATATTCCATATAATTCATGAACATATCACTTGAATTGCATGAGAATTGTGGATAAGAAGGATTACCATAATATGCAGATTCAGAAGTTGGAGTATCAGATACACCATCATTAAAATTTTCACAATTACCCATACCCCAGGGATGAATTAGGTTAAAATAATGTCCAACTTCGTGGATTAAAGTTTTACCCATTCCATATTCTTGATGACTAGATTCGCCAAAATATTTGTATCCAACTACTACTCCATCTTCATTATCTGGATTACTTGAACTAGGTCTATCTGCATAACCTAAAATACCAGTTGTTATATTCCCAATCCAAATATTTAAATAATTTTGCGTATTCCATGAATCCGAACCACCTTGATTGGTATATTTAATGTTGTCTGATGATGATGAAAAAATATTTACATCTGTTTGAATTCTATTAATTCCATTAGTAATATAACCCCAAGGATCAACAGATGCAATACAAAATTCTATTTGAGGGTTTCCAATATTTAATTGAAATTCAGATGGAACTAATGATGAATCAAACTGATTAAAATTGTAAGCATCATTCAAAATCTCTAATTGATTATGAATATCCTCATTTGAAATATTCATATCATCAATTTCAGGGTTTTCTAGAACATGAAATACAACTGGAATTGTGAATATGTTTGAATTATTATTATAGTTTTTTAAAAAATTTTTAAACTGTTTATTTAATTTCATTATATTTTCATAATAATTTTCAGAATTATATCGTTTTAGTTCTAAAGAATCAAAATTGCATTTTGGAATCTGAATCTGAGAAATAACTATGTAAGGGATTAGTATAATAACTTTAAAAATTAATTTACTCATAATTTTTTTTCGAAAGTATAAATATAATATAAATTTAACTTTAAAATAATTTCATAAAATTGTTTATATATCAGTGAATAAAACTCAATTAAATTATATAATATACTATAGTTTTTATTTATTTTAGAATTAATATTATGGAAAACTTTAATAAATATCCCAAGCTGCTAAATTTAAATGATAAAAATACTCAAATTACAGTTTCTTTTTTATTCATATCAATTGGTTTAATTCTATTTTTGTCATTTTCCTCATTTTACATTAATTGGAAGACTGATTATGATGTAATAAATATGAGTTACTATGATTTTTTTAGTAATGACGAAATAAAAATTAATGGTTTTCTTGGAAAGATTGGAATTATTTTAGGTCATATATTCATTTATAAATTTTTTGGCTTTGCATCTTTTTTTATCCCCATTTTCATATTTATTTTTAGTTTCAAAACAATATTAAATCTCCAAAATATACAATTATCAAGAATTTTTAAAACAATTATCTTTTTTAGTTTATGGTTAATTTTATTTTTTGGGACTCTGTTTCCGAAAAAAATTTTATTGAGTGGGATCGGTGGTGAAATTATTTCAAATTGGTTTCTAATACAAATAGGTAAAATTGGAATATTTATAGTACTAATTTTTTCATTAATTATTTTTTTTAGTATTTACTTCAAGTGGACTCCTGATAGTTTAGCACCAGCATTAAAGAATTTTTTCAGTTTTTTTCGTAAATTAAAACTGAAAACAATTAATCATGAAAAAAAATCAATAAATGTATCAGATATTGTCAGATCTATAGCTATTTCTAAAGAAAAGCTATTTAATGATTTTGATGAATTTAATAACCAAGAAATTTCTAATTATGATGGTAAATTAAATTATAATTCAATAGAAAGTGACAATGAAAAAAATGATGAAATAAAACTTGATATTGAAATTAAAAATGATGAAAAAAATGATGAAAAAAATACTAAGTATTCTAAAAATGAAATTGGACCTTATGATCCAACTTTAGATTTAAAAAATTATAAGTTCCCCTTATTAAATTTAATGATTGATTATCCTAACTCTTCACTAACAATTAATAAAGAGGAATTAGAAGAAAATAAAAACCAAATTGTAAATACTCTCAATAATTATAAAATTGAAATTTCCAAAATTAAAGCCACAGTTGGACCTACTGTTACTTTATATGAAATAATCCCAGCACCAGGAGTCAGAATTTCTAAAATTAAAGGTTTAGAAAATGATATAGCTTTGAGTCTTGCAGCTCTAGGGATAAGAATTATTGCTCCACTTCCAGGAAAAGGTACTATTGGTATTGAAGTTCCAAATAGTAACCCAAGTATAGTATCAATGAAATCAATATTAGCATCAGAAAAATTTAAAAACTCAAAATTTGAATTGGCAATTGCCTTGGGAAAAACAATTTCAAATGAAACATATGTAGTTGATCTTTCAAAAATGCCACATCTTTTAATGGCAGGGGCAACAGGACAGGGGAAATCTGTTGGATTGAATGCAATTTTAGCATCATTACTTTATAAGAAACATCCTTCCCAAATAAAATTCATATTGGTGGACCCTAAAAAAGTTGAATTAACATTATATAATAATATTGAAAAACATTTCCTTGCAAAATTACCTAATAGTGACGAATCTATTATAACAGATACAAGTAAAGTTGTAAATACCTTGAATTCTCTTTGTATTGAAATGGATAATAGATATGATCTTCTCAAAAAAGCCCAGGTCAGAAATATTAAGGAGTATAACGAAAAATTCACCCAAAGAAGATTAAATCCAAATAATGGTCACAGATTTTTACCATATATAATTTTGGTAATTGATGAATTTGCTGACTTAATAATGACAGCTGGAAAAGAGATTGAAACCCCAATAGCTAGACTAGCTCAATTAGCTAGAGCTATTGGTATTCATTTAATTATTGCGACTCAAAGACCCTCAACAAATATCATAACAGGAACTATAAAAGCAAACTTTCCAACTAGAATTGCATTTAGAGTATCTTCAGTAATAGACTCTAGAACAATTTTAGATAGTTCTGGAGCAAATCAATTAATTGGTCGAGGAGATATGTTAATATCAGATAGTAACAACATTACCAGACTTCAATGTGCATTTATAGATACTCAAGAAGTTGAAAAATTAACAAATTTCATTGGAAATCAAATAGGTTATTCATCAATTTTTGAACTTCCTGAATACGAGTCAGAAAATAATAACATTAATTCGAATGATGTTGACATCGATGACAGAGATATTTTATTTAAAGAAGCTGCAAATATTATTGTTATTCATCAACAAGGGTCAGCATCACTCCTTCAAAGAAAATTAAAATTAGGTTATAATAGAGCTGGGAGAATAATTGATCAATTGGAAGCTGCAAATATTATTGGCCCCTATGAAGGAAGTAGACCGAGACAAGTTTTAATTCAAGATGAAATTTCTTTAAATAAATTACTAGATAATATGAATGATTAAAACTTTATTAAAATATTTAATATTAAATATTTTAAATGTAATTTTGAAAATTATGAATAAATTTGTACTGTTTTTGTTTTTATCCATTCAATTAGCAAATGCTCAAAGTGATAATGACATCAGGATTTTATTAGATTCAGTGAGCAATAAAACTGACTCATATATGGGAGTCAAAATTAAATTTGATTACAATTTAATTAATTCAGATGAAAATATATATGAATCTTCTAATGGTGATATAATCATTAAAGACGATCAATATATTTTTAACTTTTTGGAAATTCAACAAATTAGCGATGGAGAAAATGTTTGGACTATTTTAATTGATGATAAAGAAGTTCAAATATCTGAAATTGAATTTGATGATGAAAATGCAATGACACCATCTAATTTACTTAAACTTTATGAGGAAGGTTTTATTTTCAAATTAGTTAATAAAACTGATGAATATACTACTATAGACTTAATACCAGAAAATATTGATGAAGTTGATTATTCAAAAATTGAATTAGTAATCAATACAAAAAAATATCAAATTAATAAACTAAGTCAATTTGGAAATAACTCCTCAATTATTGAATATAAGATTAAGGAGTTTAATGAAATTAATTTACCCGACTCTGTTTTTAAATTTGATATAGATGCATACAAAGACTTTGAAATTATTGATCTTAGATAAAAAAAATTACAATAAATCTAAAATTTTGTTCTCTATTTCAATTGAATCCCATCTTTTTTCAATATTAGGTGTTACAAGAATCTTTTTCATGATGTTTTCTTGCTTTTTCCCAATTTTTAATGCCTCTGAATAAGATATATCAGAAAAAGTAACCATCGAATAAAGTGGTAACCATTTATTTGGATATTTCTCTGAAAATTTTTTTTCGATTCTTTTTTGTAATAAAAAATTATCATCACCAGTCCTATCTCTCATCTCAATAAAATTATACATAGATAAATCCTGAATTGCATCACCATTTTTTTTTCTTTCATTTTGATATTTATCAAATAAGTTAGTCCAATTATTTTGATATTTATCAATAAGTTGATCAAAAATATAACAATCTTCAAATCCTGAATTCATACCTTGACCATAAAATGGAACGGTAGCATGGGATGAATCTCCAATTAATAATACTTTATCGTTAATAACCCATGGATAACATCTAATTATTCCTAGGGGTGATGTTGGATTAGTTTTGTATTGATCAATTAAATCTGGTACTAAATCTAATACATCTGGAAATGTTTTTTTGAAAAAATTAAAAATTTGATCATTTGTCTCCAATGATGAAAAAGAAATTTCTCCCTCATAAGGAAAAAATAATGTACATGTGAAACTTCCATCAAGATTTGGCAATGCAATCAACATAAAATTGCCTCTAGGCCATATATGTAATGCATTTAGCTCTAGTTTATGAGTTCCATCAGCATTTGGAGGTATTTCAATTTCTTTATAACCATGATCTATAAATTTTTGTTGATAATTAAATCTATGAGTTTTTTGCATTACACTTCTTACTTTGGAATAAAATCCATCTGCACCAATTATATGATCAGAGCTAACAGATATAATACTTTCAGTTAAAGTATCTTCAAATTTAGAAATGGACTTTTCCAAATCAATATCAATACATTTTTTGTTAAAATAAAAGTTAACTAGTTCTAATTTTTCAGCTGTATTAACAAGTAAAGTATTTAATTTTCCCCTTGGAACAGAAAAAATTGCCTGATTTTTTTTACCGTATGGTTGAAAAGTTAGTTTTCGATCTATTGAATGCATAACTCTACGATACATTGGGATAGAAATTTGTTTTACTTTATTTTCTAATCCAACTTTATTTAAAGCTTTCCAACCTCGATGTGAAAGAGCTAAATTTATAGATCTTGAAGAAAAATCAATATTCTTTCTTTTATCTTTTCTCCTTTCATAAACATTTATATTATAGCCTCGATTAGCTAGAAAAATAGATAATAATGAACCAACTAAACCTGCTCCTACAACAGTTATATTTTTTTTATTTAAAGACATAATTTTAACTTTTCACCAAATAAATAAATATCATAAAATGAATTATAAAGAGGAACCGGAGCAATTCTTAATACATTTGGCTCTCTGTAGTCAATTTTAACACCTAAATTAGATATGTTTTTAAATAATATATCTGCATTATGATTAATTAAAACTGATAATTGACAACCTCTTTTTTCTGATTGACTTGGAGTAATGATTTTTGCATTAAATTTTTTAGATTCATCAAAAAGAAGGTTAATTACGTATTCTAAATAATTTGTTAATTTTTTTGACTTCAAAATTAATTTTTCGATTCCTATTTCATCAAAAATATCCAAAGCAACTTTATGAACAGACATACCAAATATTGGAGCATTACTTAACTGCCAAGCTTCAGCAGTTAAAATTGGATGAAAATTTTCACCCATTTTAAATCTTGATTTTTCTTTGTGCCCCCACCATCCAGCCAGTCTAAATAAATCCTTTTTATGATATTTTTTGTTAATGTAAGCTCCTCCGACATTTCCAGGACCTGAATTTAGATATTTATAGGAACACCAAGCTGCAAAATCTACTCCCCATTCATTTAACTTTAACTTAACATTTCCAATTGCATGAGCTAAATCAAAACCAATTTTAGCTCCATATTTTCTTGCATATCTTGAAATCATTTGCATGTCAAAGACTTGACCGGTGTAATAGTTTACACCCCCTAAAAAAACTAAAGAAATTTGTCCTGAATTATTTTTGATTTTTTCAACTATGTCCTCTTCTCTAATAATATATTCTCCTTTCCTCGGAGTAACAGCTATTAAAGCATCATCTATATCAAAACCATGAAATTTTATTTGACTTTCGATTACAAATCTATCAGATGGAAATAAATTTGATTCACATAAAATTTTATATCTATCTTTAGTTGGTCTATAGAATGATGAAAATAATAAGTGTAGATTTACAGTCAAAGAATTCATTACTATAACTTCTTCGTTTTTAGCACCCAATAAATTTGAAATAGAATTTGTAAATATCTTGTGATATGATATCCAAGGTGTTTTAGCTTTAAAATGACCATCTACTCCCATATTTGCCCAATCTTCAAACTCTTTATTTAAAATCAGTTTCGAGTCTTTTGGTTGAAGCCCCAAAGAGTTCCCATTAAAGTATATACAATCTTTATTTTTAAATTTTGGAAAATAAAATAAGTTTCTTAGCGAGTTTAGTTGGTCATCTCTGTCCATTTTTTTTGCAAATTTTTCTGAAAAATCTAATTCCATTTAATTTATAATTTAAGCAAATTTAAACTAATTTAAGTTAGATAAAAAAAATAATAATCCCATAATTATTGGTAACCCGTCATATGTAAAGTCCATAAAAAAATTTTTTTGAATTTTATCATATATGTAAATTAAAACAATAGATATTTCATAAGAAAAATAAATAACAAGAAAATTTTTTAAGCTAATTGATTTTAAAAAGAAAAATTGATAAAAAACTAATACTTCACAAACAAAAATCAAAAAAATTGATATTAGTAAAGATTTATTTTTTCCAAATATTTGCGGTAATGTTTTTAAATAATTTGAGTCTATATTTTTGTCTCTAATATCAAAGGGAATTGTTATTGAAATTACAAATAAAAAACGTTGAATTAAAGTATTATAGTTAATTTTATTTTCAATTATCAATGAAGGTATTAAATCTGTTATACATGACCACGTAAATGATATTAAAAAAATCTTTATATATGGAATATTTCTGAATTTTCTGAGAATAATTTTATTTTTAAACTTGATGTCAATTGAATATAAAATTGATATAATCATCAAAAGAAATATAATCCAATTTGGCCACTTCACAAAATTAAACAGAGTTAATGAAATAATTAATGTAACTAATGTAAATAAAATCAGACTTTTATAATTTTTTTCAATAAAGTGGTTTCTTTTTTTTTGAAGATCAATAGATTTTTTTTTTAGTCGATTGAAATTATATAAAAATAATGTTGAAAAAAAAACAAAAAATACATAATTAAAATTTGATGAATTTCTCAGACTAAAGCTCAAATATGCTAAAATACTTGCTGAGAAAGAAACATAGATATTTGAAAAGATCAAAAATCTTATTGAGGTATTTATAAAATTCATGTTAACAAATTTAAATATAAATAAATATATCTTTTATTTTTATTAAAACTATTCTAGTAATTTTGAAAAAAAATTATTTATGAATACAGATCTATTTGAAAATAGACATATCGGTCTAAATAAAACAGAAATTGAAAGTATGCTATCAACTATTGGTTTAAACAGCATAGAAGATCTCATAAACAAGACAATTCCTAAAGAAATACGACTTAAAGAAAAACTCCAACTTGATAATCCCCTATCCGAAAATGAATTTTTGAGTAAATTAAAAAAAATTTCAAATCTAAATAAACAGTTTAAATCATTTATTGGGATGGGCTACAATCCAACTTGTACACCTGGTGTAATTCAAAGAAATATATTAGAAAATCCTGGCTGGTATACTTCTTACACACCGTATCAAGCTGAAATTTCTCAAGGTAGACTCGAAGCTCTATTGAACTTCCAAACTATGGTAACTGATTTAACTAGAATGGAAATTGCAAACGCCTCTCTTTTGGATGAATCAACTGCAGCAGCTGAAGCAATGATCATGTTATTTAATCAAAAATCTGATGATAAAATTAATTCAAATAAATTTTTTGTTTCAAATAGATGTCTGCCCCAAACTTTATCAGTTATAAAAACTAGATCAGAACCATTGGGCATAGAAATAATTATTGGTGATTATGAAAATATTGAATTCTCAAATGATTTCTTTGGTGTTTTAATTCAATATCCAGATGTCGATGGAGAATTAAACTACCAAAAAAAATTATCAAATAAATTAATTAAACACAAGATAAAAGTAGTTATAGCTGCAGATATTCTTTCTCTATCATTAATTGACCCCCCAGGAAACTGGGATGTAGATGTAGTTGTTGGTTCAACCCAAAGGTTTGGAATTCCATTAGGTTATGGAGGTCCTCATGCAGCTTTTTTTGCAACTAAAGTAGATTACAAAAGATCTATTCCAGGAAGAATTATTGGAATATCTAAAGACTGTAATAATAAAAATGCTTACAGAATGGCTCTTCAAACGAGAGAACAACATATAAGAAGAGAAAGAGCTACATCTAATATTTGTACATCTCAAGTTTTACTTGCTATAATGGCAGGGATGTATGCTATCTATCATGGCCCCAGTGGTTTAAAATATTTATCAAATAAGTTAAATAAATTAGCTAATACTCTAAATGTTCACCTCTCTAAAATAGGAATAAATCAATTAAATTATCAATTCTTTGATACAATATCAGTAAAAACAGATAAAATTCAATCAATCAAGAAAAAAGCTTTAAAAAGTAAAATTAATTTCAGATATCAAAAAGACAAAATTGGAATTAGCTTAAATGAAACAACTACTTTGAATGATATTAATGCTATATTAGATATTTTTTATTCAGCTTACAATAGAAAATTTATCAAATTAAAAAAAATAAATGAAGATTTGATCATTGATGAAAGTTACTTAAGAAAAGATGACTTCCTCAAACATAAAGTTTTCAACTCTTTTCATTCAGAGACTGAACTGATGAGATATATTAAATCATTGGAAAATAAAGATTTAGCACTAAATAATTCAATGATTCCTCTTGGTTCTTGTACAATGAAATTAAATTCTGCCACGCAACTAATTCCTCTAAATGAATCTAACTTCTCAAATATTCATCCTTTCGCTCCAGAAAATCAAACAAAAGGATACAAAATTATAATAGATGAATTAGAAAGAGACTTATGTAAAATTACAGGCTTTTCAAAAATCTCTTTCCAACCTAATTCTGGAGCACAAGGAGAATATACAGGATTAATGGTAATTAGAAAATACTTTAAATCAAAAAATGAAACTCACAGAAATATTGCCTTAATTCCAGCTTCTGCCCACGGTACAAATCCTGCATCAGCAGTAATGGCTGGTTTAAATGTAGTAGTAATTAAGTGTGACAGTATGGGTAATATTGATTTAAACGATTTAAATGAAAAAGTATTAAAATACTCAAAAAAAATTGCTGTATTAATGATAACTTATCCCTCAACTCATGGTGTATTTGAAAAATCTATAAAAAAAATTACAAATTTAATTCATAAACATGGAGGACAAGTATATATGGATGGTGCCAACATGAATGCACAGGTTGGTTTAACCTCACCTTTTGAAATTGGAGCAGATGTATGTCATCTAAATCTGCACAAAACCTTTGCTATACCTCATGGAGGAGGAGGTCCAGGTTCAGGACCTATAGGAGTTGCCAAACAATTAATTGATTTTTTACCAAATCATCCTTTGGTTAACTGTGGTGGAAAAAATGGAATATCTTCTGTTTCTTCCGCTCCATTTGGATCTTCTTTAATTTTACTCATATCCTATGCATATATTAAGTTGTTGGGTTCCGAAGGACTGACTAACTCAACAAAAGTTGCAATACTAAATGCAAACTACATGAAAAGTAAACTTGAGCAAAATTATAAAATCCTCTACACTGGAGAAAATAAAACTGTTGCTCATGAATTTATAATTGAGTGTAGAGATATTAAAGCATTAGCAAACGTAGATGTAGAAGATATTTGTAAGAGACTTATGGATTTTGGTTTTCATGCTCCAACAGTATCATTTCCAGTTCCTGGTACACTAATGATAGAACCTACTGAAAGTGAAAATAAAAAAGAGATTGATGATTATTGTGAAGCACTTATATCAATTAAACAAGAAATTAATGATATTATAAATGGGAACACTTCACTTTCTGATAGTCCACTCAAAAATGCACCTCATGTGATTGAAGAATTTATATCTGACAATTGGAAATACAACTATTCAAGAGAAACAGCTAGTTTCCCTCACAAAAAAAAATATGATACAAAGTTTTGGCCAACTGTAAAAAGAATTAACCAAGCTCTAGGTGATAGAAATTTGATATGTACATGTCAACCTATTGAAAACTATTTAGAGAGTTCTTGGAAAATTTGATAATATAAGTTAAATTCGCTTGCTAATATTAATAAAACAAAAAAATGAAAACTTTAAAATTCTCCCTCCTTGTCTTTAATGTGATTTTTTTATTTAACTTTTCACAAAGTCAAAATTTTAAAAAATTAAAGCAATTAAATGAAAACTTATCTTCAAAGAAAATCTCTGATTTACACAAGTCAAAATCAAACCCAATATGGTCTGACGATTTTTCAGATCCTTCAACATGGGTTGTTGATCATGACGCATCAGCTTGTAATCTTGACTGGGAAATAGGAACAAATCTCTCATGTGGTGGATCTTATCAAATAGCTACTATTCTTTCTTCGACTTATGATAATGGTTGTGCTATGTTAGATTCAGATGAATATGGTGGTGAAGAGGGAGGAGCTGAAATTGAGGATTCTTGGATGACAACTGCAAGTCCAATTAATCTCTCCTCTAATCCAAATATAGTTCTTCAATTTGAAACATGGTACCAAAGCTACAATTCTGAAAGATGTTTCGTAGTCACAAGCACTAATAATACTGATTGGCCAGAATTAACTCCTAATTTTGATGCTAGTACTAATTCTAATGTTTATGAAGTTTTCCCTGACCTATCAGGTACAGTTCAAGCAAATGTTGGTGATAACCCAACACTTTGGAGAATAAATATAAGTCCATCTGCTGCCAATCAAGAGCAAGTATGGATAAGATTTCATTGGACAGGTACCTGGGGATATGCGTGGTTCATTGATGATGCTGCAATAGTTGAACAACCAGCCGATGATATTGAACTTACATCTTCTTGGTTAATGACACCAAATGGAACAGAATATGGAAGAACACCTTCTGATCAGGTTGATTCACTTATCCTTGGTGGAAATATTTATAACTTCGGATATGCAGATCAATCAAATGTAAATATATCTGCATTAGTTACTCTTAATGGTAATACTGTCATGGAAAGTTCTTCATTGAATCAGGCTTTATTAGAAAGTGATAGCTCAGTATCATTAAATGAAGTATTTACAAATCAAAATCTTAGCACTGGAACTTATGATTTATCTTTTGCTGCAACATCAGATAATGAATCAGCAGATGGTGTAAATTACTTTAACAATACATTTTCAAGAACAATGGAAATAACAAATAATCTTTTCTCAATGGATGGTATTGATGTTTACAGTGATGACATTTCTAATCTTACATCTACTGGGACTAACTCATTTACAGATGACCCAGATGGTTTAGTACTTATGACATGGTATGAAATAACTGAAGAAACCGACCTAGTTGGATTTGAAGTTTTATTGCAAAATACATCAACAACAACATTTACTCCTGGACCAGGTGGTACTATCTATCCATTTTTAATGGATTTTGATACATGGAATGTAGAACCGACGGCAATAGATATTTTTGACAGATATGTAGAAAATACAGATGGAGTTGAGATTACGTCTGCTGACATATCAGCAGGGATGGTTTGGTGTCCAATGCCAAAAACAACGTTGAGTCCTGGAATTTACATTGCTTGTATTGAGCTATTTTCAAATAGTGGAGCAAATCATTTTAGAGTTTTAGATGATGAAACTGTAGTTCAACCTGCATCAGCAAGCACGATTTATCTACCTAGTGATGCTCAACTTTATACTAATGGTGAAGCATATGCAATTAGATTAGGTTTAAATGGATATGGTACAGCTATGTCCACTAACAAAATTAATAATAATAATGATCTAAGTATATATCCAAACCCTTCAAATGGAGTGTTTTCAGTATCATGTGAAAATCAAAATATAAATAAAATTGAAGTTAGTAATATGATTGGAGAAATTTTATTTGAGCAAAATATAAATGGTATTTTGAATAGTAAATTTGATCTATCTCACCTAAACAGCGGAGTTTATTTTATAAATATTTATGGAGAAAAAACTGAAATTACCAAAAAAGTCTTCATAAAATAATTTTCAATAAAAACTAAATTAAAAAGCTCCTCTTAGAGGAGCTTTTTTTATGCTTAAAGTTTAATTTTTTTAAAAAGTCTTGAAGAGAAAACAAACTTATTTAATTCATGATTGGTAGAGTCTAATATTTGATCCTTGTTACCTTCCCAAACTACCAGGCCATTGTTAATATATAAAATTTTGTCACCAATCTGCATTAATGAATTCATATCGTGAGTATTAATTATTGTTGTCATATTATTTTCATAAGTTATTTCTTGTAATAAGTTATCAATCAATATTGAAGTATACGGATCCAGTCCCGAGTTTGGTTCATCACAAATCAAATATTTAGGACTTAATACTATTGCTCTCGCTATGGAAACTCTCTTTTTCATCCCTCCACTGATTTCGGAGGGAAATAATTTGTTTTTATTAATTAAATTAACTCTTTTGAGACATTTATTAACTTGATATTTTTTTTCATCAAAACTTAAATTTGAAAACATATGTAAAGGAAACATGATATTTTCCTCAATATTCATTGAATCAAATAAAGCTCCACCCTGAAAAACTACTCCAATATCTTTTCTTAAAATTCTAAGTTTTTTATTTGAAATATTTTTAATATTTAAACCATCAAACTTTATTTCCCCAAAATCAATTTTATATAATGATAGTAAACATTTTAGTAAAACAGTTTTACCAGAACCACTCTTACCTATTACCAAATTAGTAACTCCTCTATCAAATTTAAATGAAATATCATTCAAGACTTTGTTATTTGAGAAAGATTTACTTAAATTATTAATTTCGACCATCTAACTGAGTAATAATTGAGTTAAAATATAATTTGAAACTATTATCAATACAGAACTAAAGACAACAGCTCTAGTATTTGATTTTCCAACCTCAAGTGCTCCTCCCTTGACATTGAAGCCAAAAAATGAGGAAACTGAAGATATTATAAATGCAAATAAAATAGTTTTAACAAGAGCGTAAAATGTTTTATATGGGACAAAACTGTATTTTAATCCGGATACGTATTCAGAAATAGTACAATCTCCAGACAAAATAACAGCAAATAAACCTCCAATAATTCCAATAATCATACTCAAAGAGATTAAAATTGGATTAAATAATACCATGGCAAATATTTTTGGTTTAATCAAATAAGATACTGGATTAACTCCCATAACTTCTAAAGCATCTATTTGTTCAGTTATTCTCATTGATCCAATAGATGAGGCAATATTTGATCCTACTTTACCTGCTAATAAAAGACTAATTATCGTGGGGGAAAATTCAAGTATTATTGCATCTCTTGTTGCATAGCCAATTAATGTTCTTGGCATCCAACTTCCTTCCATATTTGCAGTAGTTTGAATTGTTACTACTGCACCAACAAACATAGAAACAAAAATAACAAATGAAATAGATTTAATACCGAGATTATAAATTTCATCTATTGTTGTCTTGTATATAATTATTTTTTTTTCATTTTTTTTAAAAATTTCAATTAAAAAAAGAAAATATTTACCTATATATGAAATTAAATTCATAGATTATTTTTAAAATTAAATGTAAATTTATATAAATATTTATTTTAACTATTATTAAAAATCTTCTTATATGTTTAAAATAACTAAATTCATCTATACTTTTTTACTTTTTGTATCTATTATGCTTTTTGTTTCTTCATGTTCAATTTTGAAATCATGCGATTGTCCCGGTATCAAAACTACTAAATTAATATATTTAAAATGAAAAAAAATATTTACTGTATAATAATGGCTGGAGGAATAGGAAGTAGATTGTGGCCGATTAGTAAAAAAAATAATCCTAAACAATTTATAGATATTGTAGATAGAGGTTTGAATTTATTTCAAGAAAGTTTTAAAAGACTAAATAAAATTTGTTTTAAAAAAAATATTTATATTGTTACAAATCAAAACTATAAGTATCTAGTTAAAAAATCTGTTAAAATTCACGAAAATCAAATTTTATGTGAACCAATGATGAAAAACACAGCAGCTTGTATTGCATATGCAACATATAAAATTCATCACATCAATAGAAATGCAAATCTAATTATTTCTCCATCTGATCATCTTATAAAAAATCAAAGCGAATTATTCAAAATATTAAACAAAGCAATTAATCATGTATCAAGAAAAAATATTTTAATGACTCTTGGAATAAGTATTACCAGGCCTGATACAAATTATGGATATATTGAATATAATCAAAATAACTCGAACAATATTTATGAAGTAAAAAGATTTACTGAAAAACCAGATCTTAAAACTGCAAAAAAATTTATAAAAAAAGAAAACTACCTCTGGAATTCTGGAATTTTTGTTTGGAATTCTAAAACTATTATTAATAGTTTTAGAAAAAATATGAAGTATTTACATGAATCATTTTCTTCATTTAAATATTTTTTTGAAACTGACAAAGAAAAAAAGTTTATTGAAAAATTATATAAAGGATTAAATAATATCTCTATTGACTATGGTATACTTGAAAAAGAAAAAAATGTATTTGTAATGAAATGTGATTTTGAATGGAATGATCTGGGGACTTATAAATCAATTTTCTCAGTGATAAAAAAAGAAAATCATAATAATGCTATATTGGGAAAAAATATCAAAATTTTTAATTCGAAAAATAATTTAATATTTTCAAGATCCAATAGAAATTTAATTATCGATGGTTTAAAAGATTATATTTTAATTGATACAAATGATTCACTTCTGCTTATAAAAAAGGAAAACGAACATAAACTAAAAGAGTATATTAAAGAAATATCTTAATAATTTTAAATATTTTAATTAAATGAATTCTAATAATAATATTCTTAATAGAATCAAAAAACTATTTTCAGATATCATAGAAATTCTAAGAGAAACTGTTAAGTTTAATGATGATAAAATTAATCACAATGAAATAAGAAATAAAATTTTATCTGAAATTAAGTTCGAAGGATATAATGTTTGGATATTAATTTGTTCAATTGTAATATGCTCAGTAGGTTTAAATATAAATTCATCTGCTGTAGTAATTGGAGCAATGCTAATATCTCCATTAATGGGACCCATATTGGGTGTAGGATTAACAGTTGGTACTAACGATCTTGATAATTTAAAAGAATCAGTGAAAAACTTTTTGATTGCTTTACTAGTTAGTTTAACAACTTCAATTATTTTCTTTTTTATCACTCCATTAAATGAAGCTCAGTCTGAACTTCTTTTAAGAACTCAACCAACTTTTTTAGATGTACTAATCGCAATTTTTGGGGGACTGGCTGGAATAATATCAGTAAGTAGAAAAAATTCAAACACTGTAATACCAGGAGTTGCAATAGCTACTGCACTTATGCCACCAATATGTACTGCTGGTTATGGTTTAGCACATTGGAATTTAAACTATTTTTTTGGAGCGATATATCTTTTTTTACTCAATTCAGTTTTCATAACAATTTCTACTTTGATAATTGTTAGATATCTTAACTTTCCACTAATATCTTTTGTTGATAAATCAACTGAAAAGAGAGTTAAAAGATATATAATAACATTTTGTGCAATTGTTATAATTCCAAGTGCATTCCTATTTATTAAAATTACCAAAAAGTCAATTTTTGAAAGCAGAGCTAAATTTTTTTCAAAAAATGTTCTTGAATATAAAGGTAGTGAAATAATAAATGAAAAATATAATTATGATAAGAGTGGATCTGAAATTGAAATTTTTATGATAGGTAAACAAGTTCCAGATGATATTATATGGGTCTGGAAAAACAAATTAAATGATTATGATCTTAATAATACGAACCTAAAAATAATACAGAATAAAGATAATAAAGAAGAACTTACAGGAACTATAACTAAGGAGGTCAAAACAGGAATTATTAAGGATCTATATGAATTAAATTATAAAGAACTTCAATCTAAAAATAAAATTATTGACAGTCTTAATAATAAAATTAAATTATCTAATAAAAATAATTATGATTGGGACCAACTAAAAAATGAAATATTTGTTTTATATCCTGAACTAGTTAGTATGTATTTTTCAAACTCTATATTAATTGATAGCACTTCGATAGATACTATACCAATTTTAATTACAAGATGGGAAAAAGATAATAATTATCCTAATAAATTAAATAACTGGTTAAGATTAAGATTAGACATAGATAGTATTGAAATAATTGAAGAAAAAAATAGATAATTGTTTTAATTAATTTTGATCAATTACTTATTTTTGCATACACAATCTAAGAATTTGAAAAATAAAATTAAAGATTATTCTCAATTAGCAAAATTTAGACTCTCCGCTACAGTGGTTTTTTCGTCTCTAGTTGGATATCTTTTAGCTTGTGAAGTATTTAATTGGTTGAATTTTTTAATGTTATTTCTCGGTGGTTTTTTTGTTGTAGCTTCCTCCAACGGTTTCAATCAAGTTTTTGAAAAAAAAACTGATAAACTAATGAGTCGCACTCAAAAAAGACCAATTCCATCTGGTAGATTAGAAAAAATAGAAGGATTAGTTTTTTCAAGCATATTAGGATTATTTGGAATATTAATACTTTATAATTTAAACTTTAAATGTGCAATTTTTGGTTTAATTGCGTTGATCATTTATGTTATGATATATACACCTCTTAAAAAAATTAGTCCAATTGCAGTTTTTGTAGGAGCTCTCCCAGGTGCCTCTCCATTTATGATAGGATGGATTGCTTACTCTAATGAATTTAGCATTGAAGCACTAACATTATTTGCGATACAATTTTTATGGCAATTTCCTCATTTTTGGTCTATTGCATGGATATTAGATGAGGATTATAAAAAAGCAGGAATAAATATGTTACCGTCTAAAATGAAAGATGAGAACTCAGCATTCCACGCATTGTTATATACAATTTGGTTAATTCCAGTTTCAATAATTCCATTCATCTTTCCATATATAGGAATAAGGAGTGAGTTAAATTTGAGCATATTTGGAGCTTTATTTATTTTTGCAACTGGTCTTTATATGTATTTTCAGGCTTATAATTTACTCAAAAATTGCGACTTCATTTCGGCAAAAAAACTAATGATTGGAAGTTTAATTTATCTACCAACAATTCAAATAATTTATTTAATTGACAAATATCTAATACTATGAACGAAGATGACAAAAATATAAAATTTAAAACTAGAAAACCCTTACTTTACATATCAATGGTCAGTATGGCAATGTTTTTTGCGAGTTTTACATCTGGTTATATAGTCAGAAAAGGTGAAGGTAATTGGTTTGAATTTGATTTACCATTTTATTTTTCATTGAGTACCTTAATAATTTTGTTAAGTAGTTTTACAATTCATAAAGCTATCTTAAATGCAAAATTAAATAATTTTTCTTCCATTAGTAATTATTTATTTTTCACTTTAATTCTTGGACTAATGTTTAGTTTTTTTCAATTTTTAGGTTGGAGAGAAATGTATGACATGGGGATTTATTTTACTGGTAATGGAAGTCATGCGTCTGGATCATTTGTATATGCAATAACACTAATGCATTTATTGCATATTGTTGCAGGTTTAGTTACAATATTTATCATGTATCTTAATTCAAGAAATAAGCGATATAGTTCAAATAATATATTAGGTTTAGAATTAGGTGTAACTTTTTGGCATTTTCTTGATGTATTGTGGATATTTTTATTTGTTTTTTTATTAGTTGTTTAATTTAAAGTATTATTAATCTCATATCTTTGTAAAATCTTTTTAATTAAAATCTTATGTCGACAATTTCAAAAGAAAATAACGTATGGGGAGGAGGGGCAAAACCTTTTGATGCTAGTTATGGTAAAATGATGATGTGGTTTTTCCTACTTACAGATGCACTTACTTTTTCAGGTTTTTTAGGCGCATATGGCTTTTGTAGATTTAAATACTCTGAATCATGGCCTCTTGCAGAACACGTATTTACCCATTTCCCTGGTATAAAAGGAGATCAACCTTTACTCTATGTTGCACTAATGACATTTATACTTATTATGAGCTCAGTTACTATGGTCCTAGCAGTTCATCATGGAAAATTAATGAATAAAAATAAAGTTGCAGTATGGATGTTTTTGACTATAATTGGTGGAGCAATATTTCTGGGATCTCAAGCTTGGGAGTGGATGCACTTTATTCACGGAACTCATGATGGATCAATCCAACTTGCAGACGGAAGTGTAGCTAAAGTAATAAACTCTGGGGAAAAAATCGTGGGAAAAACTTATGATTATGAAATATTAAGAATAGGTGCTGAAAAATATATCACTGAGAAAGATTTAATTCTAAATTTAAAAGAAAACTCAAAAAAGATTTATGGTGCAAATATGATTGTCAATGAATACGGATTACCTCAATTTGCTAATTTCTTTTTTTTCATTACAGGTTTTCATGGTTTTCACGTTTTTTCTGGTGTTATTCTGAATATAATAATTTTTATAAATATTCTTTTTGGAACATATGAAAGAAGAGGACATTACGAAATGGTTGAAAAAGTAGGACTTTATTGGCATTTTGTTGATTTAGTTTGGGTATTCGTATTCACTTTCTTTTATTTAATTTAAAAAAAACATAATGGAAAATAATCATTCAACTAAGCAAATATGGATTGTCTTTTTAATTCTTTTAATTCTAACTGGAATTGAAGTTGGACTTGGAATATTTAAACCCGTAAGTTATCAAGTTCTTAAGTGGACTTTTATAATTTTAACGCTAGTAAAAGCTTACTACATTATTGCTTACTTCATGCATGTGAAACATGAAAGAAGAAACTTCATATTTACATTAGCATTCCCGGCGTTTATTTTGATTCCTTATTTATTATTTATTTTATTAACTGAAGCTGGTGAACTAATTTAACTATGAAAAATAAAAAAATTAATTTAACTAAATGGTTGATTTTATTTTCAATTTTGTTCTTACCTTCATTTTTATACCTTTATTTAACCTCTGGTAAACACAATTTTGTTTATTTACCAATATTATCTGACTCAACAGATAATTATATTCCACTTCTTGATGAAAAAAGAAATGATTATAATAGATACCACTTTATAAAAAACTTTAGTGTAAATGATTCATTAGATTTTTCTGATTTCAATGGAAATATTAAGTTAATTTTTGCAACCTCAGAACCTGATACTTTTAAAAATAATCTTATAAATTTCATGATTGAAAGTGAGATTTGGTCAAAATTAAATAAATATGATTCAATTTATTACTTAAATTTTCAAATTGAATCTGATAGTACCTCAAATTCGAATAAAAACAACACGAATATAGATAAATACTTTGACATTAAACTTCCTAAAGATAGTTTTGAAAAATTTATGCAAAAAAACATATGGGTAGGTAAAATCTCAAACGTTATTGCTGAAAAAAAATCATTTTCAGGGAAAATTATTATATGCGACAAAGAAGGAAGAATAAGAACAGGATTTAATAAAAAAAATAAAATAATATATGTCTATGATGTATTAAGTAAATTTGAAATAAAATTACTACTGGAAGATATAAAACTACTCCTAGCTGAGTATCAAAGAGAACTCAAATTAAAAAATGAATATATTTAACTTCATAAAAATATCATTAATTATATTAATAGTTTCTTGTAATGATAATACAAAAAACCTTGCTTATGTTGGTCCAATAGAAATTGTAAATAAAGACACCATATTTCACAAAATCCCAAATTATCCTTTTGTTGATCAATATAATAACCAAGTTTTTACTGATGATTTTTTAGGTAAAATTTCAGTTGTAAATTTTTTTTTCACAACCTGTCCATCAATTTGCCCTAAAATGAATAACAACATGGTTAAAATTCAAAAATATTTTGATGTAAATAAAATAAATCTAATTTCATATACGGTTAACCCAGAATATGATAATGTTGAAATGCTTAATGATTATGCAACAAAAATAAACGCTAAATCTAATTGGTTTTTTCTTACAGGAAAAAAAGAAAATATATATTCGATTGCTAAAAGTGGTTATTTCATTAGTGTAAAAGAAGATAAATTTGCACCTGGAGGCTTTCTTCATTCAGAATATTTTATTCTGGTTGACAAATATGGAAATATCCGTTCAAGTTTTGACAAATATGGAAATGTAAAAGGCGTATATGATGGAACAAATGACAGGGAAGTATCTCAATTAATTATTGATATAAAAACATTAATTAAAGAATAAAATCTATGAAAAAAATTATTTATTTAATTTCATTTTTAGTATTGGTCCTAGTTATTTTTTTAAATAATTTACCTCAATCTAAAACGATTCCTAATTTTGTAAAAATATTACCCAAGTTAAATGCAATCATAAATTTTATTTGTTTTATTCTTCTTGTTATTTCGTTAATTTCAATAAAAAAACAAAAGATATATACTCATAAATTAATAAATATTATAACTTTTATTCTATCAACTATTTTTATCTTATCATATGTTACTTTTCATTCTTTTGGAATAAAAACTCATTTTCCAATTGATAATCCATTAAGATATATTTATTTGACTATTCTAATTTCTCATATAATACTAGCTGCAATAGTTCTTCCTTTAATATTATTCTCATTTCATAAAGCTTTCATTGGAGATTTTAAAAATCATAAAAAGATCACCAAGTGGAGTATGCCAATATGGATTTATGTAACATTTACAGGAGTGATTGTTTATATTATGATAAGTCCATACTACAATTTTTGATATGAAAAATACAAACAAACTTTATACGTCTATCACTTTAATAATGATTTGTATTACTCAAAAATTATATTCACAAGGATGCTCAATGTGTAAAGCAGTGGCAGAATCTAATATAGATTCTGGTTTTACTGAAGGGTCAGGGCTTAATGCTGGAATATTATATATTATGATTTTTCCATATATATTAATTTCAATTTTTGTATTTTTCTGGTATAAACATCAAAAAAAAATTAGAAAAAATTAGAAAAAAATCATTTTTTAATTTTTTTTTTCTCAAATTTAAAAATACTAAGAATAATTTGATGATTAGATACTTAATATTTGTTTTCTTTTTATTTAATAGCTTTAATGCTAAGTCCCAAAAAGTATGGAGACTTAAAGATTGTATTGATTATGCGCTGAAAAACAATATTTTAATAAAACAATCTAAATTAAACACAGAAATATCTAAATCTGATGAGAAATTTTCAAAATTAAACCTTTTACCCAGAATAAATTCAAATGGAAGATTTAATAGAAATCAGGGAAGATCAATAGATCCATTTAGTAACAGTTTTATTGAACAAGTTAATTCAAATATGAATTTTTCATACAATTCTGATATAGTATTATTTAATGGCTTAAGTAAAATTAACCAGATAAAAAAATCAAAAAATTCAATAAAAATTAATGAATACGAAACTGAAAATATTAAAAATAATTTAATAAGTAGTATTGCTTTAAACTATCTCCAAATTCTTTTTAACATTGAATTATGTACTCTAGCAAATAATCAACTTGATTTATCATTAGAACAAGAATTACGATTGAGTAATTTATACAATGAAGGTCTAATATCTTATGGAGAATTATTAAACATTCAATCTCAAATTGCTTTAGATGAAAAACAAATCACAGACTCAAAAAATCAATTACAATTATCTAAATTACAGTTAGCTCAATTATTAGAATTAGATGATTTTATGCAATTGAATATTATTTTTGATTCAATTTCTATTCCTCCTGTTATATTAATTGATGATCTCGAGAATGATTATAAAATTGCTCTTAAAAATCAAAGTCTTATTAAATCCGGAAATCTAAAAATCATTAATTCTAAAATCGATTACAAAATCGCAAAATCTAATATTTATCCTTCTTTAAGTGTTGGCTTGAGTGCTGGTACAATTTTTAGTGACAATGTAAGTTATTTATTCTCATTTTGGGACCAAATTAGAAACAATAGAAACTCAGTAATTTATCTAAGTTTAAACATCCCAATTTTTAACAATTGGATTAATAAAAATAATATTCAAAAAAGTAAAATAAATATTGAAAATACTATATTAAGCGTTCAAACAGATAAAAATAATTTAAAACAAAATATGCAAATAGCCTTCAACGATCAGTTATCTGCCTACAAAAACTATATCGCGTCAGAAAAAGTGCTGATATCAAATCAAGAGGAATATAATTATATTATTGAAAAATATGAACTTGGTATTGTTAATTCATTTGAATTTAATCAAATTAAAAATAAGTTAATAAATTCAAAATCTGATCTTCTACAAGCAAAATATGATTTTATATTTAAGATTCAACTATACAAGTTTTATTCAAATTTAAATTTTAGCTTATGAAAAAAAAATTAATTTTAGTTATTGTAATAATATTATTAATTGGCATAGTATATAAGTCCTCAGAATACTACAACAAAAAAAATAGGATATATGTAAAAACACAAAAAGTTAAATTAGATTCCATAACAGAAAGTGTTTCAGCAAGTGGAAAAATTCAACCTGAAATTGAAGTAAATATTTCTCCTGACGTATCTGGTGAAATTATCTTATTAAATGTTAAAGATGGACAAAACGTAAATCAAGGAGATTTGTTACTTAAAATTAATCCAGAAATATATAATGCTAATTTAAAAAATATTAGAGCCAATCTAAATAATATAAAATCAAATTTAGCTCAACAGATAACACAAATGAATGATGCAATAGTGAAATATGATAGAAATGTTAAATTGCATAAAAAAAAGGCAATATCAACTGTTGAATTAGAAACAAGTTTAAATAATCTAGAACTTGCAAAATTAAGAGTAAAAGCTTCAGAATACAGTGTTGAAAGCGCTGAAGCATCTTTATCTGAGGCTGAAAAGAATTTACAACGAACTTCAATTTATTCCCCATTAAAAGGAACAATCTCTAAATTAAACGTTGAAAGGGGGGAGAGAGTCGTTGGTACTGCACAAATGACAGGTACTGAAATTTTAACAATAGCAAATTTAAATAATATGGAAGTTGTTGTTGATGTTAGTGAAAATGATATCATCAGAGTAAAACTAAATGATCCAGTTGATATAAAAGTTGACGCATATTATAAATATACTTTTAGAGGTTCAGTCTCTGAGATAGCAAATTCAGCAAACCTGATTGGAACATCTGCAGATCAAGTAACAAATTTTCAAGTTAAAATTAAAATTTTAAAATCTTCTTACAGTAATTTAGTAAGTTCTAATACTTATCCATTTAGACCAGGAATGACAGCATCAGTTGAAATTAATACAGAATTCAGAAGTAATATTAAAACTATCCCTCTTCAAGCGGTTACTACTAGAAAAAGAGAAATTTTTGATATTGAAAATAATACTGAAAATGAATTTAAAACTATTGAATGTGTTTTTAAATATGATAAGAGTTTAGCAAAAATAATTAAAGTTGAAACAGGTATTCAAAATAATGAATTAATTGAGATAATATCCGGTCTTGAAATAGATGATGAAGTAATTATTGAGCCATATAATGCAATATCGAAAATATTAAAAAATGATATTAAAGTCTATATTGAAAAATAATATTAAATCCTATGAGTCTAATACTAATTATTGATACCTCAACTCAAAATTGTTCAGTCGCATTATCAAAAAATGGAAATTTAATTGATAGCATGGATTTTAATGATAATACATATTCACATTATGAAAAACTTCCGTTACTGATAAAAAATATATTTCTCAAAAATAAATTTAATATAAAAAAATTAGAGGCTGTAGCTGTCGGTAAGGGACCAGGTTCTTTCACTGGATTAAGAATTGGAATTTCATCTGCAAAAGGAATATGCTATGGTCTAAAAATCCCACTAATTTCCTTTAATTCTCTTGAGATTCTAACTAGAACGTTTTTAAATAATTTCTGTATTGAAGATAATGCTACTCTAATTCCTGTTATAGATGCCAGAAGAATGGAGGTTTACTCTTGTATTTACGATATTAATTTGAATATGAAAGAGCATACTTCTGCAAAAATAATTGATAAAAAAACATTCTCCATAACTTTAGCAAAAAGCCCATGTCATTTTATTGGAAATGGATCAGCTAAAATTCAAAAAATAATAAATAATGAAAATGCTTCTTTTTATGAAAAAATATATCCATTAGCATCCTCACTATCTATGATATCATATGAATATTTAAAACAAAAAAAATTTGAAAATATAGCCTATTTTGAACCATTTTATTTAAAAAATTTTGTGAATAAAAATTTAAATAAATTAATTATATAATGAATAAAGTAATTCTTATCATTCTTGATGGATGGGGTATTGGAAAAAATGAAAAATCTAATGCAATATATAACTCTAAAACCCAATTCATTGATCATTTGAAAAAAAATAAAATAAATAGCAAACTTTTTACTCATGGAATTCATGTTGGTCTACCTAAAAGACAATTTGGTAATTCAGAAGTTGGACACCTAAACATCGGAGCTGGTAGAGTTGTTGATCAAGATTTATTGAGGATAAATAATTCTATAAAAGAAAAAACAATTTTTAATAATAATATTTTAACCAAGTATTTTAAATATTTAGTTAATTTTAATAAAACACTACACATTATTGGGTTAATATCAAATGGTGGAGTCCATTCTAATTTTAATCATTTATTATTCTTATGTAATTATGCAAAACAATCTGGAGTAAAAAGGATATATATTCATGGATTTACAGATGGGAGAGACAGTAACCCTAAAAATGGTATTAAATTTATCAGAAAATTAGAAAATAATAACTCACCTGAAATTAAATTAGTAAGTGTAATTGGAAGATATTATGCCATGGATAGAGATAAAAGATGGGAAAGAACAAAATTAGCATATGATTTATTAGTTAAAGGAGAGGGAGAAAGAAGCAAAATAATTTCAAATTCAATTTTAGAATCGTATAAAAAAGGTATAACAGACGAATTCATTAAACCTATTATCAAAGTTGATAATAATAGGAAAAAAAATTATAATATTAAATCAGGAGATGTAGTTATAAATTTCAACTTTAGGAATGATAGATCTCGACAAATTACTGAAGCAATTAGTCAAAATAAGATTTTATCTCACAATATGAGTCCAATTAATGTTATTATGATTACAATGACAAATTACAATGATTCTTACAAAAATATCAATGTACTATTTAAAAAAGAAAAATTAAAAAATACTTTAGGAGAAGTATTATCAAAAAATAATAACAAACAAATTAGAATTGCAGAAACAGAAAAATATCCTCATGTCAGTTATTTTTTTTCAGGGGGTAGAGAAAAAAAATTCAAAAATGAAAAAAGAATTTTGATTCCTTCTCCAAAAGTTAAAACTTATGATTTAAAACCTCAAATGTCTGCTAAATTAATCACAAAAAGGACAATCAAAGAAATAAAACAAAACTGTTATGATTTTATATGTTTAAACTTTGCCAACCCTGATATGGTTGGACACACTGGAAAGTACAATGCAGTAAAAAAAGCTATTGAGATAACAGATCAAAGTTGTAAAGATGTAGTTAAAGAAGCAATTAAATATAATTATTCTGTCATGATCATTGCAGATCACGGGAACGCAGAATATATGATTAATAAGGATGGTAGCGAAAATACAAGTCATACATGTAATCAAGTACCATGTATTTTAATAAATACGAAATATAAAAAAATTAAAAATGGTTCTCTCAAAGATGTAGCTCCTACAATATTAAAATTAATGAATATCAAAAAACCATATGAAATGACAGGAAACTCTTTGATATAAAATTAAATTTTATATTTCTTTAAATTATTAATTAAAAAGATACTTAATGAAAAAAATTTTATTGAATAATCGAATATCATTTATCATAATAATAATATTTTCTATTTGGATGATTTTTTTTGACTCTAATTCACTAACTAATCACATTAACTTAAATAAAAAAATACTACAACTAGAAATGGATAAAAAATACTATATTGAGGAGATAAATAAAGATTCAATAACGCTTGAAAATTTAAAAACAGAATCTGGGATTGAAAAATTTGCTCGAGAAAAATACTTTATGAAAAAAAAAAATGAAGAAATTTTTATAATTGATAATAAATAATGAAAATGAAAAATGAAGAATTAAATTATAAAAATTTCTCAATAGAGGAATGGAAAGAAAATATTATAAATGAAATTAAAAAAAGTGAAAATAAATCATTCGATGATTTAATTTGGGACACTAATGAAAACTTTAGGTTAGGCCCAATCTACAATCAAAAATCATCAAAATTTAAAGGAAAGACTCACAATCATTCAGATTGGAAAATTGAGGAAAAATTTGAAAATATAACTAATAAAGAAATTTTAGAAAGTCTAGAATCTGGAACTAATGCCATTTTATTATTATTTCCTAAAATATCTGATTTAAAAAATATATTTAATGATGTATATATCAACCTAATAAACACTTCATTCAAATCAGACAATTTAAACGAACTAACAAATGAATTTTTAACTATTCTGAGAAAAAAACAAATTAATCCTAAAATAGTATCAGGTTCTTTAAAATACGATCCGCTTATGGACTGTTTAATTAATGACTCAATAGAAAATAATATTTGGAAAAAAATAAAAAATACTCTAGAGTATTCATCTGATTTGAAGCTTTTTAAATCAATAACTATAGAAGGAGAAAATTATTTAAATTTTGGAGCAAATATTATTCAAGAAGTTTCTTTTATTTTTTCTGAATTAATTGAATATTTCACGAATATACCAAAACTAGATGCAAATAAAATACAAATTAATATTGGAATTTCCACAAATTACTTTTTTGAAATAGCAAAATTTAGAGCAATACGGATTATTTGGTTAAATATTTTAAAGATATTTAAAAAGAAAAAAGTAAAGTTAAATTTAAGGGCTGAAACATCTCTCAGAACATTTACAATTTTTTCCCAATATTCTAATATTTTAAGATCTACTTCTCAATGTATGTCAGCTATAATTGGTGGTTCTGATATAATTTGTATAAATAGTTGTAATTATTATGATCAATCTGACTTATTTTCTAAAAGAATTTCCAAAAATATTCAATTCATCCTTCAAGAGGAAGCATATTTTGGTAAAGTAATTGATCCAGGATCTGGTTCATATTATATTGAATATCTTACTGATTTTATTTGTAAAGAAGTTTGGAAAAAAATAAGAATTATTGAAAAAAAAGATGGCTGGTTAAAATCAGTTCAAAAGAGAATAATCCAAAAAGAAATTGAAAAAAACTCACTCAAACAAAATAAACTATTTGAACAAAATAAGATTAATTTAATAGGAACAAATATCTATCCAGATTTAAATGAAAATATTTCAGCAATAAATAAGAAAAAATTAGAGGATTCAATTAATAATATTAATAATAAGTCTAATTCTTTAAATTATAAAAGATTATCTGAAAATATTGAAAAATTAAGAATAACTAATTTATCAAAAAAATGAAAAGGATTGATTTTTCAAAGTTTAAACTTGATTTAAGCAGGGATATAAAAAGAATTAAAAAGAAAAAATGGGAATCTGCAGAGGAAATTAAATTAACTAATTTCTTTGAACAAAATAATTTCCATAAAGATATTAATGGATTTATATCTGGATCCCCTCCATTTTTGAGAGGTCCCTATTCTTCTATGTATACTAATAAATTTTGGACTATAAGACAGTATGCTGGTTTTTCTGATGCCAAACAATCAAATATATTTTATAAAAAAAATTTAAAATCAGGTCAAAAAGGTTTATCAGTTGCCTTTGATTTACCAACTCATAGAGGCTATGATTCTAATCACGAAAGGGTAATTGGAGACATCGGTAAAGCTGGAGTAGCTATTGATACAGTTGACGATATGAAGATTTTATTTAATGATATTCCTCTAGATAAAATTTCTGTTTCGATGACCATGAATGGAGCTGTTTTACCAATTCTTGCCTTCTATATTGTCTCAGCAATAGAACAAGGTGTAGATATAAGTAAATTAAGAGGTACAATCCAAAATGATATCTTAAAAGAATTCATGGTTAGAAATACATATATATATCCACCAAATCATTCAATGAAAATAATATCTGATATTATAAAATATACATCTAAACATATGCCAAAGTTTAATTCAATTAGCATTTCAGGTTATCACATGCAAGAAGCAGGAGCTCCAGCAGATCTGGAACTAGCCTATACTTTATGTAATGGAATAGAATATATTAAAACTGGAATAAAATCTGGTCTTGATATAGATAGCTTTGCACCAAGATTATCTTTTTTTTGGGGTATAGGAATGAATCACTTTATGGAAATTGCAAAATTAAGAGCTGGTAGGTTATTATGGTCAAAGTTGGTTAGTAAATTTAAACCAAAAAATAATAAATCTTTAATGTTAAGAGCACATTGTCAAACATCTGGATGGAGCTTAACTAAGCAAGAACCTATGAATAATATTTCAAGAACCTGCTGTGAGGCTATGGCTTCTGTTTTTGGTGGAACACAATCTTTACATACTAATTCATTAGATGAAGCTATAGCATTGCCAAGTGAACATTCTGCTAAAATTGCAAGAAACACTCAAATTTATCTACAAAAAGAAACATATATTTCAAAAATAATTGACCCATGGGGAGGGTCAAATTATGTAGAGTATTTGACAGAACAGCTATATAAAAAAGCAATGTTACATATTAATGAAATAGAAAAAATGGGAGGAATGATAAAGGCAATAGAGGCAGGTATTCCAAAAATGAGGATTGAATCAGCAGCAATAAAAAAACAAGGAAGAATTGATAATTTAAATGATAAAATTATCGGTGTAAATTTCAACAATATAAATGAAGAAATAGATATAAACACACTTAATATAGATGATAATCTAATTAGAAAAAATCAAGTAAAAAAAATAAAAGAAATAAAAAATAAAAGAAATAATAATTTAGTAAGAAAAAATTTAATTGAAATTGAAAATGCTTGTAAAAATGGAAACAAAAATTTATTAGACCTGGCAATAAATGCCGCAAAAAATAGAGCAACACTTGGAGAAATATCCCTTGCTTGTGAAAAAATATATGGAAGGTATAAAGCAAAAATACAAACATTATCAGGAATTTACTCTATGGAATTATCAAAAAATTTAAACTTCAAATCTGCACAGAAATTAACTAATAAATTTTTTAAATTAAATGGGAGGAGACCAAGAATTATGATAGCAAAAATGGGGCAAGATGGACATGATAGAGGTGCTAAAATAGTTGCTACATCTTTTGCAGATGTTGGATTTGATGTCGATATAGCTCCGCTTTTTCAGACTCCAATTGAAGTTGCAAAACAAGCTATTGAAAACGATATTCATATACTTGGAATATCGTCATTGGCTGGAAGTCATATTACATTAATACCAAAATTAATTAGTAAATTAAAAAAAATGGGAAGGGACGATATTTTAATAATTTTAGGGGGAGTTATCCCAGATAAAGATTATAACTTTTTGAAAAAAATTGGTATTAATCACATATTTGGCCCAGGAACAAATATACCTGAGGCTGCAATAAATATTTTGAAAATTCTTCTCAATGAATAAATAATGAAAAAAATAATTTATATTTTGATTTTAATTAGTTCTGAAGCTTTTTCTCAAAATTTAATAACTAAAGCTAATAGGAATGATCATTATACAAGTATTGGATTATTAACTAGCTTCAAAAAAATACCTTTTGGAATAAATTTAAATACATTAAAAAAAAATAAAAAGTTTGGAATATTTCTTGAGTTAAAATTTAATAGACTAAATTTTGACGATAAATATGAATTCATTGGAAACATATCAATATCAGATTCTTTATTAAGTTCTAGTTACATAGATAAAAAAAATATATTAAAAATGATAAATATTGGTACAATTATAAATCCTCAAGAAATTGGGATATTAAATTTTAAAAAAATTGATTTAGACTTTTTTGCTGGAATTGGAATTGTACAGAACTTTGTTTATAAATTTTATGCAAATGTAAGCTCAGAGAATCAATCAATTTACTCAAATAAATTTTACATCATTGATTTAAACGATCACGGATTAAATTTCAAATTTGGAAGTAACATATCATTTGAAAATTTCCCACTACTTTTTTCATTTGGTTATGATACGAAACCAAAATCTGTTGCAATCAGTATTAATATTAAAGTTAAATAAAATTAAGAACACATCTCATTTTTTTTTGCACCGCAATAGCCACAGGAACCGTCTTTATTACTAAATAATGGATTATTACTAGCACAAGTACCTTCAAATTTTCCATTTTTTTTGAAAAGTAACTTAATAGAAATTAAAGCAAAAGAAATTATAAGTAGGCTTACTGAAATAATTATTAACTTCATTTTTTGAATTTATAAGATATTTACTTCTGTATCTAAATTTATATTAAATTTATCTTTAACAGAATTTTTAATTTTATTGGCAAGATCATTTATTTCAAAACCACTTGCATCATCAAAGTTAACTAAAATTAATGCATGTTTTTCGTATACACCAAAATTATTTTTTTTGTAACCTTTCCAGCCAGAAGATTCAATAAGCCATCCAGCAGAAATTTTGACATGATTAGCATTGATAATTTTAAAATTAATAGATGGGAATTTTTTAATTAACTTTTTAAAATCATCTTTCGAAATTATTGGATTCTTAAAAAAAGAACCTGCATTACCAATTGAATTTACATCTGGTAGTTTATTTTTTCTTATGGAAATTATTGCTTCACTAACATTGATTGATGTAGGATTGATTATATTGGTTAACTTATTTTTAAGTTCTTGATAATCTAAATTAAGTTTACCATTTCTTTGTAATTTAAATATTACTGATATAATAATATACTTTTCTTTAAATTCATTTTTAAAAATTGATGTTCTATATTTAAATTTACAAGCGCTATTGTCAAGCACTTCAATTTTTTTATCATAAATGTTAAAGACTTCAACTTTATAAATTACATCTTTGACCTCAACACCATAAGCACCAATATTTTGTATTGGAGCAGCACCAACACTTCCAGGAATTAAAGATAAATTTTCAATTCCAGTATAATTATTTGTTAATGACCACATTACAAACTTATGCCAGTTTTCTCCACTATATACTTTTATAAAATTTTCTCTAATTTCAGAAATACCTTTAATTTTAATATTTAAAATTAAACCATCAAAATTCTTAGTAAAAAGTATATTACTACCAGCTCCTAAGATTAACTTTTTCATTTTAACTAATTCATCATTATCAAATATTTTGAATAAATCAGATTTAGAAAAAACTTCAATAAAAAAATTAGCTTTAACATTTATTTTAAACGTGTTGTGAAATTTTAAACTAAAATTTTTTTTAATATTCATTCAATAAGTCTAAAATTTAAAAAATTGAATTTAAAAACTTTTCTATCGTAATTTTTTCGGCTTCAGCTTTATAATTAAATATTAATCTGTGTCTTAATACAGATAAAGCAACAGATTTAACATCAATAATATCAGGGGAAAACTTTCCGTTAACAACAGATCTAGCTTTTGCTGCATGAATTAGAAATTGAGAGGCTCTTGGACCAGCACCCCATGATATATAATCATTAGTTTGTTTTTTAGAAAATTTTTGATTTGGTCTGGTAGATGACACTAACTTTACAGCATATTCTATAACATTATCAGCAACAGGGATTTTTTCAATTAAATCTTGAATTTCAATAATCTTCGCAGAATTTAAAATTAAATTTAATTTCTTATTAGAAAATACATTAGTATTCTTTACAATATCAATTTCTTCTTTAAAACTTGGATAATCAACTTTAATATTAAATAAAAACCTATCTAATTGTGCTTCAGGCAATGGATACGTACCTTCTTGTTCAATTGGATTTTGGGTGGCTAGAACAAAAAAAGGAATATCTAATTTATTATTAACACCTGCAATTGTCACAGATTTTTCCTGCATAGCCTCAAGTAATGCAGCTTGGGTCTTAGGTGGTGTTCTGTTAATTTCATCTGCAAGTATGATATTGGAAAATATTGGACCTTTTAAGAATTTAAAATTCTTATTTTCATCTAATACTTCCGTTCCAAGAATATCAGATGGCATAAGATCTGGAGTAAATTGAATTCTTGAAAATTTTAAACCTAGAATATCACTTATCTTCTTTACAAGGAGTGTTTTTGCTAAGCCAGGTACTCCCTCCAAGAGAACGTGACCCTTACAAAAAATTGCTAATATTAAGTCATCAATTACTTTAGTTTGACCAATAATTACTTTAGATAACTCCTGTTTTAATGCAATGTAATGATCTTTTATAGCTTCTAAACTTTTAACTTCTTGAGATTTTTCCATTTTAAATATTTAGCCAATTATATTGTAATTTAAAAGATTTAAATTTATCGTCAATATATATGTGAGTTTTTTTAATTTCATCTTCAATCCATTTAGAAATAACATCATTTTTCTTTTTTTCTAAAGCCATTTGAGAAATCTTTTTATAATCATCTTTTAAGTTTGCCTTATGAGAATTAATTCTTTTGATTAACTTAAATAATCTATATGCTTCTTTACCATTATCTAATTTAACATATAGAGGTTGAGTTATTTCATTTTCATTCAACTTTTCAATCTCTAATTTAATAGAATTTTCAAGTTCGTGTAATTCAAAAAAACTGTCACCACCAGATAAATTAATCAATCTACCTCCATTATATTTTGTATCTAAATCGTCAGAATTATTCTTTGCTGCTTCTCTAAATGATATTTTATTTAAAATCAGAGAATCTCTAATGTCAGACATTAGATCTCTTGTATTATTCAAATCAATAGGTGATATTTTCGGAGACATTAAAATATGTCTTACATCAACATTATCTCTTTTTCTTTTTTCCAATCTAAGAATATGATATCCGTACTCAGTTTGAAACACATTTGATATCTCACCTTCTTCTAAACTGAACATAACTGATTCAAACTCTCTCACAAACATTCCTCGCCTAATAGATGTATATAAACCTCCATTTCTTGATGAACCAGGGTCTTCAGAGTATAAAATTGCTAGAGTAGCAAAACTTTCACCATTGATGACTCTTTCCTTTAGCTTTTCTAATTTATTTTTTGTTTCTTCAATCGATTGGATTGTAGGAGGAGGAAACTTTAAAATTTGAGCAACTATTACTTTTTGATTAATTATTGGTAAACTATCATAATTAAAAGTTTGGAAATATGAATAAACTTCAGTTGGAGTTATTTTAATAGATGAAGTTATTTCATACTTAGACTTTTGAACAATAAGTGAATTTTTAATAGGAGTATACATTTCGTCCTTAATTTCAAATATATTTTTATTGAAATAATTTTCAAGCTGATCCTCTCCACCCAACTGATTAATATAATTTTCTAATCTATTATTTAATTCATTTTGAATTTCGTTATCAGAGACTTCAATACTGTCAATCTCAGATTTATGAATTAATAATTTTTGAAATAACAAGTCTTCGAATATTTGTACTTCAAAAAGAGAATCAACATAAGCACCTTGTGATTTATATTGCAAAATTTGTTGTTCAAGGTCAGATTTTAAAATTATATGACTACCAACAGAAGCTATAATACCATCAATTTTTTCTTGAGAAAAAGAAAAATTAACAATAGTAAATAACAATAAAAAAATTAATTTAAATATTTTCATAAATTTCAAATATATTTGATTTTTTAGCATCATCGAATAATTTATTCTTGATTATTTCAATCATCTTTAACTTTCTTTTATTAAGGATAATTTCAATAATATCTTTTTTTACATAATCTACTGGAGCATATGATCCTACATCTTTAAAATCAGTTAATCTAATAAAAAAATAACTTAATGAATCTTCAATAAAAATAGTATTATTTTTATCAGTTAAATTATAAAATTCAATTTTATTAGCAAAAAACTCTTCAAGGTCATATATTGTAACCCATTCATCTTGATTATAAAATAACCTTTTTGAATATTGATAAGAATATTCTTCTATTTTATCAAAATATATACTATCACTATTAAAAAACCAAAACTTCATAGAATCAATTTGGGGAGCATAAATACTTATCTCTGAAAAGATGATCTTAAGAATTTTATTTGATAAAATAAAATCATCTAAATGATTTTTGTAATATTCTGTAATTTCATTAATTGAAACTAAAGTGTCTAGCTTTTGTTTTATCAAATTTTGTTCATATGAATGAATAAGTAAAGAATTTTTATAACTTTCTACTCTTTTTTCAATTTCTAAATCTTTGATATCTAAATTTATCAGGGCTTTATTTAGAATTAAATTTTCTTTGGCCCAATTTTCAATAAATTGCGTATATATATATATACTATCATATTGATCTAAATTATAATTATTCAATTGTTTTAAATCAGATTTATATAGATAATTATCACCTAATCTTGCAACTAATTTATCACTACTAGTTTGATTATTAAAACTACAACTTGATAAGACCATAATATTAATAATTAGAATAAAAATAATCATTATTCTAATTCAGTTGAATATAAGTTCCCTCTCCATTTAAAGTATTTAAATTTTGAAAAACCCATCTTTTTTCCAGCCTCCAAAAATGCTTGATTAAACGATTTATTATTGTAATAGTTTTTTTGGGAATTAATATTGTTTAAGGAATCTAACTTATCAATTTGATTATCCTTAATTAAATTAAGTACATTATAATTTATTTCAAACTGATATTTATTTTTTAGGTCTTCAATCCAATTATTTTCAAGTTCTTTTTGATAGTCAGAAATAACTTCTCCTTTGCATTCATTTAGTTTTTTAATTTGAGGTAAAATGATATCATCAATTATTATTATACTTTGATTGTTTCCTGAGTCTATTAACTTAAAATTACCTATTTGAAACTCTGTACTATCAAAATATTTAATTTCATTTTTAATAAATAATTCATTATCAACTTCAATGTAGGATATTGATTTTTTGCTGATATTATTAAGTGTTTTGTCCAATTTTTTTTTCTTATTTAAACTTTTTATAATCTTTTTAGTATATGATATATTATTTGATTTTATGACATTAACTACAACTTTTTCCTCAGTCATATATTTTCCTTTATTCTTAGCGTAAAATTCTTTTAATTTGATAGAATCGCTGGTAGATTTTCCCCAAATTTTTTTGTTGGTAATTTCAAATAAAAGAATACCATCTCTATATTCTTGCATCAAAATTTTAAAATCTTGATACTTTTCTTCTAGAATTTGATTCTCGTATCTAATTATTTTATCAGAAGACCATATTTCAAATACTTCGTCAAAAGTATTGTATTTAGTTAATTTATTATAATAATTTAAAAAATCATTAATATAATAGTTAATTGAATCAAAAGTTATAATAATAAGATTTTCATTGACAGAAAAATTTTTATTATTTGAGTCAGAACTTTCTATTTTTTTTTTCATGAAATTTATATTAGACTTAAATTCATAGTAACTGTATTCATTTTTAAGATCTTCAATTAAACTCTTTCTGCTAATTTTCCCTCTAAAATCTTTATCAATTTTATTTACAATATCTCTTTTTTCTTCTTCAAAACTTCCTAATACCTTCTTGTCAATTAATTTAACAATATGCCAACCGTATTGAGTTTCAAATGGTTTAGAGAATTCTCCAATACTATCAATTTCGAAAGCTGCTTTTTCAAAAGGAGGTGTCATTCTATTAATTCCAAACCAAGGCAATTCACCACCTTTGATTGAACTTGATTTATCATCTGAATACTTTTTAGCTAGGTCAGAAAAATTTTTATTTTCATTACTCAACATATTATAAATTTCGTTAATTCTAACTTTAGTATTAGTTGATTTTGAATTATTGTCTCTCTTAATCATTATATGTGCAGTTTTAACTTCACCTAAAGATTTTCGTTTGTCATTAATTAATAGAATATGATATCCAAATCTAGTTCTAACAATGTTAGAAATATCACCAATTTTTGTGTTATAAGCAGCTGATTCAAATGGATAAACCATGTAAAATGCAGTAAAATATCCAAGATAACCATCATTTTGTAAAACTGAAGGATCCTCAGAATAGTTTCTAGCTAAATCAGTAAAATTTTCACCATTTAAAAATTTATTTCTGATATCATTTATTTTTTTAAATGCCATCAATGTGTCATCAGGTGATGATGACTCATTTAATTTTATTAAAATATGACTTACACTTATGTCGTATTTCAATCTTTCATATGATTCTTTTATGATATCCTGATTAATCTTTTTGTCATGTAAATATGGTTTTGCCAGCTGATCTCTGTAGGTTTCTAATTCTCTAATAAACTTTTCGGACTTATCTAAATCAAGTAATTCAGCTTCATGAACTTTTAGTTTAAAATTTATAAATAAATCTAAATATTCATCTATTGAATTTTTATAATTAGGTTCTATTTCACTTCTATTTTTATTGTAAATTGATAAAAAGTCTGTGTAATTAATTTTTTTATTATCAATTGACAAAATACTTTGATAATCAGATTGGCTAAAAAGATTATTAAAGTATAATGATAAAATTATAATAATTGATTTTTTCATAATAATGATCTATTTTCTGCTGTAATTTGGTGCCTCTCTAGTGATAGTAACATTGTGAGGGTGAGACTCGATTATTCCAGAACTTGTGATTTTTACAAAAGTTGAATTATTTTTTAAATTTTCTATATTTTTTGCACCAACATATCCCATACCAGCTTTTAATCCACCAACATATTGAAATATAACTTCAGATAATTTACCTTTATAATCAACTCTTCCAACAATTCCTTCAGGTACAAGCTTTGATGTTTTTTTTTCATTTTCTTGAAAATATCTATCTTTTGAACCTGATTTCATTGCATCAATTGACCCCATTCCCCTATAAGTTTTATACTTTCTTCCTTCATAAATTATAGTCTCACCAGGCGATTCTTCAGTTCCTGCTAGAAGTGATCCAAGCATTACTGAATCTGCACCTGCAGCAATAGCCTTGACTATATCACCCGAATATCTGATTCCACCATCAGCAATTATTGGTACATTTGAATTCTTAAACTTACTTGCAATATCTAGAATCGCTGAAAATTGGGGCACACCAACACCAGCGACAACTCTGGTCGTACAAATAGATCCAGGACCAATTCCAACTTTAATTGAATCTGCACCTGCATCAATTAAAAATTTAGCAGCTTCAACAGTAGCAATATTTCCTACAACAACATCCAAATTTAAATATTTATTTTTAATTAGATTTAATACATTGATTACTCTCGATGAATGAGCATGAGCAGTATCTAACACAACTGCATCAACTCCAGCTTCAACTAAAGCAGAAACTCTTTCATTAACATTATCTGTTACACCAATCGCAGCAGCTACCCTGAGTCTTCCTAATGAATCTTTATTTGAATTAGGATTTATTTTAACTTTTGTTATGTCTCTATAAGTAAATAATCCAATTAAATTATTTTGTAAATCAACAACAGGTAACTTTTCAATTTTATGCTTTTTTAAGATATCTTCAGCTTGAGCTAAGGTGGTATTATCAGAAGTAGTTACTAAATTTGATGTCATAATTTCATTAATACATAAATTATTATCTTTAACAAATCTTAAGTCTCTATTAGTAACTATTCCAACCAGTTTTGATTTGGAATTTAATATGGGTATACCTCCAATCTTAAATTCACTCATTATTTTTTTTGCATCAACAACTTTAGAATTATTTAATAATGTAATTGGGTCTAAAATCATACCTGATTCAGCTCTTTTAACTAAAATAACCTCTTTAGCTTGTTCCTCAATTGATAAATTTTTATGTATTACTGCTATACCACCTTCTCTAGCAATTGAAATAGCTAAGGCAGATTCAGATACTGTATCCATTGCGGCAGAAATTATGGGAACCTTAAGATTAATATTTTTAGAAAATTTTGAGGATATATCTACCTGAGAGGGTAAAACTTCAGAATAACTTGGTCTTAATAATACATCATCGTAGGCTAAACCCTCTAAAAACTTTGAACTTGAATTTTTGTTCATATGCAATATTATAATAATTGCATGTAAATATACTTAAAAATTAAGTTTTATTATTAAAAATTACTTGAAATTCCAAAGGAAAGAGTATTAAATGGATTATCCTTCAAAGTATACTGTTTGAATATGAAAAACTCTTTATTTTTGATATTTGTTGAAAATTTAATACGATATAAAATTGGAAAATCTCCGTTACCAATATAACCTTTAAATCCTCGTATAGTATTCTGAATATTAAAATTTTTAAAAGAAAAGTTGATTAAAAAAGATGATAATAATGCATCATTCTGTCTATAATCATTAAGATTAGTTTGCCATACATATAACCCTAATAAAAATCCAGTTTCAATATCATATTTTTGATTTATTGAATACTCATTAAACCAAACTATATTAAAATAGTAAGAGGGAGAATCTGTATATCTTGCATTCATTAATTGAGACCCTGATGCTGTTTTTAGGCCAACATTCATATTTAGTTCATAATTTTTTCTTTCATATAATCTCATTTTAGTTTCAAAAAGAAGATCTCCAACAGAAAAACCTCTAGATTTTTTGTCTCTAATAAACCTTTTATCTCTAATAACTGAGTCCATACTAAAATACTCAACAGGATTAATTTGTAATTTAATATTAACTTTTGAACCAAAAGGAATGGATATTTTACTCAAAATATCTTTCGAAAATTCATTTTTATTACTGTGACAATTGAAACTTAAATCTAAGTTTGTTTCTTCAATCATTTTTTCTGGAAATGGTATTGGAAAAGCATTAGGACCAAAAAATTTAGGTGACATAATTAAATAATCTGACCAGTGAGTTGTACCATCCCAGTCATGTTTTTCGTTCCACCATTCAAATTCTTGACATTGAATAATTTTTGGATTAATCAAAAAAATAAATAATATCAAATTTAAATTAAATCTTATCATAACTTATAGTACTTAATAAATAAATTTAATTGACAAATAACGTAAATCAACTTATAACTGTGAATTAAACAAGTTTGTTATTTAATATTTAAATTATTTAAATTATTTAAAGTTAAATAAAATTCATTTTTAATTTCATCAAAAATTTCTGATGCAGATTTTATTTTATTTATTGTTGACGAAATTTGACCAATTTCAAGTTCACCTTCTTCTAAATCTCCTTCAAACATCCCTTTTTTAGCTCTTCCTTTTCCAAGTAAGCTATTTAATTGATCTATATTCGATTTTTTCAAATAAGCATTTTGAATTTTATCATAAAATTTATTTTTTAATAATCTCACTGGAGTTAATTCTTTTAAAGTTAAAGATGTATCGCCTTCATTTGAATTAATAATTGCATTTTTAAAATTAATATGTGCTGAAGACTCTTTTGATGCAACAAATCTTGAGCCAATTTGGACTCCTTCAGCACCCAGAGCAAATGCTGCAGCCATTGCTTTACCAGACGCAATACCACCAGCAGCTATAGTAGGAATATTAATATTTGTTGTAATATTTGGAATTAGACACATTGATGTTGTCTCTTCACGACCGTTGTGACCACCAGCTTCAAAACCCTCAGCTACAATTGCATCAACACCCTCATTTTGACATTTTTTTGCAAAATCAAAACTAGAAACAACATGTACAATTATAATTTTATGAGATTTTAAAAATTTTGTCCATCTCTTTGGTGATCCTGCTGAAGTGAAAACTATTGGAACTTTATTTTTTATTATTATTTCAATGTGTTTATCAATATCAGGGTATAAAAGAGGTAAATTTACTCCAAAAGGAAGTTTTGTAGCATTTTTACATTTTTTAATTTGAGAATCTAATATATTTGGATACATTGAACCAGCTCCAATAATTCCCAGACCTCCAGAATTACTTACAGATGAGGCTAATTCCCAGCCACTACACCAAACCATACCAGCTTGAATTATCGGAAATTCTATATTAAATAATTTTGTTATTCTATTCATAATCTAGTATTAAAATACATAAATTTTACTTAAAATCTTGAATATTTATTAACTTAGAATATTCATCAAAATATTCCCAAACTGAAACTTTAATTCCGTTTTTGTAATTTCCTTTTATTTTTATTATTCCGTTTGAAAAATAATTAATATACTCTCCATTTAATAATCCTTGTGAATGATATTTTACTTCTTGAATTTTTCCATTTTTATAGTATTTTAAAGATTCACCATCTTTAAAATTATTTTTCCATTTTATGGACTTAAAAATTGAACTATCTGAATAAAAAACTATTTCTTTACCATTTTTTACTCCATTAACATATTCCTCAGTAAATAATAAATAACCGCTATCACTGAAATATTTCCATAGACCAATTTTCACTTTCCCCTTAAATTTACCCTCTGCTTCTATTTTGCCAGATGGCATATATATAGTTACATTACTTGTATCTCCAGGATTAATATATTCTCTTTTTGAAAATAGTCTCCCTTTTTTATCATAGAAGAAAAAAAATCCAACTTCTTTGTTATCTATAAATTCACCTTTATACTTCAATCCCCCCCAATCATAATTCTTTTTCCATAAGCCTTGCTTAAATCCATTATCATCTATTCTATTAAATTCTTGAGAAGATATTTGATCAATAAAGAAAAATAAATAACAAATAAGAATAAAAATCTTCATTTATAACTAATGCTTGATAGATATTTTTTTGGTAACTAAATTTCTCGAATCTTGAATATCAATAAAGTAGATACCATTAGATAAAAATTCTGTTTTAAGTCTAATATTTGTGGTCTCATAAAAGTTATTTATTAAAACTTTACCATTCATATCATATAATTTAATATTAATCTTAGAATCCCAATTAGGCGATAGTTTTATATCTAAAAAATTATTTGAAGGATTAGGAAAAACATTAACAGTATTTTCATTAACTGGATTTTTTATATCAACTTCAAATTCTTCATTAATTAAAGTACCTCCATTTTTTACTTGGGAACATACAGATGAATAATTATCAGCAGATACACAAGCTTTATTTAAGACTTGAAATCTGTCAATAATACTTATATCATCAATTGTCCAACCATAGATATCAACATTTTCTCCATTTTCATCATCTGTCATAAATGAAAATCTAATTGTTACATTTTCTCCAATAAAAGAACTTAAATCGACCAAAGTATTGATGAACCCCTGACTATCTCCCCAATAAGAATTTTTACCACCAAGTGGAGGTGGTCCTTGAGAAAGCCCCCTATAACTTCCTCTGATAATATTTTCTCCTAAATCTTCATAATTAGTTCCATCTAATGAAATTGATATAGTTCCACCATCAAATCCTGACTCAGTTATATATTCGTGCCAAAAACTTAATGTAGGATTTTGACCTTGAACTAAAAAAGGAGATAATTCGAGATGAGATTCATAACTTTCTGTTGAATTTTCGGCAAAAAAAGCATCTGAACCACTGTATGGATTATCATTTTCTAATTCCCAAAATAATTCTGTTTCAGATTCAATATTCCAATTAAAATCACCATCCTCTAAATCATCAAAAAATAAAACTTCACTATGTAATAAAGGATCTGTTAAAACAGAAAAATTACAAGTTCTTGACTCACCTGCTAGTAATTCTCCAATATCAAACGTCAAAATATTATTATTTTCAATTACATCACAATTAGACGAATTTTGAAAACTAACTGAAGCATCAAGTGTATCCTTAATTATAACATTATTGAGAATATCATCAGTATGATTATCTATTTTAATTTCATAGTTTATACTTTCTCCAGCTTTTGCGAATGAATTTCCAGTCTTTTGTATTTTTAAAGATTTTAAACATGAGGGTAAGATATCAAAAGCTTCTCTTCCGTCAGACCTACTGCTAGAGGATCCAGATTCAGCTGAATATCCTAAGCCTCTTCTTGCGAATGTTTGCCAAATGAGACAGGAGTTTTTACCTTCATATAAAATTTGATCTGCTAATAATATTGCATCTCTCATATCTGTAAATGTCGGTTCACAAGGTTGAAGTTTTAAGCCATCAATAACTAATTGCATTACCATATTATTACCTCCTTCACCTTCATAAATATCATCACTAAAACCATAAAGATCAACAAAGTTCCAATATAAATCCCACAACATAGATGTCCAAACAGATCCCAATCCATGGGGAATATAAGTGGTGATAATATAATCATAGGTAACAGGATTTATAGTCATGTCTCTACTATATCTAAAAGGTCTAAATCCTCTACCATCAGGAGATTGAGCACTTACATAAGTTCCAATTCCTCTTGGTTCTTCAGGATAATTATTACTATTGGTTGTCATAACTAAAGAGAAAAAGTCACTCCAACCCTCTCCTGCTTGTTCATCATTATCTAAACAGTTTATTCCAGCTAATCTTCCTGAAATTCCATGGCCATACTCATGTACTATAATTCCATTATCAAAATCTGTATCAAGATAATCAGGTCCAGGTGGGGTATTATTGACAAATGTTGCTTCTATTATTTCTCCACTAAATAAATTATCTCTTAATAACTCTCCATCAATTTTATCAATAAAAACAGAAGGAATAGAAACATTAGCTCCATCTTCACCAGCACCCATTGTAACAATACCATTTACATTATTATAAATTATAACCGCAATTGCTCCAGCATTTTGCGCATTTAATGACTTTAATCCAAACTCACAGGTTCCTCTGCTAACTAATGCTATTTTACCAAATAAATCATTTGTTAAATCCTCACACCCAAGATGGCCATTTATGGTTCCATCATCAACATGTTCGATATTTCCAGTAATTGGTTCAGAAGTAACTTCTCCACCCCAACCATTTGCTGGATTAACTTCGTAATTACCAGCTAAAAAATCAGGAAAATTTACAGTAAATAAATCGTATGGATTATCAGATTTTTCATAAATATACATTTGCATTCTGGGATTTTGGCCATCAGGGGGTGTCATAAAATTAGCATTATTAAGGGCAAAATTTGTACCCAAACTTGAATCCTGAGATTCAGCTACTACATAATCATTTGAATATCCTCCTTCACCATAATTATTATATTGAAAATTTCCAGCTTGGGGATCAAAACCATAATTGTACCATACGTCATGCATTAAATTATTAATATAAAATAAATTAACTGTTGATGCCTCTCTATACTGATCAGGTTCATCCATTTCGTTAAATGGAAAATCAAATAATAAAGAATCGCCACCGTCAGGTTCATAGCCTTGAGAATAATTTAAATCAAATAAATCAGGATAAGCATGAACATTATTACCTCTTGTTATAGTATATTCATTTCCCACTGATCCATTAGTATCATGCCATCCAAAGGGTGATGAANTTTCATAAGTTGGGTTAACCACAATAGATCTTTCACCATGAGATGGACTTTCAATTGGAAATGCTAAAACATTATATGAGGGTAAATTATTTTGAATTTTTTCCTGATTATATGAAAATTTAGAAATTTCTTCACTCTTATAATCTTCATCAAAAAAATTATTAAACTCATCTTTTTTAACCCAGTTATATTTCTTTAAGATATTACCATTAGTGCAATCAATGAAAAAGTCCCAATAGTTATTTGCATCTTTAGTATAGATAGATAAATTCCAAACTTTAATTAATTTATCTTTTTCATGGTAATATAATTGTTTAACTGGAATATCATTTAAAGAATAATCAGTTTTAAAGATGACATTATTTTCATCATTTATTACTTTTTTTGGTAATTTATATTTAATACCTACATTGTTGCACGCAAAATTTAATGCATCAAATTCATTAATTAAAACTGAAGATTGTATCTCTTTGGAGTTAATTTGTTTAACAAATGTATTTTGGGAACATATCCAACCAATTTCTGAGTTATAATGAAGTCTAATTTCAGCTTTATGAATATTTAAATTATTAATGCTTTGATTTATAAATACGTGTTGCAAATTTGTTTTAGAGCTGTAATAATTTCTGTAAATATCAAAATTTAATATATCTTTTCTTTCAAGATTTAAACTTTCTAAATTAGCATTTAGATATTCATTAATTTGATTTTTATAATCTTGAGCATCAGTAAGACTAATATTTAGAGTTAAAATTATTAAGGGATATATGTAGGATAGTTTCATTCTTTTAATTATTGATTAATGAAATTAGCATTTTAGCCATTGAATTCCATGTAAATTTATTTTTAAATAATTTAATATTATTTGAAAATTGATTTTCTTTATGAAAGTTATAAAATTCTAAAATAGATTCTGAAATTTTTTTTGGATTTGGTTCTACCAAATAACCATGTTTACCATGAACAATATATTCTGATAAACCTCCAACATTTGTAGAAATAATTGGTTTATTAAAATGAAAAGCGATTTGTGCAACACCACTTTGAGTAGCTTTAATATATGGTTGTACAACCAAATCACATGCAGAGAAAAACAAATTAACTTTATTTTTCTCAATAAATTTTGAAAAAATAATAATTCGTTTAGACAGCNTTAATTTATCTATAATTTTGATATACTTATTGTAATCATCGTAAAATTCTCCTGCTATAATAAGTTTAACGTTGCTTGGGAGATATATCAAAGAATTTATTAAAATATCTAAACCCTTATATTTTCTAATATATCCAAAAAATAAAATATAATTATAGGTGGATTCAAGTCCAAGTTTATTAATTGCAGTTTGTTTATCTAATAAATTTCCAAAATTAGAATAAATTGGATGGGGATGGTAAAGAACATTATCAGAATTAATAAACTTATATAAATCTATCTTAACAGATTTTGACATTACAAGAAAATGGGTATTATTTTTTAAAAATGAATTAATTAACAATTTATCACCAAGTCTCTTTTCATGGGGTAAAATATTATCACATAATGCAACTAAAGGAATTTTATTTTTTAAATAAGTAAACTTAAGAATTGTACTCAAAGCTGGAGAAAAAAAAGGGATCCAAAATCTAGTTAAGATAATATCAGGATTAATACTCCTAATAAAATTAATTGTTTTTAACCAAGAAAAGGGATTAATTGAATTAATTATTGGAATTATATTCAAATCAGGCTTTCTTTCATTTTGAACAAATTGAGTCTTACCAGGAAAAAATATTGAAGGATATTGTAATTTATATGAAATAATAAATAAGTCAATACCAATTTTTTTTAGAGATAAAGCTAACAAGTGAGTACTATCAGCTATGCCACCCCTAAGTGGATAAGCTGGACTAATTATAATTAATTTCTTATTCAAGACCTTAAATTAATTCTTTCAGCTATCATATATTTATTTCTATCAGAGTTTGATCTTGATATTAATTCAGCTAAAAAACCTGTTAAAAAAAGTTGAGATCCAATAATCATGGACAAGATTCCAAGGTAAAATAGTGGTCTATCAGTCATATTATAAATATTCCAAACATATTTTGCGAATGCAAAATAGGATGCAATTAAAAATCCAATAATGAAAAAAGAAATACCTAATAGACCAAAAAAATGCATTGGTTTTTTACTAAATTTAGACATGAAAGTTACTGTTAATAAATCTAAGAAACCATTGATAAATCTCTCTACTCCAAATTTTGTGACACCATATTTTCTTTTTTGATGAGAAACAACTTTTTCACCTATTTTATCAAAACCTGCACGTTTTGCTAAAACAGGTATATATCGATGCATTTCTCCGTATATTTCAATTGACTTAACAACATTGGAACTATAAGCTTTCAAACCACAATTAAAATCTCTTAGATTAATTCCAGAAATTTTTCTAGTAACCAGATTAAAAAGTTTTGTTGGGATAGTTTTTGACAAAGGATCATATCTTTTGGCTTTATATCCAGAAACTAAATGAAATTTATCTAATTTGATCATTTTATATAAATCAGGAATTTCTTCAGGACTATCCTGTAAATCAGCATCCATGGTAATAACAACTTCTCCACTAGATATTTGAAAAGCTGTGTGCAAAGCAGCTGATTTACCGTAATTTCTTCTGAATTTTACAGCTTTTACATATTGGTCATTTTTAATTATTTTTTTAATTTCTGACCACGAGTCATCACTACTACCATCATCAACAAAAATAATTTCATATTTGAATGAATGATGATTTAAAACCTTAATTAACCATGTGTATAATTCAAAAATTGATTCTGATTCGTTAAATAAAGGAATGCAAATTGATATTTGATATTTTAATTCCAAATTATTTTTATAATTTTTTTTTCTTTAATAAAGTACCCATGATTAATCCAACTATAGAGTAAAAAATTATAGAATATATATATCCAGTTATCATATTAATTGGAGTAAAAGAGGATGATTTTTCAATTTCATTAACTAAATTTTCTATTTCATCTTCGGGTAAAATAGACTCAAGTTGGTTAACAGTCTTATCAATTATCTCATTAGTCAATTCAATGGAGAAGTTGGGATCGATTATATTATATAAAATAATACTAAAAAAAAGGTTGATAAATCCAGAACAAACTAATATACCTGTAGACAAAGTAAATGCTTCTTTAAAACTTAAATAACCATTTTTATAATTTTTATATTTTTTTGTNTAGTAATAGGTTATACATATTATTAATACAAATGATAGAATTGAAAAAATATAATTTGTTGCAAATTTTGATCCTCCAATCCATGAACTCAAAGTAATTATTACTGATATAAGACCTGTATTTACTCCAGAGCTTAATACATGCTGTTTTAAATCATCATTCATTTTATAATTTTTAATTAAACAAATATAATAATCCTTATTTTATCTTCAATAAATTAAAATAAAAAAGCCACCTAANTTAGGTGGCTTTTTTATATATATTTAGAAATGTATTACTCCACAATTCTTTTTTCTACAGTTCCATCATTGTAAAGATACAATAAAACTTCACCTTTAAATTGATTTCTAACATCAACTTCTTGTCCTAACATATTCACAACTCTAACAAGAGATCTTATATCATTAGGATGGATTAATGCTTCCATATCAATAGCCCATGAAGGAACAGTTTCAAATAAATCAACTCTTTGATCACCTACATCAGGGTAAGTATAATCATCAATAGAGGTAGTTATTTTTAATTGATATCCTTGACCTGGAATTAAATTACCAATACCATTAAATCCAAATTCTGGCCAATAAACTTCTGCAGCATTATTCTTAACAATTAGAATGTGCTCATCAATACTTGAGAAGGTTGCAGCAGCATCTTGCTCATGAGCAAGTGTGTAACCAATCATATTCCAACCTAGGATCAAATCAATTAATATTTCAGGGCAGTAACCATCAGAGCTTTGAAGTTCAGCAATCATAGCATTAGCTGCGTCAAGTTCAGACTGNACTCCATATAAAATTTCTCCACTAGCTAAATTGGCTGCATAAACAGCATAATCAACATCAAGTTGTGATATACCATCATCTTGATTAGAAATTGCATCTGCTAATTGAGATGATAAGTCTAAAGCATATGATTGCCAAGTAACTAAACAAGATCCATCGTCAACATTTGCTTGTGGATTAAATTCAGAATAAAAATTATCTGTACATCCAGAAAATAAACAAGATCCATCATCAAGAGTTGCTTCAGAATTAAAATTGTCAGCATTTGAAGCTGTACATCCAAGTACTTGTGTTAAACAAGAGGATGGGTCAGTGTCTACCTCAGCTAATTCATTAAATTCAACGTAAGTAGGGTCCATACATCCAGTCAATGTTGCACAAGAACCATCATCAACATTTGCAAGAGGGTTAAATTCAGCAAATGAGTCATCTATACATCCAAATACAGTTAAATTTAGGCACATTCCAGGTACGTGAAGGGTAGCTTCTGGGTTATATTCAAAATAATGACCATCTAAACACCCCTCAAGCTGTCCAGCACAGTTAATAGTGAAAGAAATAGAAGATGCAATAGATATACCATTTAAAGTATATACACCTGAGCCAGACTGATAAACAGGAACAACATCATAAATTCCAGAAGAAGTTTGAGCCATAATTGTTAATTCTTCACCTTCGACAAAACCATTATCAAGTTCTAATGATTCAGTTCCCATTACAGCAATTTGTAAAGCTCCCCCAGTCCATGGTGAAGCACCAGCACATTGTAAATCACCATTGGCATTTGTAAAAAATGCACCAATTAAATCTCCTTCAGATAAAGGATTACCAAAACTAGTACTTCCATCAGTAATAAATAATGTCATATTTGAACCAGTATTTTCAAATTGGAAATTAATGTTAGTACAAGCTGGTGGATAAAAACAAGAGGAATCATCAATAACAGCAAGATCATTATAATTTAATGCTTCAGGGTCCATACATCCTGGAGTACAAGCTCCAACTTCACCTGATTCATCTCCACCTGATGCAAGTACTTCACCATTAGCGTTGGTTACCTCCCATGAATTTTCAGATGTATAAGAACCTCCAGTATATATGATATCTGAACACGTTGAAAGATCTAGACAAACATCATAAGAGTCCGAAGATGCTCCAGACCATCCTGGTCCACTATATTGTGTAGGATTATCATAATCTACACCATTAACTGTTAGTAATCCTCCATTCCATGTATCTCCATAACTGTCAGTTAAGGTTAATGTAACAATTTCTCCAGAACAAGGATTTTGAGGAGTTAAACTTGTTTCAACTGAAGAACCGGCATCACCTGCATCAACAGTAACATTTAAATTATCAAATCCATCACCCCACTGTAATCCCCATCCTGACCATCCATCAGCAGAACCAGTTACAGCTACAACATATTCAAATGACGTTCCTGGATCAACCTCTAAAGTTCCTGTCCACACTCCATTAGAATCTGCATCAGAGAGTTCAACACCCCAACCATTCCATCCATTCCAAGATCCATTAACTACTAAATTGTCGTATTCAGCACTTGGCTGATCAACATTATTCATATCAACAGTGAAATTAACAAATGCAGGACATTCACCAAGAGTTGCAGAATTATTGCCACCAGAGGCTAATACTTCACCAAGACTGTTTGTGATTTGCCATGAATTTTCAGATGAATAAGAACCTGCAGAGTATTCAATACTAGTACATGTCATTAAATCAATATCACATAAGTCATATGAATCAGAAGATGCTCCAGACCATCCTGGACCACTATATTCTGTTGGATTATCATAAGTAACGCCATTAATTGTTAGAGAACCTCCATTCCAAGTATCTCCATAACTATCAGTTAAGGTTAAGGTTAAACATGGATCTGAACATTCAAGATCACCACAAGTTCCATAAGAGTTAGTAACATCTCCTGATCCAACTACCCATTGTCTATTAGCATATGAATAGTAATCAGTTANAGGAGTACAATCCCATAAATCTCCATTTCCATCTCCATCTAAATCAGGATGTGGAGCCTCTAACATATTTTCTTGGACACCATCTACAACTAATAGGTATTCCATATCTGCATCTGGTGCAGGGTCAAATGTAAATGTCCATGTTCCATCCCCATTATCAACAGCTTCAGGGCCACCATTTGGATCCCAAGACCACCATGGTCCTGTTAATCTTACTGATGTCGCACCAGGACAAACTGAGGTTGTAATTTGTAAAGTTACAGCAGGTTCTGGGCATAATGGATAAGGACATCCAGAACTAACTACTGAGTAATCTTCAGGTGATTCAACATCACAATCTTCTCCTCCATCTAACCATGTTCCATCCTCTAATCTATATGTCCATCCATCTTCATATGGATCTCCAGATATTGCACTACCATCAACGTCTCCATATGAGTCAATTACAACACCGTTTTCAAATAATTCAACTGGATCATCACCATTTCCATCAGGGAAACTTGATCCAGTAGGTACCAAAATATCAAATTCAGAGAAACAATCTCCAAAATAATCAGCAAAGAAAGATTCTGAATTTGATCCAGATCCAACTCTGTATACTAAAATATCGTCTCCAGCAGTTGCTGCTCCTGAAAGAGTATATTCTTCTCCATCAGAACCACCACCATTATTTGCTACACTTAGGCCAAAAACACTTAAATCAGCGATATCAGCAGTTGCAACTAAATGTATTGCCTTACCGTCAGTTCCTGAATAAATATCACTTGATGATCCATTTAAATCTAATATCCCTTGAAGTGAAAGAGCGTTAGTCAAACATGAACCATCATCTGTATTAGCGTCTGCATTGTAATTGGATGCGTTAGAGTCAGTACAACCTGGTACATCAACGACAGCAGGAGAAAGACAATCAGAGGCAACATCATTTACACTTAAAGCATCAAATTCTACATCTCCACTTGAGAATTGAAATTTAACTGCTCTATCAAAGCCTACAGAACCAACAGTAATTCCATTTGAACCAAGAACTAATGCTACTGGATTTCCAAAGAAATTACCTCCATTAGCTGTAGTTTTGTAAACTCTAAAATTAGCGCCATCAGCTGGTAAAGAGGTTACATTCATAGAAAAAGTTTGAGACCCTTGACTGGATGCTCCATCAGAGACAAGTGCAGCATTTAGAATGTAAGGCCAAGCCGCAGCTGAACCTGAAACAAAATCATCACAACTTGAAATCAAAGATACAGAAGGAGGTGCAGGTGGAACTGCACAGTCAGAATCTACTCCATTTACACTTAAGGCATCAAATTCAACATCTCCACTTGAGAATTGAAATTTAACTGCTCTGTCAAAAGCTACAGCACCAACAGTGATGCTATTTGAACCAAGAACTAATGCTACAGGATTTCCAAAGAAATCACCTCCATTAGCTGTAGTTTTGTAAACTCTAAAATTGGCACCATCAGCTGGTAAAGAAGTTACATTCATAGTAAAAGTTTGAGATCCTTGACTAGATGCTCCATCAGAGATAAGTGCAGCGTTTAGAACATAAGGCCATGCAGCAGGTCCTGAGGCAAAATCGTCACAGTCACTTATTAAACTCTGAGAGTTAGCATTAAAAGAGAATAAACAAACAGAAAAGAGGCTTAAAAATATAGTAAGTTTTTTCATTATGGGGGGGTATTAAATTAAACGTATTTTTATCCTTATTATCCAAATTTAAACAATTTTAATGAGAAAGTAAAGAGAAATTATAATAATATAGTATTTGGAATTGAATTTTAAAAAAATAAAGAANAAAAAAAAATCAAAAAAATTAGATCTTAAAGAAAAAAAAAGAAAAAAAAAAATTATCCAGAAGGTAATAAATTAAATAAAAAAAAACATTAGAACATGAGCAAAATAAAGGGAATATGATTGAATTTGAAAAATAATATCTGTAAAATGAAACGTTAAATACTTATAAATTAAGCAGTGATTAAATATTTATAAGTTAGATTTTTTATTAAAAAAAAATCAGAAAAAAACTTTAAAAAAGTAAGTATTTTTTAATTAAAAAAAACAAAATAGCCAAAAATTATATCAAATATTAAATAAAAAATTAAAAAAAAAAAACATTTGATTTAATAAATATTAAAATTAAGAAGCAAAAACTTTAAATAAAATGTAATTGATTTTTGAATCTAATAACAGTAAAAATTAGAAATATTTATTACAAAAAAATAATTATAAATATATTATTTGAAATTTAAATCTCACTTAAAATTAAAAATTAAATCAAAAAAAAAGAGCTGCAATTAGCAGCTCTTTATATATTAGTGTATAATATTAATTACTCAACAATTCGTTTTTCTACTGTACCGTCATTGTAAAGATATAACAGCACCTCTCCTTTAAATTGTTCGGAAGGAGAAACTTCTTGACCTAGCATGTTAACAACTCTTATAAGTGTTTTGATATCATTAGGATGATTATCAACAGGCATTTCAACAGCCCAAGTAGGTATAGAAGAATTTAAGAGTCTAAAATCATCTCCTGTTAAAGCATGATCAAAGAAGAAATTGGAAAGCCCCATACCATCTTTAACTCTAACTTGATATCCTTGACCAGGTTCTAGCATACCTAAACCATCGAACATGAAATCAGGCCAGTAGAACATACCCTCGTTATTTTTAACGATATTAATATTACTCTGAACATTTTCCTCAGTACCAAATTGATTTTCAAATTGTGCAACAACTGGAGATTCATGATGTAAATAGTAAGCTATTGTATTCCAACCTGAATGTAAGTCAATGTAAATAGGAGCTCTATGATAATTTAATGAATCAGTGATAGATTGTGCTAAAGAAGCAGCATCTGAAATTGTTTGAGCTAATAAAGCATCAGCAGCAGACGCAGCAGCAGACGCAGCAGCGGCAGCATCAGATAATTGAGCTTCATAATCAGCAGAAGTAGAGGATAATAGATCAGCAGCAGCAGAGGCAGCAGCGTCAGCGTCAGCTTGCATTTCTGCANCAGTATTATTTAATACCATAAGATCTAGANCTTCATCATCAGCAAAAGCAGTATTAGCAGAATCAATAGTTGATTGTAATAGAGCAGCAGCAGCAGCAGCATCAGCAGCAGCAGCATCGGCAGCGGCAGCGGCAGCAGCAGCAGCATTATCAAATAATTCAGTATATGCATTATAGGATTCTATTAAATCAGTAATAATGTGACCTGTACCCATTCTTCCATCTTGATATAAGGAATTGGCGTGAACAAAATCAGAACCAACCCAATCCATGTTATTAGGATTATCGTCACCTCCGAAAGAATAAAGTACAGCTCCCGGCTCAGAATTAGCTCCTTCAAGCTCATAGTATGAATAAGAGCTGAAATCACATGAACCATCATCTTCAGTGGCAAAAGCATCATAATTTGAAGCATAAGGATAAGTACAACCAGTCAATTTTGTTTGGCAAACACCAGCATCATGGAATAATGCAGGAACGCCAGAAAGACCGTCAGGTAAACCAGTATTTAAATTTATCATATAATTTTGACCAAATGCATTCCCATAGTTTAGTGCATTTGGATGAATTGAATTAACATCTAAATCTGAACCAGCATAGTTAGGTAAATTATCATCTAAACAACCAACAGAAATTAAAGTCATACAGTCATCAGGATCAGATGAGGTAGCCATTGGATCATATTCCATATAGTTTGAATTCATACAACCTTCAAGAAGAGGACCTCCAACTACAATTGAATTAACTGTAACAAAAGAACCATCTTGATATGTTCCATCATAATTTGGGGTCGCATAAGTAACAGTAGCTTCGTGAACTACACCAGCTCTTAAAACTAACCAAACTAGTTCTTCTCCTGGTTGGAAACCATTACCTGCATTCGCATCAGCTCCAAATATCGCAGCACCAACTTGACCGCCAGACCAAACAAGACCACCAGCATTTTCAAAAGAAGATGTAGCTGAGTAGCCCAAGTCATCATTAGATAAAGTTCCTGTTACATAAAAAACAGCAATTTGATCATTAACCTCAACATTGGATTGTAAATCATTCCATAACGCAGGATTACTTGCAGGGAATAAAACTGACATGTTATTAGATGTAATTTCTTCACAAGGAAAGTCAGGATCAACAGTAAAACACAAAGCGGCAGCTATACAAGTCCCGTCATCAGTATTTGCAGAAGGATTATAATTTTCTGCACCAGGATTAGTACACCCTTCAACAACATCTATACAAGAACCATCATCAACATTTGCACCTGGATTGAAATTAAAAGCACCAGCCTGAGTACAACCTTCAACAACATCTACACAAGAACCATCGTCAACGTTTGCATCCATACTGTAATTGAAAGCTTCAGCGTCAGTACATCCTAAAACTACTAACTCAGAACAAGATCCATCATCACAATTAGCAGAAGGATTAAATTCTAAGTAATTAGCATCAGTACATCCTGAAACACCTGAACAACTTGCAGGATCGTCAACATTAGCTGCAGGATCATAACTACAAGCTGAAGGATCCATACAACCAACAACAATCAATGTTTGACATGCGTCATCAGGATCACAGGTCGCAGAAGCACTATATTCTAAATAAGCTTCATCCATACATCCTCTTTGACCATCACATGATGAGATAACTTGATCTACAACATATGGAAAATCAGCTGAATAATTACAAGATGAAGGATCATCACAAGTATAATAACTGATATTTACATCCTCAACGAATGCGATACCATTTGTAACATAACCAGAGAATTCAGGAATTTCAACAAGATCAATAACATATCCGTCAGTTGTTAAAATAGCAAAGGTAGGTTGACCGCCAGCAGGGAGACCATCAGCTTCTGGAGTTGATGAGTCATCACCCCAGAGAGCAAGACCAAAAAAACCTTCAATAATTGTTTCAAGACCAACACATTCTAGTGTACCATCGCCATCGAGATCATAAAAAGCTCCAAGTTGACCACCAACAAATTGACCAAGAGTGGCAGCAAGTGTTGGATTTGATCCTTGAATACCGAGAGTTTGATTGGCACCAGTATTAGCAGGTTGAGTGAACGAATCGGCAGTTATTTGCGAGAAAGCAACATAGCTAGTAGCAAAAATTCCGAAAAGAAATAAAAATAACTTCTTCATACTATGGGGGGTTTTAGTTAAAAAATATTTTATCTTTTTAATAAGTATTGTTCCAAATTTAGAAAAAAATTTTATTTCCAACAATAAAATCGAACTTTTTTATTAAAAAATTTTTAAAAACTTAAATTATGTGCCTATAAATTGATAAATCAAAAATATTTTTTTAAGTTTCCAAAAAAATAAAATTAAATCATAATTAAATACAAAACTATGGATTTTTTCTTGGATACAGCAGACTTAAACGAAATCAAAGAACTTTCTGATTTAAAAATAATATCTGGAATCACAACAAACCCCAGCTTAATGTCAAAACTTGGAATTAAGGGAAAGCAAAACTGGAATAATCATTATAAAAAAATATGCAGTTTAATTGATGGTCCTGTTTCCGCAGAAGTTATTTCTACAAGTTATGATGAAATTATTGATGAGGGATTAGAATTGTCAAAGTTAAATAAGAATATAGTTGTTAAAGTCCCCATGATTAACGATGGTATCAAAGCAATTAGTTTCTTTAGTAAAAATAAAATTAAAACTAATTGCACTTTAGTATTCTCTCCAATTCAAGCTTTAATTGCAGCCAAAGCTGGAGCTACATATGTTTCTCCCTTTATAGGAAGATTAGACGATATTGGAGAAAATGGGTTAGATTTAATTGAATCTATAAGAATAATATTTGATAACTATAACATGACAACAAAAATACTTGGTGCATCTATTAGATCAAATACACATATCGAACATTGTGCAGAAATTGGAGCCGATGTAATTACTGCACCATATCAAACACTCAAGAAAATAACTTATCATAAATTAACTGATTCTGGATTAAAAAAGTTCCTAGATGATTACAACAAAACTATGGTTTAATAGAGCTTTTAATTTTATCTAAAATAACTACAACTTGATTTGTTAAAAGAGTTTTATTGTCATTTATAATTTTAAAATCAGCATACTTTTGTTTCTTATCATCACTCCATTGGTTTTCCATTCTTTCTAAAACTTCCCTCCTATTTAAGTTATCTCTTTCTATTATTCTTTGAATTTTTAATTCTTTGGGTGAAATAATTAAAACACTATAATCTAATTCTTGATTTAAACCAAGTTCAAAAATTAAAGCAGATTCTTTGAAAACTATATTTGAATATTGACACTCAGTCCATGAGAGAAAGTCTTCTTTAACAAATGGATGAACGATTTTATTTAGTAATTCAAGCTTCTTTCGATTAGTAAAAACCTCAGATGCTAAAAATTTTGAATTTAATTTATTTTTTAAATATGAATTTGATCCAAAATGATGAATTATTTTTGAAATTAATTCTGTTTTGAAATTCATTAATTTTTTAGCATTTTTATCTGAATCATATACTGGGTAACCAAAATTATTCAATAAATTTGAGACAACAGTCTTACCGCTACCTATTCCTCCAGTTATACCAACCTTAATCATATCTGATATTTATATATTCTACGTTTGATGGATAAAACTTTACATTTGAAATTAAAGTAGATTTGGTCTCCTCATCAAAAAAAATATTTATTTTATCGGAGTTTGAAATTTCAAACTCTGAATAATCACAATAAATTAAAAAATCACTTTCATTGACTTTTTCAAAATCATCCAAAGCAATCCAATATGATAATTTTACATTGTTTGGATTCAAAATAAGCTCAGTATTTTTTGGTTTATTTAATACTTTTATCGGAAGATTTATGTTAACTTGTGTATACCTTGCAACATTTTGTTGTATTTTAATATGATTAAATTCAGATACAATCAAATCATGATTTAATAAAATTTTCACATCTCTTTCGATATTTTTATTTACATTTTTTAAATTAATCCATTCTGTATCTAAACTATCTATTGTATCTAAAATAAAAGATGGCCCAAAAATATTCATTGATTCTGGACTAAACTTAAATGATCCATATTTATCAAAGTTTTTTGCGTAGGTAATTTTTTTATTTATACGTATTGGAATTTTTTTTTTTCTTTTTAAACTAAAATTTAACCACAATGTATCGGGTTTAAAATCAATTATTTTAAAATTTTTAAACAAATTTGAAACTTTTAATTTTTCGTTTTTAGTAATAAAGACAAATTCATTTTTATCATTTTTTAAATTTGAAACATCTATATCAACAGATCTATTGAAAAACATTTCTTTAAAAAAATCTACACCATATCCCAGAGCATTTATCTCAATGATATGATCTGGTTCGTTTTGAAGAAACATATCTATCGGATAATTTTTATAATTTACATTTAAATATATTTTTTCGTTATAATTTTTTGATAATTTGATTATTACCCAAAAAAATAGTGAAATAATAAAACATAATATAATAATACTATTATTATTACTATATCTAAATAGTTTGCTAATTAAATCCTTAATCATTTTTTATGTTATTATTATTAAATATAAAAAATTAGTTACTATATTTAAAAAAAAACTGTAAAAATGCAAAGTGATATTCTTATTTTAGGTATTGAATCTTCATGTGATGACACTTCTGCATCAGTAACTAAAAATAATCAAGTATTATCAAATTTAATAGCTAACCAACAAATACATAAAAAATTTGGTGGAGTTGTTCCTGAATTAGCATCAAGAGACCATCAGATAAATATAATACCAGTTGTAGACAATGCTTTAAAAACCGCAAAAGTCTCAATTAATGATATTAATTATATTGCATTTACTGAGGGGCCTGGATTAATTGGATCATTGCTTGTTGGAAGTTCATTTGCTAGATTTTTGTCATTATCATTAGATATTCCTTGCATAGGTATAAATCATATGAAAGCTCATATTTTATCAAACTTTATAAATTCTGAACCAAAATTTCCATTCATATCATTAACTGTATCTGGAGGACATACTCAATTAGTTCTTGTAAAATCCTTCTCAAACATGAAAATAATAGGACAGACTTTAGATGATGCAGTAGGAGAAACTTTTGATAAAAGTGCAAAAATCTTAGGGTTAGAATATCCAGGTGGACCAATAATTGATAAATTATCAATTGAAGGAGACCCAAATTCATTTGAATTCACAAAACCTAGAGTAGACGGATTAAACTTTAGTTTTAGTGGACTAAAATCAAATATTGTTCAAAGAATATCCAATCAAATAAAATCTGATAAAAACTTTATTAAAAAAAACTTAAAAGATCTTTGTGCATCAATTCAAAATACAATAATTACAATTTTGATAGATAAAATTGAAAAAGCTTTAAAAATTTATAATATCGATAAAATAGCTATATCAGGGGGAGTGTCTGCAAATTCTGAATTGAGAAAGCGAATTTCAACTAAATGTAAGATAAATAATTGGAATTTATATTTACCTGAACTCCAATATTGCACGGACAACGCTGCTATGATAGCAATTAGCGCATACTACAAAATCATAAATAATGATATAACTGAAGCTTCCCAATCAGTTTATTCCAGAAATAATTGGTAACTATTTCCTAATTTCATCAACTATTTTTGCAAAATTGTAATCTTTTTTAGTAACAACACATCCAGCATCATGAGTTTGAAGTTTTAGCCAAACTTCGTCAAATTTTACAATTATTTCAGGATGATGATTTAATTTTTCCGAAATTTCTGCAATTTCGTTCAAAAATTTTATTGATTCATTAAAACTTTTAAACTTAAATTTTTTTTTTAAAGCTTTTTTCGTTGTTATCCAAGTCATTCAAAATTTGATTAAATTATTATATATTTTTTCATACAAGGGTAAAATTCTTGAAATATCATAATTTTTGGCTTTATTTAAAGCATTATCAGAGAATTTCTTGTACAAAATTTTATCACTCAAAATAGATATAGCATCATTTGACATTTTCTCAATATCGTTATAATTTGATGTAAATCCTGTCACTTTATCTTCATTTATAATTCCTCCCGAATTTGAGGAAATAACAGGTAAACCATGAGACATTGCTTCAAGTGCTACTAAACCAAAACTTTCTTTTTCTGATGGCAAAATAAATAAATCTGAAATAGATAATAAATCATCAATGCTTTCTAATTTACCAGTAAAATATATATCATCTCTAAATTTAGAGTTTCTACAAATATTTTCAATTTTACTTCTATCTGGTCCATCACCAACTAAAATTAACTTAGCATTAATTTTAGTTCGAAGATTGGTAAAAATTTTAAATACATTATTAACTTTCTTAACAGGCCTAAAGTTAGAAATATGTATTAAAATTTTATCAGATTTATCAGCAAAATTTGATCTAATTTTTTGATTTTCCTTCTTTTTTTTAAAGTTTATAAAATTTGGAATAACATTAATTTCTTTTTTAATTGAAAAAAAATTTATTGTTTCATCTTTTAAAGAATTTGATACACAAGTAACAACATCTGACTTATTTATTGAAAATTTAACAATTGGGTGCAACGATGCAGATTTTCCCACCAAAGAGATGTCCGTTCCATGTAATGTAGTCACAATTGGTATATCAATATCTTCCTCATTTAACATTTTTTTTACCAAATATGCTACAAATGCATGAGGAATTGCGTAGTGAACATGTAGTAAATCAATTTTTTCATATTTAATAGTCTCATATAGTTTACATACAAGACTAATTTCATATTGAGAAAATTCAAATAAAGGATAATCAAATACTGAGACTTCATGAAAAAAAATATTATTGAAATGTTTATTTAATCTTACAGGCATTTTATAAGAAAAAAAATGAATATCGTGCCCCTTTAATGCTAGACCTTTTCCAAGCTCAGTAGCTATAATTCCGCTTCCTCCAAAAGTTGGATAACATACTATTGCTATTTTCATAAAATTGAATTATAAATTATATCCTGAATTTCTGTCCTAACATTATTTTTAATCAATAAATCATTTTCTGCATTTGGATGGATTCTGTTTGATAAAAATATGTAAATTAAGTCATATTTGGGATCATTCCAAACTAAAGTCCCTGTAAAACCCGAATGACCATAACTTAGTTTTGATGCAAGATTACTTGATGGCCCATCATCATCTAATGAGGGCTTATCAAAACCTATACCTCTCCTATTAATTTTTGGAGGAAATTGGTATGAAGTAAAATATCTTATAGTACTTTTACTAAAATATTTTTCATCGCCATATTCTCCCTCATTTAAATACATTTGAAGTAATTTAGCAAGATCATTAGCATTTGAAAATAAACCTGCATGACCACCAAGTCCATCTTGCATTGCAGCTCCCGGATCATGCACATAACCCTTTAATAATTGATTCCTAAAATAATTATCATTTTCAGTAGGTACTATATTTTTTGATTCAGTTTTTTTAAGGGGATTATATGTTATATAATTTGCACCCAAACTCTCAAATAAAGGATCTATAATTTTATCAATTTTTTCATTATAAATATTTTCTATAATTTTTTTTAATAAATAAAACCCTAGATCACTGTATTTGTATTTATTTTCGACTAACATTTTTGAATTTATAATTTGAAGATAAATTGAATCAACATAAAAATCATTCAAAAATATTTCATCTGCAACTTCAATATTGAAATTTTTCTTTCTATTTTTAGAATAAATATTTTTTTTTAGACGCCCATAATCATCAATAGTAGAAATGTAGAAAGGTATCCATGGGTAAAGTTTAGCTGAATGTGTTAAAATTTCATTAATCTTAATATTAGATTTAGGATTTTTTGAATCTAATGATAAGTAAAATTTTAAACTTTTATTTAAATCAATTTTTTTTTCCTCAACCATATTCATTATAATTGGTAAAGTTGATGAAATTTTAGTAATTGATGCAATATCATAAAGACTAAAATTGTTAATTTTAATTACTGAGTCATAAGTCTGATATCCATATGATTTGTTAAAAAAAACTTTAGAATTTTTTGCAATTAAAATTTGACAGCCTGGAATTGATTTATTGCGTATTGACATATTAACTATTGAATCAATTTTTTTTAAACTATCAATTGGGAAATCAACTTCTTCGGGAGAAGTGTATTTCAACCTTTTTATAGATCTCAAATTTATTCCCTTTCCGACCCTAAAATTAGAATTAATAGTTATTGGTAGTTTACCATTAATATCAAATGCACCATAAATTGATTGTGCAACATTTGACTGCATTGAATTAGAATTTTGATATGCAATGGTTATAGATTTTGAATTTTTAAAGAAAGATTCACCTACTAAACAATATGGATTTGCAAAAATAACTAAATCTACATGTGATTTTTTTGATAGTTTGTTTACAATTTTTTTTTCTTGAGCTGATAATTCATGAATATCCCATGGCTTAAAATTGTTTTTGTGAATTGACAAAATTATTCTGTCAAAATCATTTATTCTTGGATTTTTTTCATCAATTAATTCAATATTTGAATAGTATTTCAATTGATCATGAAATGGTTTTTTGTTACCTTCTCCAATTGAAATTAATCCAATTTTTTTATTATTCAATTTTTTAATAGGTAAAGAGTTATTTGTATTTTTTATTAAAGTAATAGCAGCTTTTTCTAACTTTTTATTTAATAATTTAATTTTTTTATTAAAAAAAGATAAGCTATCTAAATTATATGAATCATTAATATTATTGAGACCAAGCCATTCTTTAGCCTTCAATATTTTATGACATGAGTTATGAATTATTTTCTCTGAAATCAAACTATCTTTCACAGCTCTGAGTATTGAATTAAGAGCAATTGAAACATCTTCAGGAAATAATAGAATATCATTTCCAGCTAATAATGCATCAATATATATAGAATTATTATCTGAAAAATCTTTAATTCCTCTCATATTTAATGCATCTGTTATTACCAAACCTTCATAGTTTAATTTTTTTTTTAAAAGAGAATCAATTATGATTTTAGACAATGATGAAGGAATATTTTTATTACTATCTAAAGATGGAATACTGAGATGTCCAGTCATTATTGATGGAATACCTTTATTAATTAATTTTTTGAAAGGTTGAATATGAACTGAATCCATAATACTTTTATTTTTGTAAATAATTGGAAGATCTTTGTGAGAATCCAAATATGTATCTCCATGACCAGGAAAATGTTTGGCACAAGATAAAATATTATTATCGTCCATAGCTTTATAGTAAGCCAGAGATTTTTCAAATACATTTTTTGGATTTTCTCCAAAAGATCTAGCACTAATTATAGGATTTTCAGGATTTGAATTCACATCTGTAACAGGGGCAAAATTAAGATGAAATCCTAATTTTTTCATAAAAATTGCAATTAAACTTCCCATTTCATATATTAAACTATCATCTTTAATAGCTCCTAAAGTTAAATTCCAAGGTAAATCTAAAATACTATCTATTCTCATTGCTAGTCCCCATTCTGCGTCAATAGAATTTATTAGTGGTATTTTTGTAATTCGCTGAAATCTGTTTGTTAATCTGATTATTTTTGAAGGATTTGATTTGAAATAAATTAATCCACCAACTCCAAAATTTGTTATAATTGAATCAACTTTGTCTAAATAATTTTTATCACCTATATAACTGTTTGCATTGATAATTAAAAGCTGACCAATTTTTTCTTCTAAAGACATTCTATCAATTAAAGAATCTGCCCATGGAGAATCAAAATTTAAAAAATTTGGTTTTTGAACATCATCAGAAAATCTGATAAATAAGCTTTTAAATAATAATGAACATAAAAATATCAGTATAAAGTTAACAATTAGAAAATTTTTCATTCATTATAGTATTAGAGATTCCTATCTAGTATATTAAATTATTTAAGGTATGTTATTTTACAGCCCTAGTAATCTCTCTTTTACCAGGAGGACCAGGACAGGACTCAATCTTAAATCCACATTCTTTTAAATTTCTTTTTACATAGCCTTTTGAACAATATGTAACTAAAATACTACCAAAATTCATTATATCATAAATTTGTTTGAATATTTTTACAGTCCATAAATTAGGTTGAACTCTTGGTGCAAATAAATCAAAATAAACTAAATCATACTTATTGCTTAAATTTAGATTTTCAATCTTAATTTTTTTTTTGATTAAATGAAATTTATCACCAAGCTTGTATTTTACATCAAATTTCGATTTATGTATATTAAAAAAAATTTTAGACAAATCTTTCTCTTCAAAAAAATTTAAATAATTCAACTTGTCAAGAATCTCCAAATTCAATGGAAATGGTTCTATTGCTGTATAGTTAATATTTTTATTAGACCCTCTGGATTCATGGTAAGAAAGTAATATATTTAAACCTGTACCATACCCAATCTCAAGGATTGATATCTCATTCACATCTAATTTTCTTAAAAGTCCATTTTTAATAAATATATGATTTGATTCAGTAATTGCTCCATATATAGAGTGATAGGTTTCATTCAGGTTTGGAACATAAATTGTATGTGAATTGTCTGATGTTTTTAAAATTTTTTTTAACAAAATAAACAAATTGGATTAAATAATTTAAATTTGAGACAAAGTTAATAATTGAAATGTTAAATTTATGAACAATAATTTTTTTCCAAAAAAATCGAGAAATTTTTTAGAAGCTTATCTTAATAATTCCTCCCCTACAGGATTTGAATCCGAAGGTCAAAAACTATGGCTCAAACAAATTAAACCATATATTGATGAATATTTAGTTGATACATATGGAACTGTTGTTGGAATTGTAAATCCTAATTCAAAATATAAAGTTGTTATCGAGGCTCATGCTGACGAAATATCCTGGTTTGTTCACTATATTACAAAAGATGGTTATATTTATTTAAAAAGAAATGGAGGATCAGATCATCAAATAGCACCATCTAAAAGAGTAAATATTCATACCAGTAATGGATTAATTAAAGCTGTCTTTGGATGGCCTGCTATTCATACAAGAACACCAAAGAATGAAAAATCCCCTAAAGTTGAAAATATATTTCTCGACTGTGGAGCAAATTCAAAATCTGAAGTTGAAAAAATGGGAATTCATGTAGGTTGTGTTGTTACTTATGAGGATAAGATGATGACTTTAAATGAAAAGTTTATAGTAGGTAGAGCCCTAGATAATAGAATTGGAGGATTTATAATTTCAGAAGTTGCAAGACTAATTAAAACAAATGGAATAAATTTACCGTTTGGTCTTTATATTACAAATTCTGTTCAAGAAGAAGTCGGACTTCACGGGGCGAAAATGATTGTTGAAAAAATTAAACCAAATGTTGCAATAGTAACAGATGTGTGTCATGATACAAATACACCAATGATAGATAAATACCAACAAGGAGATATAAAATGCGGAATGGGCCCAGTTCTTAGCTATGGACCAGCTGTTCAGAATAATTTATTAAAATTAATTATTAATTCAGCTGAGGAAAATAAGATACCTTTTCAAAGACTTGCAGCATCGAGGTTTACGGGGACTGATACAGATGCATTTGCATTTGCTACAGGAGGCGTAGCTTCTTCATTAATTTCTTTACCGCTTAAATATATGCATACAACAGTAGAAACTGCTGACATTAATGATATTCAAGCTGTTGTAGAATTGATTTATTATTCTCTTTTAAAAATCAAAGAAAATTCAGATTTTAGATATTTCAAATAGAATATTATTTTAATATTTTTGATATATCTGGTTTAAAATATGAACTACTCTTTAAAATTTTTCCATCATGTCTAAAAATTGGATTACCAGTTTCGTCAAGTTTGGACAAATTTGATCTATGAATTTCATCAAAAATGTTCTCAATTTTGTCCTGTAAACCATGTTTTAAAATTGTTCCAAATAGAATATAAAGTTGATCTCCCAGAGCGTCTGCTATTTCAGTAATATCGTTATTTTTACATGCAATTAGATATTCATTATTTTCTTCATTCATTAAATTATATCTCAAATTATATGTATTTTCACCAATATTAGATTTAATTGTTTTTCCATTTCCAATTTTAAATAATTTATGAAATTCAGCAACTTTTTTAATTTGTTTTTTCATTAAAATAATTTTAGTTATTTTTTTATTAATTTTATCAAAAATATAAATTCATTTCAAATGAAAAAACAAATTTTAATTTCACTTTTTATTATATTATCAAATAATCTATATTGTCAGGTTAAAAAAAATATATCTTTATCAGAAAGCACAGTTAAATGGATTGGGGAAAAAATTACAGGAGGACAGCATGATGGAACAGTTAATTTACTCAATGGAAATTTTATATTTAAAAATAATATTTTAATCGGAGGAGAATTTACAATTGATATGAATACAATAACTTGTCTTGATATAGAAAATCCTAAATATGCTAATAAACTTGTTGCACATCTGAAAGATGAAGATTTTTTTGCAACAAATAAGTTTCCTACATCATCGTTTGTAATTTCTAATGTAGTTTATGACGGAAAATCTTATATGATAACTGGTGATATTACAATAAGGGGATTATCCCAAGAAATCACCTTTTCAACTGATTTTCACAATGATGAAAAAACATTTATAGCTGATGCAACAATTGCTATTGATCGAACAAAACATGATGTTAAGCATAGATCGAAATATTTTTTTGATGATCTTGGAGACAGAATTATAAATGATGAATTCATAATTAAAGTACATCTTGAAACAATTAAATAATGGAAAACATAACACAAGGTCACTGGATTTTTGCTTTTATTTTTGTTGTGTGTTTCTCTATTTTCATATCTATTGCTTACAAGAAAGATCATAAAACTCACAAAATTCATTATTCTGGGGTAATATATTTTATATTAATA